>JAUTCT010000143.1 GCA_030673875.1 Verrucomicrobiota bacterium JB025 | reverse complement strand
AATCCCCCATCCACAATCCCCCATCCACAATCCCCAATCCACAATCCCCACCCGCCGCGCAGCGGTCTTGGCGCCCTTCCCATCTTGGCGGTTCAATCACCATTTAGCGCCGCCCTTCCCCGGTAGGGACGCACCGCCGGGGCGTCCGTCTTCCTGCAAAGCCCACCCGTCTTCCTCCCGATCTCCCGCCTAAACCACCACCTCCGCCACCGCCAGCACCTCCTCAAACGGCACGTCCCCCAGCAAACCAAACGCGTCATGCCGCGTCAGTCGCGCCCGCGTGCTCGCCGGACTCGTCATCCCGCACAAGAACCTCGCCAGCTGCCGCGCACTCCCCAGCGCCGCATGTCTCGCCTCCGCCAACTCGCGCACCACCCGCAACTCATCGTCGGACACCGCCCGTGCCGCCGGCCTCCTCACCACCTTTCCCTTCACCCCGCGGCACCGGTCGCAATGACCGCACGGCCCGTCCAGTTTTTCGCCAAAATGGCGCGTGAGGTAATTCGTCAGGCACCCACGGCACGAGGAAATCCCCAGCACCCCGCCCAACCGCTGCAAGTCCGCCTCCTCCCGCCTTTCGAACAACTCGCAATAGCGTTCCACCAGCCCCGCCAGATCCTCCACTTCCCGCTTCAGCCGGAACCCCTTCCGCACTCCGGACACCTTCACCACCGCATCTCCCGCCGCCTCCAGCGCCCCCGCCACCGCCACCACCTTCTCGCGCTTCACCCCCAGCTCCTCAGCCACCACCACCGGTTCCAACTCCGTCCAATACCTCCCCTCCTTGCCGCGCTCGAGCACGCTCGCCACAAACTTCCGCTCCCGCGCCGCCATCCCCGCCACCACCTGCTCACGCGTCCGCAGCAACCTCACCCGATACTTCTGGTGGAAACTCCCCGTCGACTCCAGCACCCCATCCGTTTCCAAATACGCCAGCACCGTCTCCACCACCGTGTTCCTCACGTCACAGGTCCCCGCCAGATCATAAACCGAGACATCAAACGTCCCACCGCGCCTCAGCACCCTGTCCAGCAGATTGCCCAGCGCCCGCCGCGTCGGCGTGTCCGCATACACGAAGTTCTCCAGCACCGTCAGGTCATTCCCGCACGCCAGCATCTCGCAAACCGCCGCGTCCCCGTCGCGCCCCGCACGCCCGATCTCCTGCGTGTAGTTCTCAAGGCTCTTCGGCAGGTTATAGTGAAACACCGCCCGGATATCCGCCTTATCAATCCCCATCCCGAATGCGATCGTCGCCACCACCACCCGCACCTCGCCGGCCATGAACTCCCGCTGCGCATCCGCCCTCACGTCGGCCCGCAGCCCCGCATGATACGCCCGCGCCTCCACCCCCTCACGTTGCAAAAACGTCGCCACCTCCTCAGCCGTCTCCTGCCGCGTCACATACACCACCGCCGCGCCGTCCACCGCCACCACCCGCTCCAGCAGAACCCGCTTCCGCTCCGCCATCGTCACCGGCGTCACCCGCAGCTCCAGATTCTCCCGGTGGAAACTCAGCTGCACGTGGTCCCCCTTCGCAATCCGGAACCGCCTGCGGATTTCCGCCGCCACCTTGGGAGTCGCCGTCGCTGTCAGCGCCAGCACCCGCTTCACCCGCGCCTTCCGGCAAAACTCCGCCAACTTCAGGTAATCCGGACGAAAATTATGCCCCCACTCGGAAATACAGTGCGCCTCGTCAATCGCCACCATCGCCAGACACCACCCGCTCAACTGCTTGCGAAACCTCTCGTTCGCCAGCCTCTCCGGCGCCACATACAACAATTTCACCTCGCCCGCATCCAACCGCTCATAAAGCCCTGAGACCTCCTCAGCCTCCAGCGTCGAATCCAACCGCGCCGCCGCAATCCCCCGCGCCACCAGCGCATCCACCTGGTCCTTCATCAGCGCGATCAACGGAGAAACCACCAGCGTCAATCCCTTCAGCATCATCGCCGGCAGTTGATAACAGAGCGACTTCCCCCCACCCGTCGGAAACACCGCCAGCGCCGGCCGCCCCTCCAGCAGCGCCCCGATCACCGCCTCCTGCCCGCCCCGGAACCGATCAAACCCAAACCGCTCCCGCAACACCGCTCGCACATCGTCTTCTCTCACCCCCACAAGCTCCCAAACCCAGCCCCGACAAGAAATCCCTAATTTCAAATTCCAAATCCCATCTCCCCCGGGGTTGAGCAATGCGTGCAACGCCCTTCCCCCTCCGCTTCTCCTCCGCTTGCCGACTTCCCTCTCGGCCACTTGCAAGTACTCCACTTGCCATTCCTCTTGGCATTCCTCTTGGCATTCCCCGAATCCTCCTCAAGATCCCATCCATGTTCAGTGCCAAGCAGCTATCCCCCGAACAAGTCGACGCCCTCAAACAACAGGCCGCCGCCGGTGCCACCCTCTCCGACCTCCAGCGCCAGATCAAAGACGAATTCGGCATCTCCGCCACCTACATGGACACCCGCTTCGCCGTGCTCGACCTCGGCATCGAACTCGCCGGCGAATCCGATAACGATCCGACCCAAAGCGGCGAGGACGAGGTCATCCAACCCGAAGTCGTCGCCACCGGCCAAACCACCGTCACCCTCGACCAAATCACCCTCCCCGGCGCCCTCGTCAGCGGCAGGGTCACCTTCTCCGACGGCGAAACCGCCATCTGGATGCTCGACCAATCCGGACGCCCCGGCCTCGACCCGGACACCCCCGGTTACCGCCCCACGGAAAACGACATCATCGAGTTCCAAACCCAGCTTCGCGGCCTCCTCGACAACAAGGATTTCTAAAATCGCTACCGACACCTCCTCCCTCCCACGGCGTTTCCTCCGTGAAGCATGACGGGCCGTCGCACCCTGCAAATCACCGCGCTCATCGCTGCGGCTACGGTCCTTTGCGCCCTCGGCCTCACCCCGGGAGACCCGCCGGAATCGCCGGAATCGCCGGAATCGCCGGAATCGCCGGAATCGCCGGAATCGCCGGAATCGCCGGAATCGCCGGAATCGCCGGAATCGCCGGA
>JAUTCT010000142.1 GCA_030673875.1 Verrucomicrobiota bacterium JB025 | reverse complement strand
TGAACCCGGTGCGGGCGGAGATGGTGAAGGAACCGGCGGATTACCGCTGGAGCAGTTATGGCGAGGCGATCGGTGGCGGACCGAAGGGGAACGGGAGGAAGGCGCGGGCTGGTTTGGTGAGGGCCTTGCGGGCCCACAAGGGAGTGGGCGCGGATGCGGAGCTTTGGGCTCGGAATGTTTCGTTGGAACAACCCGGAGGCACGGAGGGTTTTGGACAGGAGCGCAAGCGACGTGCCCCGAAGGGGCGAGGCACACAGGAATGTGTGGCGAGTCAATACCGGCGGATATTGATGAGTGGCGCGGAGGAGAAGGCGGTGGAGCGGGTGAACCGGGCCGGGAAGGTGGAGCGGGTGGTGACGCGGAAAGGGATTGCGAAGGAGGAGGCCGAAAAGGCGAAGGATCGTGATATCTCGTATGGCACGATGTTGCGCTGCCGGGTGCGGTATTTCACGGATGGTGCGGTGATCGGCAGCCGGAAGTTTGTGAACGATGCGTTCGACGGGGCACGGGAGCGGTTTGGTCCGAAGAGGAAGGATGGTGCGCGGAAGATGCGTGGCCGGGCGGGACCTGCGGCGGGGGTGTTGTGGAGTTTGCGGGACTTGAGAGCCGGCATTTGAGATCAAATTTCCGGACCACCATCAGCCGGAATACCCGATGATGTTTGGATTCTTCCGAGGTCTAACAAACCACGAGCACCCAGAAGACGGCGTGGCTTACGCCCAGAGCACTTTGCTCGAGCAAGATGTCCGCCGAGTCACTGGACTCATCGAAGATGCCTTAGGTGCTCGAGGCGGAAGCCGGCACCGTGCTTACCTCGTGAAAATTCGTCCTGCCCAGTTCGTAGCCAAGATGACTGCAGGCGACGATGCCGGTCTTGACGGTGGCCGGCATGGTGGTGGTGGCGGCACCCAGCCGGGTCCATGGCCCGGTGGAAGAACTAGTCGAGTAGTAGCCGGAAAACTCGTTGCCGGACCTCACAAGCCGGACCCATTTCACCGAACCGGTGCCACCCTCGGGTCCGACGGACGTGGTGACGCCCCCGGCCGCGGTCCTTGTCTGGAAGGTGATTTGTTTGTCAGGGCGCTGGAAGATGCAGGCGTTCGGCGACCCTGCGGTGAGGTCCGAGCGCATCATCACTCCGCCTTTCGCCCAGGTGTGGGTGTCCTGCACCCAGGCGATCCTGGCGATGATCTCGGCGTCACCGGTCATGTCCCTGCAGGTGAAACGGCATTCATCAGCAGTGCCCCAGATGTCCGATCCCCAGCCGTCCACGTTGTATCCAGCGTGGCACCTGTGAAATTCCGGTTGATGATGGACGCTGCGATGAACATCGGCCCATCGGTTGCGAGAGCGGTGGTGAAGTCGGTGCCGCCTTCACTCAGGGAAGCCCAGGAGCCGCTGAGATTCACCTGGGTGGAATTGTTGAGTCCGAGCGTGGAGATGCGAAGCCCCGACACATCGAGCGTCAGGATCAGGGTGAATTCCTCGGGGTCGCCCGTGAAACCCGCATCGAGGTCAAAGTTGGTGGCGAAGTGAGTGGTGACCACACCACCCGATTGGCTCTAACAGTTGAACCGATATGGTGATCCCCCATCATCGATGGAGATGGTGAGCAAGCTCGTGTCGGCGGGAGTTGGCAACGAGCTGGAAAAACTCTTCACGTCCAGACCGATGCGTCGTGCTCCGGAGCTTCCTTGCGCGTCCCAGGCCGTGATTTCCCAGGTGATGGTGTGAACCAGTCCGTCATCGGAAAGGTCGAACGAGTTGATGCTCTCGATGCCCTGCCGGTTGGCGGTGCCACCCTCCACGATTCCGGCCAGCGAAGCGCTCTCGGAGACCGATCCGAGCGGGGTGTCCGCAGCCGCATGAGGAGCGCCGGAGAACATCAGGCCGGCGGCGAGCAACGAGGAAGTGAAATGGGAATGCATGAGGCCACCACGAGAATGCCGATTCCGGCCATTTGTTACGATAAAGCTCCTTTATTCCGGCACTTCAGGCCGTCGGAGTGGAAAAGCGAATTCATGTAACGTATGATGCCGGGAGGACATCCCTGTTTGAAGAAGACTCCATGAAACCACAACCGGACGAGATCAATGAAGCCATGCGCGATTTCGTGCGGGACGTCACGGAGATCCAGCCTGCGTTGCGGGCCTTCATCGGATATTTGATGAGTGGAACGGGCGAGGTGGCGGACGTGACCCAGGAGGTCAATCTTCTGCTCTGGGAGAAGCGGGACCAATTCGAGCCCGGCACGAATTTCCGGGCATGGGCGTTCACCTGCGCCCGCTATTGCGTGCTCGGCCATCTCCGGCGGATGCGCCGCGAGGGAAGGCACATTTTTTCACCGGAGCTGGTGGATCAACTGGCGGACGAATGGCAGGATGATGCCAAGGCTCACGAGAAGGAACTGGTGGCGCTTGAATACTGTTTGGAACGGCTGCCGAGTGAGGATCTGGACCTGGTGCGGACCCGCTATGGCAGTCATGGTGGCGTCCAGCGCCTCGCGAACCGGCTGGGGCAAAGCGCCGGCAGCATGCGCATTCGGTTGTTCCGGCTGCGGGCGGCATTGAAACGCTGTGTCGAACAGCAGATTGATGAGGAAGGAGACTTCGCGTGAACCGCCGGGAACTCGAGCGCCTGACCCAGGGAATGGCGGATTGCACCCTCTCCGCCGAAGAAATATCCACTCTCGAAGAGGAGCTTCTCACGAATCCGGACTCCCGCGACTTCTATCGTCGTTCCATGCGGGTCGAACAACTGCTGGAGGAATCCCTGCATCTGGGGAGTCCGCCCGCGTCCGGCGAGTGGATGAATGCCTACATGCGCCGCAGGCAGCGCAAGGCGATGCTGCGCTCGGCACTGGCGGCGGCGGCGGTGCTGCTCGTATCGGCCTTGGTGCTGCACCACATTTTCCTGCGGGAACCCGATACCACCATTCGGGTGGCCTTCAGCCCGGGGACTTCGTGGAGCGGATCGATCGGCAAGGATGGCAAGATCGCCCACGGCGAGCCGGTGCGGCTCGAGTTCGGTGTCGCGGAATTGAACATTCCAGGCCAGGTGCGTGCCGTGATCGAGGGACCGGCGGAGATGGTCTTGCGCGGGCCGGGTTTGCTCGAATTGCGCGAGGGCAGCGGATGGTTCCGCGTGGATGAATCCGGACGCGGATTTCGAGTGCTCACCCCGTCGGTGGAAGTCGTCGATCTGGGAACTGAGTTCGGTCTGGTGACCCGGCCGGACGAACTTGACGTCATTCACGTGTTTGACGGCCGCGTCCGTTGTTCGGCGCGTTTCGCGATGAAGGAAGAGCGGGAACTCCGGGCGGACGAATCGTTGCGGCTTTCTCCAGTGGGGCGGTGGATCGAACAGGACCCGAATGAAGCGATGTTCTTGAAAAGCCTGCCTCCCAAACTGCCCGGCATCTGGTTTTCATTCGATGGCGAGGATCCGTTGAAACCGGAAGGCGAGTATCCGGCCGTCCGGGGAATGGAGGTGCGGACGCATGGTGGCGGGCCCGCACAGTTGACCGAAGGCGTGGAAGGAAAGGCGTTGTCGCTGCGGGAGCGCAGTGACACCGTGAGAACCAACTGGCCTGGAATCGGTGGCGCCGCCTCGAGGACGATCGCCTGCTGGATTCGACCGGACGGACGGAACAGCCCGCCATTTGCCGGGATTGTCTCCTGGGGGGATCCCAGCGGAAGTCAGCTGGCGAGATGCAATTTCATGATCGGGAAGTCCCGCAAAAGCGAGGCAAGGGTCCTGCGGTTTGCCGTCGGGAGATCGACTCAGTTTTCCGGCAGCACGCCGATTGTTGCGGGCGAATGGCAACACATCGCGCTGGTGTTTCGCGGAACCCGCAATATCGATGGCGACATGGTGGAACTCTATCTGAACGGCGAACGCGAGCAGCTGAATCCGGAATTCAGCCAGCTGCCGAAAGATGACCGCGTCATCTCGACGGTGATCGACAGCTTGAAATCACAGCCGCTTCAGATCGGCTGCGGCCCGTTTCCTCAAAGTTACGGTGGTCGGTTCTTCGGCGATATCGACGAAGTGCGGATCCTCCCCCGGGCCCTCTCCGCAAGAGAGGTGAAGGGCCTGATGGGCAACCGCAAAGCCGCATCCGACCGGTGAATCGGATGCGGGCAAATTGGAGAAGCACTATTCCTCGTGCGATCCCGTGATCCGGAACACGTGCGAGCGACTTCCGTATCCCGGCGTGGTGTTGACGCCGGTGGCCAGATAGAGATACGCGGGCCGGCCATCAATCGCCAGGACCTGCGCCCGTTCCAGGTGTCCATCGATTTTCCCGCGATACGCCTTGGCGGATTTCAGGGCATCCTTGCCGACGTAATGCGCGAGGTCTTCATAGGCGCGGGTGGTGTCTTTGCCGTGGAACATCAGCCCGTCCTTCGACTTCCACAACAAGCCGCCTCCGTTGGATCCTTTCGATGCCCCGAAGTCGCGGCTGAGCATGTAGACCGTATCGTTGATGCTGAATGCATAGGCGTCTTCGAGCGTCATGTTGCCCGAGGTGACCGGCTTGCTGTGGTATCGGTAGGGGCCTTCGAGTTTGTCGGACACGGCCACGCCGTAAACATACTTGCGCTTCTTCGCCTGCGGCGTGGGAAAGACGACGGACTTGCAGTATAACATGTATTTCCCGTTGTGCTTGATGAGCGACGGATTGGAAACGCCCAGGCGGGCTGAGTGATTCCAGCCCTTGGGGTCGGTTGATTTGCGCAGCATCGTTCCGTCGGCCTCGGCGCCGGCGGCCGGCTTCCAGTCGTCATTCAGGTCATCAGCCACATACATGACGATGCGCTGCGTCTTCAGGTTGTCCCGTTCATTGACGATGAAACAGAGCACGTATTTCCCATCGACCTTCTTGATCGACGGATTGTGCGGGGAATTGAAGGTGCCGTCCTGGTCGGGCACCGCCACGCGGACGAATTCGAATGGTCCCTCCGGTTTGTCACCCACGTAATGGGCGATTTCACACTCGCGATACCACCCGTTGAAATCCTTGCGCGTCGCCATCGGCCAACGGGCGACGTAAAGGTGGACCTTCCCGTCCGGGCCGATGACCGGCGATGATCCCCAGACATGCATGCCCTTCGTCTGCACCGCGGGCCCGACATATTCATAGTTGAATTCACCGGGCTTCGCCATGCATGCCAGCGGCAGGACCAGCAAGCAGAGCATGAGCTTCCGCAGATGGTTGAAAATGCCGCTCTGGCGGTTCGTGATCGGTGTTGCTGATGGTCTCATCGTTGGGTGGGTTGGTGTTGGGAAAAGCGTGGGGAATTCATTTTCGAAGTGACGGCTGGTCGAGAAAACGGCCGACCTCGAATGCATGGAGGCCGACCGTTTGAAGCGTGGTTTGCGGGCGCCCCCACGACCAGCGGAAAGGGTCTATCCGCGCCGCCGCAAGAATGCTCCGATGCCGCAGAACAGGCCGAGCACCACCGTGGTGGATGGCTCAGGGATGACATCGATGGAGGCCTCGCTGATCGTCGTGATCGTGGCATCCGTGGTGTTGAACTTCTGGGTCGTCTCGTAAAAATAGCCGGCACTGAAGTTGTCGACAAATTCGGTTCCGGAAAAGGTGCCGGTGATATCGACAATCGGGTTGGTCCCCTGTGCAATGAGATCGGTGAATGAAAAACGATAGCCATTCACATCGGCGGTCAACGTGACCGTAAACCCGTCCATGATGCTGGCTTCGGTCGCGCCCCAGGAGTCGATCGAATCAGCGGTGCCAAAGCCGGCGCTGAGCGTGGTGGTGGAGCCGTTCGCCCGCACATTGATCCCGAGGCCGGCAGCGCCAAGTCCGAATGCGGAGTTATCATCCGTTAAGCCGAATGTCACACCATTGGCTCTGAATGGGCCCGTGATCGAGTCGACCGTCAGGGTCATCGTCAGTGCATCCATCGAAGTCAAGGATCCGGAGTTCAGGCTCCCGACCGTTTGACTACTTGCAAAGCCACCGTTGTTGAAGCTGCCGTTCTGGTTGTCGATCACCAGAGTGCCGCCGTCGGTGTCACCCGTGATAGTGAGTGCGTCAAGATCGTTGGAGGTATTTACTATTTCGGTCGTATTGGTCGCCGACGCCTGAAAAATGACCGCTGCGTGAGTGGCGGACGAGGCGAGGGCGAGGCAGGCTGCAGCCGTGAGGCAAGTAATGGGTGGATGGGATGATTTCATCGATTGGTGCTGGGGATTCGCTGCCTTGTGACCGGCAGCCGGGTCGTTGCCGCGTGTTTCACGGGCTCATCAAACAGGCGGGTGAAAGGCCCACAGGGGGCCGTCCACGTTGCAATGCCCGCTCACCACCAAACGTTACCGAAAAATTTCCCGAAAGCGGAAATTCCCCTCTCGGCCCGGCATTTTCGCCCGCGCCAGACGGGCTGGGAGTGGGTGCATTCATCCACCGCGGAGCGCGGACACGCCCAACCGAACGCGTTTCCTCCGGACAGGAAACGGAGCCATCCCTGGTGTCCCGGCCATTTCTCCGGTAACCAATCACCGGCAGACGCAGCGATCGTTTTGCCGGTGACCATGTGAACCGTGAGCGCCCGGCCGCCGACTCCGTCGTTGCGCAGGTCTTTCCACGATCCCACCGCGGATCCGGACCTCTGGCTGCTGAATCCGACTTTGCTCACCCTGTTCAACCGGTGCAGTCCTTCCTTGCCACCCCCATGCAACCGACCTACCTCTGAAACTTCCCGACTGTTCCAACGCGTGGAAGAGGAACGGAAAAACCAATCAGTCCGATAACCACAACTATGGACGGCAACACCATTGCCGCGGCATGGCTCATGCTCGCGGGCGCGGCACTCGCCGCCGACATCACATGGGGCCCCGCCACCGACTATGCCGCACCGTCCGACGTGCGGACCGATGGCGTGCTGGTGGAAGCAATCAACGCGTCGGGTGAAGCGGACGCCGCGGACCTCGTCATCAACGGCGTCCCGTTCACCGCGGACACGACGCTGCTCAACAACGACGCAACCACGAATTTCCTCAGTGGCGATACCGGAGACACCGCATACAACCAGTTCCTCAACAGCCTGGACTACGGCACGTCCGGCACCCTGCAGATTGGCGGCGGCCTCCTCGAGACCGGAAAGGAATACCTGGTGCAGGCGTGGTTTGTCGACGAGCGATCGAGCAGCGACGCCCGCGCCATGCAGTTTGGCGACGGCAACGGCAACCTCAGCCCCGAAGTCAACGATCAACACGTGACCGGCACCTTCGTCGCGGACGGCGGCTCGCAGACGTTCATCGTCTACGGCGTGACCAGCGGCCCGCACTTCACCGGCTACCAACTGCGCGACCTGAGCAGCCCGGTCCCGACGCTCTCAACCACCGCCGGCGGGACGGTGGCCGCCACGTTTTCCCTGACGATCGAATTCTCCGAGAGCGTTACGGGCCTCGATGCCGGCGACTTCACCACCGTGAACTGCGCGGTCTCCAATGTCAGCGGCGGCGGCACATCCTGGTCCGCGGAGGTCACGCCCGCGGGCAATGGCGACTTGCGGGTGAGCCTGCCCGCCGGTGCCGTTCTCGATGCGGACAACCATGGCAACGCCGCATCAAACACCATCCTCACCACCCACGTCGCCCCCGGGTCGGATCAGCCGGTCCCGACGCTCAGCACCACCGCGGCCGACGTCACCGGTGACTACACCGTCGACATCGACTTCAGCGAACCCGTGACCGGCCTGGAACTCACCGACTTTGCGGTCTCCGGCGCCACGCTTTCCAACCTGACCGGCTCGGGCAACCGCTATTCGTTCGTGGTTTCCCCGAACTTCGGCGGCAACGTCACCGTGAGCCTGCCGCGCAACTCCGTGACCGACACCGATGGCGACGGCCTGCAAAACCCGGCGTCCAACGAACTGGTCAACGCCTATTTCATCACGGTCACCGTCAACTCGCCCGAGCAACTGCTCCCCTACCTCACCCAGGACAACGTCACCGCCACCCTGACGCCCGGCACCTACACCATCGACGCCGACGACGTGCAAAACACCTACGGCACGCCCCGCTTCGAGTTCCGGGGAAGCAACAGCACCTATGACTTCACCGGCGTCACCCTCAATTTCGCGGCTGATATCTATCAGTCCGGCCTGAGCATGAGCCACATGCAGGTCTTCGGAAACAACAACGTCCTCAAGAACCTGCGGATGATCGACCTCTGCGACAAATACGGCACCGCCGGCCTCAACGGCGGCGTCAACCTGGTCGTCGATGGCGAATCCAACCGCATCGAGGGCTTCTACTTCGAAATCCGCGGCTCCTATCCCTACGGATACGGCGACTGCTTCGGCAAGGGCGCCACCTACACCATCAAGCACTGGAAACACAGCGGCCTGCTCGTCCGCGGAAACTACAACCACATTCTCAACTGCACCCTGATGCAGCAGTCATACGGCCACTGCATCTTCATGCAGGCCGCCAGCCACCCCACCATCGAGGGCTGCTACGTCGAGGCGGAAACCCGCACCACCGACGACATGCTGGCGGAAACCTCCGGCCCGGCCTTCGACATCGACTTCATGACCGTCTGGGGTTTCCGGCTCCCGCCGGGATACATGAAGGCCACCTGCGAAGGCGGCATCCGCGCCTACAACGCCGGCAACACCTACGTGAACGGCGTGTGGTATTCCCGCGGCACCGACAACCCGACCATCCTCAACAACACGCTGGTCAACACCCGCACCGGCGTCACCCTCACCCATGCCTCCGGCACCAAGGTTGTTTCCGGCTGCACCACCCTCGGCACCGAACGCGGCTACGCCATCGGCTCCGGCATCATCGAAAACTGCTATTCCGATGTGAAACACGGGCCCGCCTTCGGGGTCGACTACGCCAGTGACAGCGGAATCACCGCGGACATCACCATCATCCCGCACGAGGGGGCCCACTACAACGGAGACCGCCATGTCGCCTACATCACCGGCAGCAACCACAAGCTCACCTTCCGCAGCACCGTGCAAAACCCCGAGCAGGACCTGCAGGTCAACATGGGCGGCGACCGCAACATCATCAGCGACAGCCAGGCCGTCGAGGACTACCCGGCCGACAACATCGTCATCAACAACCTGACCGGATACCCGCTCGTGCTCGACGACAACACCAGCGCCAACAAAGGCCAGTCGATCGGCACCGTCACCAACGCGGGAACCACAAACAGCATCGCGACCCAGTCCTGGGACGTTCTCAACAACCTCGCCTTCCTCGGAAAGGCCACCCAAAGCTCCGACGCATACGACACCATCGCCTCGATCGCCACCGATCAGAACACCGATGGTATCTGGTCTAACGGATCCGTCACCCACACCAACACAGAGGACCAGCCGTGGTGGAAAATCGACCTCCACGCTCTCTACGACATCTCGGAGATCAGAATCTGGGGCCGCACCGACTCGAATCAATCCCGCCTCAGCGACTACGATGTGACGATTCTCGATGAAAACGGCCAGGCCGTCTGGTCGGAATACCAGGCCGGCTTCCCCGACCCCTTCGTCTCCCTGCTGCCGAACGCCAACGGCCGTTATCTGATGATCCAGCTCCGGGGAACCAACGCGCTCAGCCTGGCGGAAGTGGAGATCTTCGGAGACGTGTTTGCCGGTCCGTCCGGACTGACCGCCACCTCCGGAACCAGCACCATCGAGCTCGGCTGGAATGCGGTCGCCGATGCCAGCGAATACACGGTGAAACGCGCCACCGCATCCGGTGGTCCATATATCACCCTCGCCACCACCAGCGGAACCACCTTCACCGACCACAGCGCCCTCAGCGGGACCATTTACTACTATGTCGTCACCGCCACCGTCGATGGCGAGGAGAGCTCGCCGGGCAATGAGGCGGCCGCCAGCTTCGGCATCGTCGAGTTCCAGATCTCATCCGCAGACATCACCGCCAGCACCTATCAGGACCCCAACATTCCGGCCAACACCGTGGACGGAAACATCGGAACCCGCTGGTCGGCCAAGGACGCCGGACAATGGATCCGCTATGACCTCGGCTCGCTCAAAAACATCCTCTATCTCGAGATCGCCTGGCTCAACGGCAACGAACGCATCGCGACCTTCGACGTCGAGGTCTCCGACGACGACATCACCTGGACCCCGCTCGCAACCGGCCTGCAAAACTCCGGAACCACCGCCGAGCTCGAAACGATCGATGTCCCGGACACTCTCGCCCGCTACCTCCGGATCGTCGGCTACGGAAATACCGCCAACACGTGGAACAGCATCACCGAAGTCGCAATCTGGGGCACCACCCCGACTCCCCCGCCCGTTCCCGCGGACCTCGCCGCGACCGCCGGCAACGGCCGGGTCACCCTCAGCTGGACCGTGTCCGACGGCGCAACCGTCCACCACCTCAAGCGCGCCGGGACAAGCGACGGCGAATTCACCACCATCGCCAGCGAGACCGGCGGCAGCTTCACCGATACCGACGTGACCAACGGCATGACCTACCACTACGTCGTCTCCGCCGGAAGCACCATCGGCGAAAGCGCGGAGAGCCCGCCCGTATCCGCCAAACCCTACGCGCCCATCTCAGCCGGTGAACTGGCCGCTCCGGCAATGACCCGTGCGGGTGACGCCACCCGGATGACCGTCGAGTCCGTCCTTGGCCGGATCTATCAACTCCAGCGGAGCGCGACCCTCGGCGCGGACGACTGGGAGGACGTCGGCGAACCGACGACCGGCACCGGCGCCGCACTCATGCTCGCCGACCCCGCCCCGCTCGACCCGAAGTGCTTCTACCGCCTCCGGATCGAACCCTAACACAATTGCCACAGCGCGAAGGCAACCATCACCACAGCCCCCACAACGGATCGACTGGCTCGAACGCGCGCTCTCAGCCACGGCGGAGCAGCTGAAGGAATCGCTCGACCGCCCGGAAGATCTCCGGTTCCGCCCGCTCGCCACCGGCGGGTTCTTCGGATTCTGGAAAAAGACCGGCTACGGCAAACGCTGGCAGAGACTGCCGAGAAACTGGTCGGCGCGCTGCCGGTGAGCCTCCTTTTTCGCGTCGTCCATGCGCTCCCACGACCGCGCCATCATGCTGAGCCGGTGGTTTCCGGAGATGAAGTCGAGGTGGTCGGAGATGAAACTCCAATACAACCCGTCCCACACGCCGCACCAATCCCCCTTCGGATAGTCCGACATCTTGCGGATGTAGTTGGACCCGGAGATATACGGTTTGGTGGTGAAGGTGCCGCCATCGGCAAACTGCGACATGCCGTAGACATTGGGAACCATCACCCAGTCATACGCATCCACGAACAGCTCCATGAACCAACGGTAGACCTCGTCCGGATCGATGCGGCACAGCAGCATGAAATTCCCCAACACCATCAGCCTTTCGATGTGATGACAGTATCCGTGTTCGAGCGCATGGCGGATGGCGTCGTCAACCGGCGGAATCCCCGTGTCCCCGGAGTAGAACGAAGCCGGCATCTTTCTACGATGGTTCCAGTAGTTTGCGGTGCGTATTCCGGCACCACGGTGGCGGTAGATCCCGGCCATGAACTCCCGCCAGCCGATCACCTGGCGGATGAAGCCCTCCAGCGAATTCATCGGCACCTCGCGGCCCTTTGCGAAAACGAGCGACTTCTCCACCACGTCGCCGGGAGTGATCAGGCCGATGTTGAGCATCGGCGTGAGAAGCGAATGGAAGACGGTCCGGTGCTCGCGGGAGATCGCGTCCTCGTAGCTTCCGAACTCCACCAGCCGTTCCTCGAGAAACCGGTCGAGCCATGAGAGCGCCGCCTTGCGGGTGACCGGCCACGCGAACGAATCCAACGACCCCGGGCAATCCGGGAAGCGCTCCTCCGTCCACGCGACCGCCTCCTCGACAAACCGGTTTCTCCCCGCCACCGGAGGATCCGGGACCGCGTGCCCTTTCGGCAGCCGCTTGCGGTTGTCGTGGTCGAACGACCATTTCCCTCCCGCGGGCCCTCCGTCCGCATCGAGCAGGATCCCCATACGCTGCCGCTGGGCCTTGTAGAAGTTCGCCATGAAAGGCCGCTTGAGCCGCGGCCCCGTGTGCTTCTCCAGAAATTCGGGCGGCGTCAGGAATCCGGGCGAATCATGGACCGTCAGCTCCAGCTTCCTTTCCCGAGCGAACCTTCGGATGCGGCGCAGCAGGATGTCGTCGTGCGGATCGCAGAGTTCGATCGCCGCCACGCTCTCTGGCAGCGCGTCCCGCAGCAGCGAGACGGAGTCGCTCCCTCCGCCCTCCGGCAGCTCAAGGGTGCGCACCGTGCGTCCGCGCCTTTCGAGCTCGGCCGCGAACGCCTTCATCGAGGCCCGGTGCAGGGCGATGCGCTGCTTGTGAAGCTTCAGCGGATAGCGGCGGTCCGTGCCGAAAAACAGGGGATCTTCTACTAGATGGATCGTATTTCCCCCGCCCAGGACGGGAGAGCCGTGAAACAACTGATGCGGATAGACCAGGCTTGCCGTCTTCATGATTCCGAGATGGCGGGTGCGGGTGCGGGCGCCTCAGGCGAAAAGCCGGATCGAGGACAACCCGCCGTCCGGCCGCAGCGTCTGGCCGGTGATGAACTTCGATGCGTCTGATAGAAGAAACCCGACGAGCGCCGCCACGTCCCCCGGATCTCCGACCTGCTGCAGCGGATGGCGTTTCGCGGACGCCTCCCGCTTCGCATCGGAGTTGAGCAATGCGCCCGCGAGCGGCGTGTCGGTGAGCGAGGGTGCAATCACGTTGACGCGGATCGCGGGTGCGAATTCCGCCGCCAGCGAACGTGCGAGTCCCTCGACCGCACCCTTCGCCGCGGCGATGGATGCGTGAAACGGCATGCCCTGGCAAACCGCGACGGTGGAAAACAGCACGACCGACGCGTGCCCCGCCCTCTTCAGCGCAGGCAAGGCCGCCTGAATCGCCGCCACCGCGCCCAGCAGGTTGATCTCGAGATCCTTGCGAAAATCATCGGGACCGAGCCGATGGAACGGCTTGAGCGAAATCGTTCCCGGAAAATACACGAGCCCTCCCAACCGCTCCGGCAAGGCGGAAGCGTCCAGTGCCGGCGACTCGGCATCAAACGGCACAGTGGGCACCCCCAGCGCCTCCAACTGATCGCTGTGGCGCGTCGCGGCAACAACCTGACGGCCGGAATCGAGCAAACGGCGGACGGTGGCCAGGCCGATGCCACTGTTTCCACCCATGATGAGAATCGGTTCGGACATGGGAAACCCTGCAGCCGCTCCCCGATCAAGCAAGGGCGGAATCCGCCCGATCAGGCCGGGGATTCCTCAAGCACGGCGAGCGCCCCGGCCATGTCCCCTAGCGCACAGCCGACGGATTTGAAGAACGTGATTTCATCGCGGCTTTGCCGGCCGGCAACCTCGCCGCGGCAGAGCTCCGCGAGTTCGCCGCAGACCTGGTCGAGTTCGAAGCACCCTTCGCCCACCGGGAGCAGCAGCTCGCCGGCTTCCTTGAAGCAGTTCACCCGGGTGTCCACGAATACCCGCGCACGGGTCACCATCGCGCTGTCGCATTCGCGATGGTCCGCATGGTGGTTTCCCAGACAATCGACGTGACTGCCGGGTTTGATCCTCGCCCCCTCGATCAGGGGGTCGGGCGAGCCGGTCGCGGCGACAATGACATCGGCGCTGGCACAGGCACGCGGCAGGTCCTCGACCACCTCGACGGTCAACTCGCCGGCAAGCGCGGCGGCGATCCGGTGCGCACGCTGCGGATTGCGCCCCCACAGCCGCAACCGTGAAAACCGGCGCACGCTGCTGTGCGCGCGCAGCAGGTAGGGTGCGAGATTCCCCGTCCCCACGATCAGCAGTTCCTCACTGTCCTCCCGCGAAAGATAGCGCGAGGCCAGGGCGGATACTCCGGCGGTCCGCCAGTAGGTCACCGCAGTGCCGTCGATCAGCGCCAGCGGACTTCCGTTGGCGCGATCAAATACCAGAATCTTCGAATACAGCGAGTCGAACGGCGCCTCATTCCCGGGAAAATAAGTGAAGGTCTTGAGTGCAATCACCTGGTCGTTCCACGCCGGAAGCATCGCCAGGGCATCGTGGCTCACCCCGGGAGCCAGCGGCAGGACCTGCCGCGGAGGCATGTGGTATTCACCGGCAAAGGCGTTGTCCAACTGGTCGATGAACTGGGGATAGAGGAGCGAGGTTTCGACTTGGTCGCGTTCGATGATCTGCATGACAATGAAGTGGGATGGGCTGTGTGCGGATGGGGCAGCGCGCTCGCTGGCCCGGCGTTTTGTGAGCGAGATCGCCGCGGAAGAAAAGCGGGACTTGCCCCGGCACCCGGAGAATCACACGTGACCGCGCTTCCGGGGCCGCCATGGAAGACATATATCTCCGCTGTGCCGTTTTTCAAGTGTTCGCCCCCGCGCAACCGCCAGGGTTCCAATGAATCCCGGCGATTGTAACGGACGCCTGATAGATTTGCTGATTTCCTGCCGTTGTCTGAGTCCCGCTCCGGCAAGCACCCGCAACCCGCTTTTCCTTGCGTTCAACGGACCTTTCATCACAACTTGCCCAGCCTCGAAACAACCCAACATATATCCCAATGATCGCCGACTGGTGGAATGCCCTCAGCTTTGAGCTGCAAATGTTTTACGGGATCGCCCTGCTCGCCTCCGGCCTGGTGGTCGTCCAACTGCTCCTCGCCATCCTCGGCTTCGACTCCGACGGACTCGACGGCGCCATCGACTTCGACACCGGCGACTTCGACCACGGGTCCGGCATCGGCATTTTCTCCACCCAGACGCTGGCCGCCTTCTTCCTCGGCTTCGGCTGGTCGGGCGTCGCCGCCGTCCAGGCCGGGCTCTCGACGCTGCCCGCCGTGCTCGTCGCCTTCATCGTCGGCGTGGTCTCCATGAGCGCCATGTTCTTCATGCTCCGCGGGCTGCTCCGCCTGCAGGCAAAGGGAAACCTCAACTACGAATCCGCCATCGGAAAAGAAGGCACCGTCTACGTCACCATCCCCGGGTCCGACAAGGACGGCGGCCAGATCCAGGTCACCTTCCAGGGCCGCTTCACCACCGCCAGCGCACGCAAGGTCTCGCCCGGTGAAATGAAACCCGGCGAGCGTGTCCGCGTCACCGGCACCTACGGCGGCACCTCGTTTCTCGTCGAGCCGCTCCACAGCGGGACTCCCGGATCATAACCTCTCCAACTGAACCTAACACCCAAACCACATGCCTGAATTCATTGCCATCGTCGCACTCGTCTTCCTGTTTGCCGCCACCGCGATCATTTTCGCGCTGCGCTACAAACGCTGCCCATCCGACCGCCTGCTCGTCGTCTACGGGAAGGTGAAGGGAGGAAAATCCGCCAACTGCTACCACGGCGGTGCCGCCTTCATCTGGCCCGTCATTCAGGGATACCAATGGCTCGACCTCACCCCGCTGCCCATCGACATCCGCCTCGAAGGCGCGCTGTCGAAACAAAACATCCGCGTCAACACCCCGTCCACCTTCACCGTCGGCGTGTCCACCGAACCCGGCGTCATGGAAAACGCCGCCGAACGCATGCTCGGCCTCGGACTCACCGAGATCAAGGAACTCGCGAAAGACATCATCTTCGGCCAGATGCGCGTGGTCATCGCGACCATGGACATCGAGGAAATCAACGCCGACCGCGACAAACTCATCGCCAACATCTCAACCGGCGTCGAAGTCGAACTGAAAAAAGTCGGACTCCGCCTCATCAACGTCAACGTCCAGGACATCACCGACGAATCCGGCTACATCGACGCCCTCGGCCAGGAAGCCGCGTCCAAGGCGATCGCCGACGCCAAAGTCAAGGTCGCCGAAGCACAGCGCGACGGTGACATCGGTGCCGCCGAGGCCTCCCGCGACCAACGCGTCCGCGTCGCCGACGCCAACGCCAAGGCAACCGAGGGGGAAAACCTCGCCACCGTCGACATCGCAAACTCCAACGCCGAACGCCGGATGAAGGAGGCCGAAGCCGAACGCGCCGCATCCGCCGCCGAAAAAGTCAAGGCCGCCCAAGCGCTCCAGGAAGCATACGCCGCCGAAAAAACCTCGGAAGAAGAACGCGCGAAACGCGAAAAAGCCACCCAACAGGCGAACATCGTCGTCCCCGCCGAAATCGCCAAGGAAAAGGCCATCGTCGACGCCGAAGCCCGCGCCGAATCCATCCGCCGCACACAAATGGGTGAATCCGACGCCGTCCGCCTCGAGAAACAAGCGGAAGCTGACGGCCTCAAGGCGGTCAAGCAGGCGGAAGCAGACGGCCTCCGCTTCAAACTCACCGCGGAAGCCGACGGCCAGCGCCTCAAACTGCTCGCCGAGGCCGAAGGTGTCGAACAGGTCCTCACCAAAAAGGCGAAGGGCTTCTACGAACTCGTCAACTCGGTCGGTGCCGACAAAGCGCTCGCCACCCAGCTCCTGCTCATCGAGCAAATGCCCAAACTCGTCGAAGAACAGGCGAAGGCGATCGCCAATCTCAAAATCGACAAGATCACCGTCTGGGACAACGGCAAGTCCGACGCAAACGGCAAAGGCGGCACCGCCGACTTCGTCTCCGGCCTCGTCGGATCACTGCCGCCACTGCACGAAATCACCAAAAACGCAGGCGTGCAACTCCCCGACTTCCTCGGCAGCCAGACCCCAACCAAGCAACCGGCACCACCGGCGGCCGCAGCCACCCCGCCAGCCACACCGCCCACCATTCCGAACCAGCCCGGCCCGGATCAAGCCGGACCGCAGGTCTGATCATCCCAGGCCCTCAATGACCCGGATAGCCGGTGTTGCGAATGCGACACCGGCTATTTCGTGCGTTCACAGCGGCCTCGACCGGCCACCTCACGGGTCGATCCACCGCCTGATCCGGCGTCTTTACGGCTCGCCGCCCGACCGCCGGCAAGCCGCGCAGCCGACCGCAGTTCCGGTCCGGTGAAAACTCCCCGCAATCGACCGGAATGCGGGCCTTCAACGTTTCAGGATGAGCGTTGACGCCCCCGGTTTTTCCATTCAGGCTGCCGCTGATATTCGAGTTCTTCGAAACCCCCAAACCACTGATCCAATGACATTGATCCGCCGTTTTCTCGCCGCCGCACTCGCGGTCTCCCTCGTCTCCGTAGCCGCCGCGCAGGAGGGTAGCCTTAAAATCGCAACGGTGGACATGCAGGAGCTCTTCAAGCAATACTACCGCACCAACGAAGCGCAAAAGAGCATCAACGTCGAACGCGCCCGCATCCAAAAGGACAACAACGAGCGCCTCGCCCGCATCCGCGAACTGGAAGACACCCTCTCCAACCTCCGCAAACAACTTGAAGACCCGTCCATCAACGACTCCAAGAAACAAACGCTCTTCAAGGAATGGCAAATGCAGCAGCAGGAAGGCATCGCCCTCGACCGCGAACGCCGCGAATTCCTCCAGCGCCGCAATCAGGCCCTCAATGAAAAAATGGTCCAGCGCATGAAGGGCATCCTCGAGGAAATCCGCAAGCTGGTCGAAGAACAAGCGAAGGTCGACAACTACGACTACGTCTTCGACAAATCCGGCCTCAGCACCTCCCAGGTCCCCTTCCTCCTCTACACCAAGGACGCCACCGACATCACCGCCGGCCTCCTCAAGGACCTCAACAAGGACGCACCCGCCGAATCTCTCCCGGCTGAGGGCGAAACCGCTCCGGAAATCCCGCAAGCCACCGAATAATCCGGGTTTCCCAACGATCTCAAACCCGCCCGCGGCACCCGCCGGGGCGGGTTTTTTCGTGTCCGGTCACGGCGGCCGTCCGCGGTCCTTGCCATGCCCCCCGGCGCCACCCATGCTCCGCGCCGTGCATGCGCAAGATCATCGGTGGATCCGGGTGTTGCCGCCGGTCCTGATCTGCGCGCTCCTCTGGGGCAGCGCATTCCCGTGCATCAAGTCGGTCTACGCGATTTGGCACCACCAAGGCACCGAAACCGGGCTCTCCGAAATGTGGCTCTTCGCCGGCATCCGCTTCACCATCGCCGGCATCATGCTCCTTGTCCTCGCACGCCATCCGCTCGCCGAGTTCAAGGCCACCGACAAGCGCCTGCTCGCCAGCTTCTGCCTGACCCAGACCTTCGCCCAATACATCTTCTTCTACTATGGCCTCGCCATCGCCAGCGGCGCTCTGGCCGGTCTCCTCGTCGCCTCGGGATCATTCTGGTGGATGATCCTCGCCCCGCTCATCGGCGGCTCACCGTGGCCGCGCAGGGCGCAGTGGCTCACCCTCGTCATCGGCGGCATCGGCATCACCCTGGCCGCCGCCGCTCCGGGAGCAGATGCCGGAAACCCGTGGCTCGGCACCCTCGTCATCGTCACCTCGACCGGATTCGGCACCCTCGGAATCGTCTGTTTCGGGAAAATCCGCACCACCATCGGCGCACGGGCCGCCACTGGCTGGTCGCTCTTTGGCGGGGGGCTCGGCCTGATTGCCGCCGGCTCGCACGCCCTGCCGAAGACTCAGGAACTCATGCAGCCCACGGTGATCGCCATCACCCTCTGGCTCGCCATCGTTTCCGCCGCCGCCTTCAGCCTGTGGAACCACCTCTCGACGCTCCACCCGGTCCCGCTGCTCGCCAGCTACCGCTTCATCATCCCGCTCACCGGCGTGCTTGAGGCGGTCATCATCCTCAATGAAAAACCCGGCTGGGGCCTGTGGATCGGCGGTGCCATCGTCATCGGCTCGCTCATCGCCAGCCAACGCATCACCCGCTCACCATCCGTCCGCGCCAACTGAGCGACGTGACGCGCTCAAACAGGCACCACCCGGTCGCACACCGGTGGCGCTCCACACCACGTTTCATTCGATGCCTCCGGATGCCACCAATCGCAGCGGGTTGCAGGTTTCGTCATAGCGTCCAAATATCGTCAGGTCCGTGGCGCTCCGTTTCAAGCCGAAGACTCCCGGGTCGATCGGCGCCTATCTCACACGGCAACCTGCTCTGGCGACCGTCCCAGCCGTACGTACCCTGCATTTTCCTGCTCATGAAACGAACCGGCCGTGACCCGTCGATGACGATGAAATGATTGATAATCAGTGGGTTGCCGAGTGAGTTGAGGCAAATCGTTGAATCAATCGGACCCAAGGACCGGAGATCCACCTCATTCAGCGGAAATCCGTCCATCCAAACGATCAACGAGGCCGAAGTCCGCCAATTTCACCTGCGGGTGTCTGGACATGCACTGATTTCCCCAACCGCCCCGCGAGCACGATCGACTTCAGCCCCGGCATTCCCCCATCTCACCCGATCATCAGGGAGTCGTCGCATGATACCCTCGGTAGGGTGACTGCTGCGGAGAACCCTTCATTTCAACATGAGTGGCGCAATCCATCGGCGTCAGGGATGGTTGTCCGGCGACAATTAAAGCTGGGCGCTGACGACAATTAAAATTGACCCCTGGGTTGGTCGGATTTCGGGCGTTTTTGGCTTCAAGCTGGTTGACGCGTTGCGGGGTGGCGGGTGCCGCTCCGGGTTGTGGTCACTCGA
>JAUTCT010000141.1 GCA_030673875.1 Verrucomicrobiota bacterium JB025 | reverse complement strand
CTCACGCAAGAAGCGCCAATAAGCACCACAGATCCGGACTGATTAGTCGGATTGCTCTGATTTTTTCAGACCTTTGCGGGTGAAGAACCCCCACCTCCCGAGACCTTCGGAGCACCATGCCTTCCCAGGCAGAGAAAAATCAGTGATTTCAGCGCAACCAGTGGTTCTGCTGCCGATCTGATCAAGCGTTTCTCCCCAACTTGATCGCCCTGCCGCCGGATCCCGCCGGATCCACCGCAACCGCGCCGCCCGCCCCAGCACCCACTGCCATCCCGGCCACCCCGGCCATTCTCAGGGACATCTTCCACGCCGTCCCCGCACCCCGCACCCCGCTCGGGACCACCGGGATGATTCGTCACCAAACGAACCACCCCACACTGATCCATCATTCCGGCCTGCCGCATCCCCGCGGCATTCGCCCGCCACGAGCCCCGTCATTCATGCGAGGCGGGCACGATCATCGTCGGCACCTTCGCCTTGCGCACCATGCCCTCCGCCACGCTGCCGAGCAGCAACGAGGCGATCACCCCGTGGCCGTGCGACCCCAGAATCACCAGATCCGCCTTCACCTCGTCCACATACGTGAGCAGGCAGTGCAGCGGGCTGCCCTCCATCACCTCGGCCGTCGAGTTCGGCAGTCCTCCCTTCACCGTCGAGTGAAGTTCATCCAGCTTCGACAGCGCCCGGCGTTTCGCCTCCTCCTGATACGCGTGCAGCGCGGGGAACTCGTCCGGAGTGAACCCATACGCCGTGTAACTCGGCTCCGGCTCCACCACGTGAAACAACTTCAACACGGCTCCGAAGGACTTCGCCATTTTCGTGGCCATCTCAAGCACACCGGGCGTCGCATTGGAAAAATCAACAGCTACTACAATCGTTTTCATCGCATCTCTAACGATGCACGGCACGGCAGAAATTGCAATGTTTATTCCCCTCCGTCCGACGCCTCTCGCGCACCAGACAACACCCCGCACACGGCGCCCGGGCGTCACCCCGGCCGCGCCAAATCCACCGCTCGATCCGCCAACCCGCCGGGCATCCGGCCGCCCGGCATCATCCGCCGGGCTTGCTTCCGGCACCCCGCGCCGGCCCCTAACGGGGAGTGATCATCAGTTTGATCCCCTGCAGCGCGATGTTCGCGCGGAATGCCTCGTCGATCCGGTCGAGCGGAAAACTGTGCGTCACCAGGTCCTCCACCGGCAGGCCGATCTTGGCCGCCCGCTGGAGGAAGTGATAGGCATTCGGATACTCCCAGCTGCCATACGCCCAGCTGCCCACGTAACTGATCTCCTTCTTGCAGATGTCCTCGTGCGGGTTGAACGTCGCGGTGCCGGCATCGACAAAGTGCCCGACCTCGCAGATTCCCCCGCCGCGGCGCACGTATTTGAACAAATTGGACGCCGCCTGCGGCACCCCCGTGACCTGGAAGCCGAAATGCGCGCCAAACCCCTTGGTCAGCTCGCCCACCCGCTCCGCCACGCCATTGGCATTCTGGTAGTCCTTGTAGTTGATCGAGTGATCCGCACCGAGCCGCTTCGCCATCTCCAGACGGTCGTTGTCGCCGTCGATCGCGATGATGTTGTTGATCCCGTAGGTCCGCAGCACCGCGATCATCAACAGCCCGATCGGACCACAGCCCTGCACAATCACCCGGCTGCGGAAACTCAGGTTCGCGCCGCTCTTTTTCGCCCGCTCGAGCGCATGGCACACCACCGTTGCCGGCTCGATGAGCACCCGCAACTTCAGGCTCATGTCGTTGATCACGAATATCGACGACCCCGGCCGCACGATCACGTATTCGCCGAAGTAGCCGTTGAGGCGGTAGTCCGGCTCGTCCGGCAGCAGCCCGTATATCCGGATGTCGTCACACAGGTTCGCCTTGAGCGGGCTGTATTTCGCGATCATGCACGCATCGCTCGTCTCCATCAGGCTGGTCACCACCTTGTCACCCACCGCGATCGGCTTGCCCACGCTGTCCATCTTCCACTTGCCGCCCACCTCGACCACCTCGCCGGTCCCCTCGTGCCCCAGAATCACCGGACACAGCTTGAACGGATCATTCTTGTAACAGTGCACGTCCGTGCCGCAAATCCCGCAGCCTTCCACCCGAATCAGGATCTCATCCTCCCGGATCGGCCGCAGCGGGTAGTTCCTCAGCTCGAACGTCTCCTTCGCGGTGAGCACCGCCACCCGGGCAGTCCCCGGTGCCGACTCCGCTTGCGGCCCGCGGCCATTGCTTTGGGACCCCCCCGGCGCCTGGGCCCGCTCGGATATCACCTCGCGAACGACCTTCTCAATTGTTTTGGAATCCATGATTGATTTGATGAAAAAACCTGACGCCGCAGAGCATCGCAACAATCGCCATTCGAAGCAAACCCGATTGCGCCATGCCCGCGCATCAATTCACCAGAATCCACGGATCGCCCGCGCCCCATTCCCGCCCGTTGACCCGCCCCGCCCCTCACCGCAGCTTCTGCCGTTTGCCATTCTCCAACACCAGCGTGAACTGACCGTCGGTTCTCTTGGCCAGCTCGTTCAGGCCCTCCCGCGCCTTCGGCTCCATCAGCGCCACACAGTTGATCTTGATGTTCAGGCGCTTCGCCTTGGACCCGATCGACTTCGCCGTCTTGAGCGACTGCTTGCCGGCCGTCCCGTCGGTCATGAAATAAATCACATCCGGCTTGGGATCCAGCGCCAGCGCCATCTCCAGCGGCCAGTCCCAGATCGTGCCCAGCACCAGCGGCGTCTTGTCCACCAGCCGCCTGGCATCCCTCACCGCCGAGGCCGTCGTCTCCGTCCATTGCATTTGCTGGACCGGCTTGCCCGCCGGCTTGCCCGACCTCCACACGAATTTCCCGCCCGCATCGGTGGTCACCGTCGCCAGCTTCGTCCCCTTTGCCCCGGTCTTCACCGTGTCGCCCGCCTGCCAAACCGGACCGGCAAAAAAGATCAGCGAAAACTGCGTCCCGTTGGTCAGGCTATCGAGCGACTTCTTGAGTTCCTTGCGCATCAGGGCGTCGCGCTTGCCCTTCATCGACAACGAATAGTCGATCACGAACGCAATGTTCCTGGCCGCCACCTTCTGGCCGAAAAACGTCGCACCACCGCCAAACGCGGCACCATCCGCCCATCCTTCGCCAAAATCCAGGTCCTGGCCGAATTCGAGCGACGGCGCGGGCGTCGTCATGTCCGGAACCGGGATCGCCACCGCGGATGCCGACTGGCTGGTGATCACCTTCGCCATCGACGCCGATGGTGCCGACGGCTTGCTCTGCCGCTGCGTGGTCACCTTCCGGGTCTCCGGCTCCGCCTCTTCGAGCCGGGAACTCTCGTAGGTCACGATCACCGGGGTCTCCTGCACCAACTGCGGAAGCAGAAACAACGCCAGCACCAGCCCCAACAACACGACCGAAAGCACCGCGACCATGAGACTCGTGAACGTCGCGCGGCGCTTCTGGCGCCTCAGGAGCGCCTCCACCTCGGGTGACTGAAACTGACTGACAATACTCATTGGAATGATTCGGGGGTTCTTTCCGGACACCCCCTCAGGGGCCGGAAAACCAGCGGAGAAGCCCCTTTCCCCGCGTCACATTTCCAATATCGCCGCGCATCCCGGATGCGTCCACCCCCTGTTTGAAGGGCATGCGGTCATGATATCATGGAGCGAACGCGTGTGCCCTATCTCCAACGGACAACCCCCTCCTGTTTCGTTAGATCAACCGACACCGACGCGTGTTCGAACTCCCTGGTATAGCGATATCCATCCCTCTTCGCCGGCCCCTTCGGCGGCCCCAGCGGTTTGTCATATTCCTCGAACCAGCGCATCCAGTTCTTGTTGCCGTCGGCGGAATACCCCTCGTGGGCCCGGAAGTAACTGTGTTTCTCGGCACATATCAGGAAAACCGCCAGAGGATACATCAGCGCCCGCCTCGCCGCTTCGTCGGATCCCACCGCACCATGAGCTTCGTCGATGCCCATCTTGCTCGTATTCCGGGTCCCCGCCAGACCGCTGGTGAATGCGATGATTTTCCCCTGCCGCGCCGCCTGCTGCATGCTCTCGATCCCCTTCGCCACATAGTCCTCGTAGCTCGTCCTGCCGACCTGGTGGAAAAACCCCTCCAGATACGACCCGTCGAACATGGGCAGGTATTCCAGCCCGCCCTCCTTGAAGCGCGCGCGCAGGATGTTGGCCACGATCAGCTTGTCCGGCCCGATCGCCTCCCGCGTGTCCTTCATCATCTCGAAATACCCCTGCTCGACCTGTTTCTTCTTCTCCTCGCCAATCTCGCGGCGCAGGTAGCCGGGTTCCAGCGCCTTGATGTTGCCGTCGAAAAACAAGCCGTCGATCGCCGGGTCCGCCGCCATCTCCCGGCAATGATCCACCCACCAGTCGCGGACCCTGCCGTTGGACAAATCATACGCGGCCACCCGGTTGCGCACCAACTTCGTGCTTCCCTCCTTGTTCTGCAACAATCCGCCGGGGATCTGCTCCAAGGCCTCGTTGGCCGCATAGCCGCCGTAATGCACGATCACATTCCGGTAATAGAGGATCTTCGCCTTGGGGTTGATTTCCTTCACCCTGCGCGCCGCGATCAGCGTGCCCTTCTCGCTCGATCCGAACGCCTTGTTGCCATTCGACTTCTCGAACGTGATCAGCGGAAACTTCGCGAGAAACGCGATCTCGTCGTCGGTATACGCCGTCGCCTTGCGGACGTGCATGTAGAGCGGAATGTGGTCCCAGCTGAACTCCGGAACCGGCGGTCCGTCACCGCCCTCCCGTCCGTAGCCGGGACAAATGCCGAGCAGAATGCCCAGCAAACCAAGACATGCAGATTTGAGTTTCATCATGGAAGTCAGCATTTCGGTTTTTTTTGTTAGAGCATGATTGGATTTTCGAGAGTCATTGCACCTGACCGTCCAGCGTGAGCTTGAATCCGGTCACCAGTGGGTCCGGCAGCTCCTCCGGCACGTCGATCACCAGTCCCTCCGCTGTGCGTTTCCACCCCACCGGCCCGCCGCCCATCAACTCGACACCCTTGATTTCACGCTCCAGCACCCCGCCCGTCCCCAGGCACTTGATCAGCACGTCCCGGGTCGGTTTCTTCAGCACGAACGCATAAAGAACCCCGTCCTTCGTGGTGAAGCGGATGTCCTGCTGCGAGAAATCCTGGTGGTTCTCGCCCTGGCGGCCGTCCTTCATCTTCACCGGACCCTCGCCGAACACCTTCCACGGCCGGCTGCCGTAGATCCCCCCGCCATTCACCCGGAGGAAATCCCCCATCGCCTCCAGATAGGCCGCCTGGTTCTCCGGCAGCGTGCCGTCGCCGCGCAGCGCCACATTCATCATCACCACGCCGTTCTTGCTGATCGCATCCACCGCGTTGCCGACCATCACCGGGATGCTCATGCGGTTCCTCGCGCCCTTGCGGTAGAACCACCCGCCGGAAACGTCGGTCGCCCACATCCACGGCTCGGGCTTGATCCCGCCCGCGCTGCCGCGCTCCAGATTGTAGGTGAACGCCCGCTTGTCGCGCTTGCCGTCCTTGAATGACAGCACCACCGACTGCCTGCCGCCGTTCTCCTTCAGGTCGCGGTTGAGATACGATGCGAATAGTTTCACCCCCAGCGCCCCGCCCCGCGCCTCGCTCGGGTAGGGCGAGTCGTTGTTGAACATGTCGGGGTCGTATTTATCGATGATCTCCCAGCACCGGTCATACCAGTGCCGGTTCCAGCTGTCCTGGCTCGCGTAGCGCTTCGGATCAAACTCCATGTTGAACAACTTCGCCTCCAGCGTCCCCGGCGTCTGGTATTTCCGCGCCGCATTGAAAAACCGCGGCGACCAATACAAATGGGTGGAAACCCCGAACTTGAGGCCGTGTTTCGCCGCCGCCTCCTTCCACTCCTTCAGCGTGTCCCGCTTCGGCCCCATGTCCACCGAGTTCCACGGGTGCGACGAGTCATACATGTCGAAGTTGTCATGATGGCAGGCCACCGGCATGATGAACCGCGCGCCGTTCTCCCTGCAGAACCCCACCAGCGCGTCCGGGTCCCAGTTCTCCGCCTTGAACAACGGCACCAAATCCTCGTAGCCGAATTCCGACGGGTGGCCGTAGCGCTTGGTGTGAAACGCAGTGAGCGTCTCGGTCATCTCCAACTGGGCGCCGGACTCGCCGTCGTTGGCCCCATACATCCGCCGGCCGTAGTGCGACCCGTCGTTCGGACGGTTCTCGTCGATCGCCGAGGGAACACCCCAGTGCATCCAAACCCCGAACTTGCCGTCCACAAACCAGTCCGGCACCTGATAATGGGCCGCCATCGACTGCCAGTTCGCCTCCACCGGACCGGCAACCGGCGCCTCCTGCGCCATCACACCGGACACCAACAACCCGCCGCCACAGGCAACGGCCAAGCGTCTCATCATCGCAATTCCATTCATCGGGCCAATCTGGGTTTTCACAATCGGGGGTTTCACATCAACCATACGCGCGGAACGATCGGTTTCCTGCAAATTGCGGCAATCATTCACCGCCCGCACTCAATCCGACCTTCAGCGCATACCCGTTCGGCCCGATTTCCGCGCCCGTCAGATCCACCTCCAGTCCGGCGGCGGACTGGCTCCAGTCCAACTCCGCGTCACTGCCCAGCAGGCGCACACCGGTCACCCTGCCGGCGGACTCACCCAACGACCGGATCCGCACCCGTCCGCCGGGATTCGCCAGCGACATCACAAACACGGCGTCCCCCTTCGCGCTGAACCAAAACTCCGACGCCACCGACGCGGAATCCTTCACCCGCACCACCCCCTCGCTCGGCGTCACCCAGCGCTCCGTGCCGAAGATCGCCTCGCGGTTCGTCTTCACCCACCCGCCCATTTCGTGAAAACTCTCCACGCATGGCGCGGGCACCGTGCCCCGCCCGTCCGGACCGATGTTGAGCAGGTAGTTGCCGCCCTTGGATACGATGTCGACGAAGTTGCGCAGCAGTTGGTTGCCGCTCTTCCAGTCGTTGTCCTGCGCCTTGAATCCCCACGAATGATTGGCCGTGCCGCAGGTCTCGAAATGCTTCGCCGCCAACTCACCCGCCGACGGCGTCTTGTTGTCTCCGGCGTCGATGTAGTCGCCGAAGTCGTATCCCACCCGCCGGCTCACCACGATGTGAGGATTCAATTCGTAAACGAGTTTGTAGAAATCAAACGCCTGCCGCTCGGTGATCAGCCCATCGCCGTCAAACCAGATCAACCGCAGGTCCGGCAGCTTGCGGACCAGTTCTTCGATCTGCGGATAGGCCTTGGCGGCCAGATACCCGGCGTGGCTGTCGGGACTCGGATCCCAGAGGTTCTTGCCGTTCGGGCGGGTCGGCACCCCATACCGGTCGTTGGCCGCCTTCACGTTCCTGTAGTTTCCGTCACCACCTTCCGCCCAGTCGTTGCCGTGGGAATAATACACGCCAAACTCGAGCCCCTCGGCCCGGCAGGCGTCGTAGAGTTCCTTCACCAGGTCCCCGTCGTATGGCGAGGCATCGGCGATATCGAACTCCGAATGCGCGGAATCAAACAACGCGAATCCGTCGTGGTGCTTCGAGGTGATCACCACGTATCTCATGCCGGCGTCCTTGGCGAGCTTCGCGAAATTCCGCGCAAACGACTTGTCGGGATTGAATTTCCGCGCGAACGCGCGGTATTCCTCGCGCGGGATCTTGAAGGCAAACTGGAGCCATTCCGCCACCTTCGGCCCGTCCCCCTTTTCGATCGGCACACCCTTCCAGCTGCCCGCCGCCTGCGAATACACGCCCCAGTGGATGAACATGCCGAATCTCGCCTGCCGGAACCACTCCATCGCCGCCTGCTTCGGCGCCGACTCATGCATCTTCAGCCAGGCATCGTAGTAGTGCCCGGAACTCAGGGAAATCCGGCTCTTCACATAGCCGGCGGGCACCAGCCGCACCCGCTCGGGCGCGACCCCGGACTCCAGGGAAACCGAATACACGCGCGCGGCCGCCAGCTCCGCCGGCTCCTCAAACTCCGCGACCAGACCGTCCTCGATCACATACACCTTGCGCAACACCTCCCCGGACGCCACGCCGCCGATCCGGAAGGACGCCGAAAGATCCCCCGCCGCCAGCTCCAGCGGATAGACAACCTGCACCCGGTAGCTCCCCGGATGCCGCAGGTCGATTTCCCAGCGGTGAACCTCCCGCCCGGTAGCCGCGTCGCCGCACTCGAGCACAAACGCGCTGTCCGGCCGACAAACCACCGGAGCCGCCGACAGCGCCGGGATCCCATGCATCACCATGAGAAGCGCCGTCGTGATGAATCGTCCGAATCTCATGTGCGGCACTCCTTTCAGGACCCCTGTGCTTGAGGCTGCACCGGCGGCGGCATTTTCGCCTCCACCTGCTTCCGCCATTGGTGGAGATGCCTGCGCAGGTTCTCCGCAATCTCCGGATTGGCGGACAACACATTGTGGCGCTCCATCGGGTCGTTCTTCAGGTTGAACAAGGCGTCCGGAATCGTCCCGTAGCCCTCGTAGAGCTTCCAGTCCTTCATCAGGACCGCGCTGCCCATGAAATACTCCACATCCGGCCGGTTGTGCGGGTAGTGCCAGTAAAGCGCGTCCCGCCCAAGGCTTTCCGCACCTTGGAAAAGCGGCTTCAAATCCACCCCCTCCAGGCGGGAAATCCCCTCGGTCGATCCTCCCGCGGCATGCACGAAGGTCGGGAAGAAATCCATCGATGTCACCGGCGTGCCGCAGCTCGTCCCCGCCTTGACCACGCCCGGCCAGCTGACGGCCATCGGCACGCGGATGCCACCTTCCAGCAGCGACCCCTTCTTGTCGTGAAGCCACTCGGTCGGTTTCCACCCGCCGTTGTCGGAGTAAAACACCAGCAGCGTGTTTTCCCGCGTGCCGGTCGCCTCCAGCGCGTCGATCACCTTGCCAACCGCCGCGTCCAGGCTCTCGACCATCGCCGCATACTTGTTGCCGCCATTCTTCGTCACCAGTTCCTTCGGTGCCTTGATCGGAGTGTGCACCTGATAGGGCCACAGCGACAAATGAAACGGCTCGTCCTTGTGCGCCCGGATGAACGCCACCGCCTCGTCCCCCAGCCGGTCCGTGAGATATTCCCCCTTCTTCCGGTTTTCAATCGTGCCGTTCTTGAACGGGTCAAACCACGACTTCGGCTGACCGTAGGCGCAGCCGCCGATGTTGATGTCGAAGCCGAAATGCTCCGGATGATAGCGGCTGTCGACGATGCCGTCCTTCGTCGAGACCGACCCCTCGCCCGCCAGATGCCATTTGCCGATGAATCCGGTCGCATACCCGAGCTTCTTCAACTCGCGGGCGTAGCTCGGCATGTCCAGCGGCAGTTGATCCAGCGTCTCCGCGTCGCGCGGACCGCCCTTGGGTGCCTTGCGCTCGTTGCCTGCCTTGCCGGGGATGTGGGTCGTCAACCCGACCTGCGCCGGAGACATCCCGGTGATGCACGCCGCACGGGTCGGCGAGCAAACCGTGGCCGCCGCATACGCCTTGGTGAAGACCATTCCGCTCTTCGCCAGCCGCTCCAGGTTCGGCGTGTTCAGCTTCGGATTACTGTCATCGAAGTCGACCCACCCCGGCCCGAGGTCGTCGGCCATGATGAAAACGATGTTCGGTTTTTCCGCAGCATGCAGCGGATACGAAAGGCATGAGATGCACAACAGACCAAGCCATCCGGCCACGCGCGGCAAACGCTTCTTCTTCATGGGTTTTGGATTCATTTCAATGCTCGCAAGGCGGTGGCGGAACATGCCCGTCACCCCCTCATCAGCCGTTTTAGCCAATCCGCCCCGCACCGTCCATCGCTGGTACGGGGTATATTGCGGGCCCGGCTCGCGCCGGAATCAACGTTTGCCCTTCACCCGCCGGAACTTCTTCTCATCCAGCGGAATCGACCGGTCGAAGAGCTCGCCGTAGCCGGCATAGGCCTTCCCGGCATGCTTTTTCCAGAGGTTCAACTGGCCGTCATAGCGCTTGCGCATGGACGCCAGCAGTGGCTCGGCTTCGGGGTTCTTCGCGAGGTTGGTCAACTCCAGCGGGTCCTTGCCCAGATGGAACAGGTCCTCGGTCGGCTTCATGTTGTCATCCCCATACCACCAATACGTGTATTTCACGTCCTTGGTCAGCACCGTCAGGCTCTTGGTCGGATTCTGGCCGAACACGTTGATGAACGCCAATTCCTCGTGATGCTCCCGCGCCGGATCCTCCAGCAACGGCAGCAGGCTCCTGCCGTCCATGTTCGCGGGAACGGGCAGACCCGCCAGCTCCAGAATCGTCGGGCCGAAATCGATGTTGCCGGTCAGCGCCGTCGTCCGCAGCCCCTTGCCGACGCTCGCACTACGCGGATCGTAGATCATCAGCGGCGCCCGCGCGGACTCCTCCATCGGCAGCACCTTCGACCCGTAGCCGTGCGCCCCGCAGATGAACCCGTTGTCGCTGGTGTAGATGATCACCGTGTTGTCCGCCAGCCCCTGGGCCTCCACCTCGTCGCGGATCATCCCCAGCGCCACGTCGATCCCGTAAACCTGCTGGTAGTAGGCCGCCATCACCGCGTCGTAGTTCTTGTCATAGCCCCACTCGCGGAACCGCGTCCACTGCCGCCCGGCCTTGCTTTGTTGCGAAAAATGCCCGCCGTTTTCCCGCCCGTAGTTCGCGGGTTTGGTGAACTTCGCCCCCGCATACACATCGTCGAACTTCGGATCGGGCGTCACCGGCCGGTGCGCCGCCTTGAAGCTGATCGACAGGCAGAACGGCCTCTTCTGCCGGGCCGCCTCGCGGATCACATCGCGGCCGAAGGCGCCGTAGGACAGCGTCGAATGCGGATACTCGTCGGCATACTTCGCCATCGAGGCGTTCTTCTTCGTCTCGTAAAACGTCTGGGACGGACCACCACCCCAGATGTCGAAATCCCCGGCGGGCAGCCCTTGTTTGCCATTCTCCCCGTAGCCGAAAACATCCATGCCGAATTTCCCCGCGAAGGCGGTCAGGTAACCCGCCTCGCGCAACAGCACCGGATACGACTTCCGCCAGATCTCCTGCTTCATGTGGCCGTGGCCGAAATTCGTCCCCGTCTTGTATTCATACATCCCGGTGAACACGCTCGCCCGGCTCGCCATGCAGATCGACGTCGTGTTGTAGTGCTTGTCAAACACCAGCCCGTCCCGGCCGAGCCGGTCCATGTTCGGCGTCTTCACTTCCGGATTGCCGTAAATCCCCACCGAACCGTAGTTCTGGTCGTCGGCCATCAGGTAAATGATGTTCGGTTTGGGCGCGGCGTGCGCGCATGCGGTCCACACGAGACCGATGACGAGTTGTGTGATTGCTTTCATTGGTTGCTTGATTCTGAGATTTCCCGAAGTCCTGCGCGACCCTAGCGGTCGCAGTCCGGCGTTTCAATCCTCCGCCCCACCCGCCGGGCCGCGCCGCCATTCGGCCACGGTGAAATGCGCGCCGCCGCCAGTGCGGACCCGGCGCATCCCGCGACCAAACCGGCCAGCCAGACCCGGTGGAGTGCGATCATCATCACTGGGGGGCGTGCATCGACCTCATTTCCCGGCCGTGACCGTGCACTTGATCCGCATCTCCGTCTGGTTGCGCACGACCTTCAGTTCCGCCACTCCCTTGACCGCCCGGATCACCCGGTTGAACTCCCTGAGGGTGCCGGTCTTGCGGCCGTTCACCGCCTGGAGAAGATCCCCGTCGAGCACACCCGCGGCCGCCAGCGGCGATCCCTTCCGCATGTCGGAAACCACCAGTCCGCCATCCTCCCGGCTCACGCCGAAGGCGGAAAACTCATCGCCCGAAAGCTCCGTCAGGGTCGCCATCATCCACTTCGTGCTGCCGGCCCCACCCTTGGCCGCCTTGGCCTTCGCCCCCTGCAGCGCCGGAATCTCCGGCGTGCGTGCGATCGCCTTCAGCGACGGTTTTTTCACGCCGAACTGGTCCATCGGGAAATTCTTGAATCCCGTCTTCAGCGCCGGCGATCCGTCCTTCACCCGGAAGTCGCCATTGGCAGGATCGACGAACATCGGATCACCGAAAACGGATTTCCCGTCCCAGCCGAACTTCCGCGAGACCTTCATCACGGCGGCCTTGTCCGCGGCGTAGAAGTTGCCGTCCACCCGCGTCCCCGCGGCGGTCTTCTTCATCCGGGCCGGCCGGTGCGGCGACATGAAGATGTTGGAAAACACCTGGTCGTTGCAGTGGTTGTACCAGACGTGCGGGTGAAAGCCGTTGTTCACCGTGATGTTGTTCCACACGTGGCGGCGGAACCCCTCGCGCAACTTCAAGCCGTGGTTCAGCATCAGGTTACGATAAATGTCGTAGTTGCTGGAACCGTCGTCGAGATCGACATCCCACCCGTGGTCGCAGCGCCAGCGGCTGTCGCGGATGACCGTGGTCTCGCCGGCGTCCAGAAACGGCAGCTTCGGATCCTTGTCGATCTCCCGCTGGGAAATGCCGCGGTCCTTGTGCCAGAACCGGTCCCTCCCCCAGGAGTTGAACGAACCGTGGTCGTGCGTCTCCAGCACGGTGTCGAACACATCGCAGCGTTCGATCAAGTGCCCGCCCCAGGTGCCCTCGCTGATGTTGATGCCCGCCCGCGCGCATTCATAGATGGAGCTGTCGCGCACCGTGATGCCCTTCGACATCGAGATCTGCACCCCAGCCGGCTGACGCTCGACCCGCCCGATGCCGTGAATCAGGCAATCCTCCACCGCGGAATCCGCCGGGTAATTGTTGGTCTTCGGTCCGGGCGTCCGGTCGATCTTGGTCAAGTCCTGGGTCTCGTGATACTCGAAGAGCGGATCCCGCACCGCCTTCGGGTCGCCGACGAAGCACACGCCGCTCGCGCCGGTATCGTGGATGTGGCAGCCTTTCACCAACACCCCGCGGTTGTAGTGGTTCACGAAAACCGCGTTGCCCCCCACCTGGTCGAACTCCGTGTCGAGGATCCGCACCTGCTCGGTGCCGGTCAGCATGAACGCGCCACCCCGGTAGATCGCCCAGTCCGAACGCAACAGCGGCTCCCTGCAGTCCATGAACGTGCGCGCCGCGTGCCGCACCACAAACCCCCGCAGCGTGATGTGGCGGACCGGATTCGACTCCGACCCCTGAAACTCGACCAGGTGCCGCAATCGAACGACTTCGACCTTCGCCGACTTCATGTCCACTCCGTCGGCCGGCAGGTAATACAAGGTGCGGGTCCCGGCATCGTGATACCACTCGCCGGGGGCATCCAGTTCCTCAAAGATGTTTTCCACCATCCGGAAGTCCTTGTGCATGCCCATCTGGCGGTTGTTCTGCCAGCCGCCTTCGTAGGTCACCGCGCCCTTGGCATCCTTGCCGGTGATCCGGTAGTGGTAGCCGCCCCAGCGGGACGTGTGCATCGCGTGGATGAAGCCGCCCGCCGGATTCGCCCAGCGCTTGGCCCGTTGCTTGGAAAAGGCATCCGCCGAATACCCCTGATACGGCTCCGCCATCTTCGCCGGATCGTAGTTCGGGTAGCGCGCCATGCGCTGGTTTTTGCCGTCGACAAACACCTGGTCGATCACCAGCCCGTCCGGCGTCTGCGCCTGGAAAATGCCATCGCGATACGGCTTCCAATCGAGCTTGAGCTCCGATCCGCCGCTCAGCACCGCGCCACCTTCGTTGTGCGACTGGTAAACGACCGGATGTTTCTCCGACCCCGAATCCTGCGGCGCAAACACCAGGGTTTCCGGCAGGTAGTAAACGCCGTCATCCACGTGCACGGTCACCGCTTCCTTGCCGGCGAACGCCCGGGCCTTGTCCCGCGCCGCAGCCAGAGTGGCGACCGGCTCGCCGACAAATCCGCTGGCGGCATCGGAACCATTCGGGCTCACGTAAAGATCCGCAGCCTGCGCCGCCGAGACGAGGGCGCCTATCGAGAAACAAAGGAAATGCAATGAGTGTGGTTTCATTCTGAGTCGGTGGATTTCTGGCTATTGGTGTTTGAGAAAGAACCGGATCGTTTGCTCGACGATCTCAGTGCGTGAAGGATCGATTGGCGCACCCGCGCTGCGCCAATTGTGGCCGGCGTTTTTGACGATGACGATTTCCACCGGGGCCTTGATGGTCTCGAGCGCCTCGCGCATGCGATACGCCTGCTTCACCGGGATCGTGGTGTCCTTGTCGCCCTGCATCATCAGCAGCGGCGGGCTGTCGTCGGTCAGGTAGCTCACCGGACTCATCTCCCGGTAGCGCTCCGCCTTGTCCTCAGGCTTGGCATCCGCCCCCATGATCCGCGGGCCAAAGCGGTCGCGGAAATTCTTCCGGTCGTCGTGGTTGAACAACTGGACATCCTGGAAATCGCACGGCCCATACCAGGAAACCCCGCCCACCGCGCGATACGGAAACTCCGCCAGCTCGGCGTCGCCCGTGAACGTGTCCGGCGGCGAGAGCAACACCATCATCGCCAAATGCCCGCCCGCCGAATCACCGAAGGTGTAAACCCGCTGCGGATCGATCCCCAACTCCTTGCGGTGGGCGGAAACGAAACGAAGCGCGTCCTTGCAGTCGATCACGCAGTCGCGCATCGCCGTTTTCCCACCCTTGTTCACCTTGCGGTATCCGACCGAGAGCACGCAGAAACCTTCCTTGAGCAGCGCGCGGTGCACCTCGTTGAAGGAACCCGATCCCGCCTTGGCCTTGCTGCCGGCCGCCCACCCGCCGCCGTGGGTGAAAATAACCACCGGTTTTTCCGAACTCTTGTCTTCATCCGGGAAATAGAAGTCCAGATACACCCCGCCCTGCGGCGTCTGCTTGAAGAGCACGTTGAGCAGCCTTTTTCCAGGGCTGTCCACATAGGACTCGGGAATCGCCTTGAGTTCTCCGACATCCAGCCCGCCGTCCCGGTTCTTGTCGTAGCGACCCTGCCGCTTCCAGCGCTTCTCGTCCTCGTCCTTGGAAATCCTGCCGTCCTTGTTCTTGTCGAACTTGGTGATCAGGCGTTTCGCCTGATTTTCCACGAGGGATTCGGTCGAGTCCTTCAACGGTTCGAGCGCATGCGCGCCGACAACCGTCAGAAGGAACAATAGCTGGCTGAGAATCCGGGTTTTCATTGGACGATTGATCGCTCGTTTCCGCTCACCTCGTGAGCGTCACCACCTTGTCGGCGGCTCCCACCGGCAGGTCGAACTGCCAGAAACCATTGCCCAGGTCGCTGGCGGCGGCGCCCTCAATAGCGGGTGCTCCGGTGGCGCTCCAGACGACCAACGGACCGCTCTCGACCATCTCGACGGTCAGCGTGTCCGCCTTTGCATCCACCGTCTTCACCACCACGGGAGACAGGTATTTCTCGCGTGCGCCGATCACCGCCCAGCCCTCGTGAACCGGAGCCAGCAGCAGCAATCGGTCGGAAAACCCACGCAGCTCGACGGCATGGGAACCGTCCAGTTTCCGCCCCGTCCCCTCGCGCCAGTCAAACACCACAAGACCTTCCTCCGGCACCTCCCACGGGCCCTCATACGGCTGCATCATGCCGGACGCGTGCGCATAGTCCGCCACCGTCACTTCGGCGCGCATGGTGGTCTCGCCCGGGTGCGCCAGGTTGTAGGTGACGATCGCCGCGCATTGGTTGGCCAGCGGTGCGATCACCCGGAACGCCCGGCCACCACGGTAGACATCCATCATCACGGAGTCCGGCAGCGGCACGCCCGGCGCGAGCGGACGCAGAAGTTCGCCATCCTGATAGACCAGCGGACGGATGAAGTCATCCTGGAAATCAGACGGATCATCCGACAGATAGACCGGCGCGCCGGACATCGCCTTGGAAATGGCCATCAACTCGCCGCAGTCGGGGTCCGACGAATGGAACATGTCGTGGTCAGGCCAGACCGTCTGGCCCTGGAACAGGGTGCAGACATACGACTGCTCGATGTGCGCCTTGGCCTTGGCCAGATCATTCAGCTTGTAGTCGATGCTCACGCGCGACACCGCCGAGTGGCGCGTCCCCAGCACCTGCGGCGTGCCCTGGCTCATGCAGTTGATCATCCCCTGCGGCATCCGTTTCCGCACCGCGTTCTCCAGCGCCTCGGTGATCCACGTGTTGATCCGCACGCTGCTTTCGACGTTCTTCTGCTTGTTGTTGTAGAGCGACTGGTTGTCGATCTTCACGAAATCAAACCCGTAGTCCGCCACCGACCCGATGAACGCATCGTAGAACCGCTGCGCTCCCTCCTTGGATTTCCCCGGCCCGAGATGCTTGCCAAAGGGGATGAAATCCTTGTTGAGCGCGCCGAAATCGTTCTTCTTGTGGATCCCGTTCCACAGGCCCATGTAGGAGTGCCAGAGGCCGAACCACTTGATTTTCCCCTCCTTGCGCATCCCCAACAGCGGGTCCCATCCGTCCGGGAAACTCTTCGGGTCCGGGCCGAAACTCTTCAGCGCGAGCCCCTGCTGGACCTGGAAGCCATCGTCCACCAGCATCCAGCGGATCGGCAGGCCGCTATCTTCGATCGTCTTGGCAGCGTGCACGAGTTTCCCGCTGTCGATGTTCTTGCGGAAATGCTCCCACGAGCACCAGCCGAGATACTCGAATGCCTCCGGATAGGTCTTGTTCATCCGCCAGTCGGTGCTCCCGCCGAGTTCTCCGAGCGCGATCTTCCACGCGCTGCCCAGTGACCGATAGAGGTCCCGGTCCCTGGCCCACGCGAGCAGCGGAACCCTGCCGCTCTCCGCGCCATTGCCGAAGTTGCCGAGCACCAGCTTGAGTTTGCCGTCCGGCGAGGTCTCCAGCCAGCTCATCACCGACCCCGTGGCCAGCGGCAGCAGCGTGAGATACTCGCCAGACTCCAGCTGATAGAGCGCGAACATGCCCTGCGGCTGCGCCCCCTTGCCGACCGTTCCGCACGGGTTCTTCGCGAAGGGTTCCGCGAAAAGCGTCGACATGTCGTTGTCGTGGACGAACCACGGAGTCATCTGGTTGGCCAGCCGCGGCCACTTGAAATTGGACCCCAGCCCGCCGCTGAAATACACGCCGCGCGCGAATGCCGGCAGCTTCAGCTCGCGGGTGAGCAGCACGCCGCCGTTGCCAGGCGCCGGCTTGGCCGCATCCAGCGTCTCGACCGCCAGCCCCGAGGGCCCGTCACCGACGACAAGCGGCTGCGCCAACAGGCTGGAACCCACCAGCGCCATGGGCAACAGCGCGAGCCGCCGCAAGGACTTCATCGAAAAACGCCGGCTAGCGGCCTCGGGAATCACATTCATGTTCTCTCTACGCATCTGCATGCTCAATTGCTTTCGTTTGTTTCGGCCGGATCCGCCGTGCCCGTTGATTTGGCTGATTTTCAAATACTCGATTCCACCCCCCGGCTTCGTCCAGCCCGGTTTTCCCCGGATTGGCCGCTCCACCGAGACCCGACCCGCCAGAACCCGCGGAACACCGCATCGCCCGGCCGCCATCCGGCAACGCCAGGAAAGGCCGAAACGGGCAGAATGGCCGGCATCATGGGGATTTCCTAAAACAGGGACTTCAGATCGTAACTGCCGCCTGCCTCGGTCTTCAGCTCGATGGTTTTGGCTCCGTATCGGACGACACAGGGAGTCCTGCGTTTCGAGCGCAATGCCGCACCGCTGAGTTTCCCGTCCTTCCACTGCAGATCGACCTCAAAGCCACCGCGCGCGACGAGTCCCGAGACCTTGCCGTTTTTCCACGCCTCCGGCAGGGCCGGCAGAAGCACAACCACCGGAACGCCCTCGTTGGCCCGTTCGTGCGATTGCACCAGCATCTCCGCGATCCCGGCCGTCGCACCGAAGTTGCCGTCGATCTGGAATGGCGGGTGGACGTCGAGCAGGTTCGGCAAAGTCGACTTCACCAGCAGCGCCTGGAGGTTTTCACCGCACTTTTCCCCGTCCAGCAGACGGGCGAAGAAATTGATGATCCACGCCCGGCTCCAACCGGTGTGCCCGCCGCCATGTGCCAGCCGGAAGTCGATCGTCTTGCGCGCCGCGGCCGCCCACTCCGGGGTCGTGCCCGGTGAGATCTGCCACGACGGATGGAGCGCGTAGAGATGGGAAATGTGGCGGTGCCCCTTGCTGGCCTCCTCCAACCCTTCCGCCCACTCGAGCACGCGCCCGTCCGGACCGATTTTCACCGGCGCGTCCAGCTGCGACCGCAGAGTCTTCAGTTTCTCCCGAAACGCCGCGTCCTTGTCCAGAATCCCGGATGCGAGGATGCAGTGGGTGAACAATTCGTAAATGATCTGCTGGTCCATCGCCGGGCCCATCGAGAGCGATCCCCTGCTGCCGTCCGGCGCCTTGATGTTGTTTTCCGGCGAGGTGGTCGGTCCGCTCACCAGCTTGCCGGTCTTCGGGTCCTGCACCAGGAAATCCACGAAAAACTCGGCGGATTCCTTCATGATCGGGTAGGCGCGCTTCTCAAGAAACCCGCGGTCGCCCGTGAACAACCAGTATTCCCAGAACTGGCGCAGGCACCAGGCGGGACCGGTGACCCACATGCCGTAGCGGTTGTTGCCGAACAACCAGGCATTGCCCCAGATGTCGGAGGTGTGCCCGGCCACAAATCCGTCGCAATCGAACAGGGTTCTCGCCGTTTTCCGCCCGCTCGGCACCAGCGACTCGATGTAGTCGAAAAACGGCTCGTGGCATTCCGATAGATTGGTCGGCTGCGCCATCCAGTAGTTCATCTGGATGTTGATGTTGATGTGGTAGTCCGCATTCCACGGCGGCATGAAACCCTCGGCCCAGAGCCCCTGCAGGTTGGTCGCCACACCACCGGGACGGGAACTGGAGATCAGCAGGTAACGCCCGTAGTTGAAATACAGCGTGATCAGTTGCAGATCCGGATCCCCCTTTTCCTCGAGCGCGTTCAGCCGCTCGTCGGTGGGGCGCTTGGCGGCCTTCTCACCGCCAAGGTCCAGTTTGACCCGCCGGTAGAGCCGGCGGTGTTCGGCCAGATGGTCCTCCAGCAGGTTCTGATAGCCCTTGCCGGCTGCCGCCTCCACCTGCTTGCGGCTGAGGACCAGCGGATCCGCGCCGCGGAAGTCGGTCGCCGCGGTGATGAAGATCAGCGCCGAATCCGCGCCCTTCACCCGGACCACTCCGTTAGAGGTGGTCACCGCCCCACCCTGCGGAACCACCTTCATGTGTGCGGCAAAGCGCACGCCCTCGGCACCGGATGGCTTTCCCCCCTTCTTGACGGTGCTGCGGGCCTTGCCGGACATCACCTGCCCGTCTTTCCCCAGCGGCTTGACCTCCGCGTGGAACTTGCGCTTCAACGCGGCACCAAACTCGACCTTGCCCGGCTGGTCGCTGGTGATGCGCACGACGATCGCGTCGTCCGCCGGGCTGGCGAAAACCTCGCGCAAATACCCCACCCCATCCACCTCGTAACGCACCCGCGCCACCGCCTGGTCGAGGTCGAGATCGCGCCGGTAGTTGCTCACCGCCCCGGCCTTGGGGAAACTCAGCTCGAGATCCCCGAGCATCTGGTAGGTATGCGTCCCGGACGGAAACCGCGGACTCAGGAACTTGTTCTTGATCAGCTTTTCCGCAGCTCCGTATTTGCCTGCGAAGATCAACTCGCGCGCCTGTTTGATCAGCGCCGGGCCATTCGGCTTGTAGTAGTCGATGGCCGCCCCGGTCCACAGCGAGTCTTCGTTGAGCTGGATCCACTCGCGGTTGACGCCGCCATAGACCATGCCGCCGATCCGTCCGTTGCCGATCGGAAGCGCTTCGTTCCAGTTGGCGGCCGGCTGGCGATACCACAGCGTGTCGGGAGACTCCGGCGCGGCGGCTTCGCCCTTCAGCTCGCTGGCCGACTGGGCCAGCAACTTCGCGCGGAAGTCGTTGAGTTTCTGTTTCGACGGGACCGCGGCCGGCAAGTGGCAGACCAGTCCGAGCGCCAGTCCGGCAATCAGGTAGTGGGGTTTCATCTTCATCTCGTGATCGCAATTTCGATTGCGCCTTTTTTGACGGGAAGCTCGGCCAGATAGAGGCCGGCTCCCACGGACTTGAACGTCGCGCCCGGCATCTTCGGCGCACCCGTTTCGCTCCAGACCATCAACGGTCCGGATTCCTCCAATGTGAAGCTGACCTGCTTGTCGGTGGCGGATTTCACCTTCACCGCCGCGGCCGGCAGGTATTTGTCCGCGCGGCCGATCACCGCCCAGCCACTGGTCTTCGGATAGAGAAGGAAAAGCTTGGCGTCGAAATTCGGGACTTCGGTGGAATACCCGTCGCCCAGGTCCGCGACGCTCCTGGCTTCCCGGTCATACACCAGCAGCCCATCCGCGGGAGCCGTCCACGCCGTGCCATCGGAAAGCAACTCGCCGGCATGCCGGTAGTCGCTGGCGGCGACCCCGCTCGGCAGCGGCTTGCCGCTCTCGGTGAAGTTGAACAACGCGATCGCCGCCACGCCATCGTCCATCGGTGCGACCACCCGGAAGACATGATCGTCCCGGAACGGGTGGATGAAGAAGCTCTCGGGAAGCAAGGTCGCCGGAGCCGCGGTGCGCAGCAGTTTCCCGTCCGCATAGGCAAACGGAATCAGCACCTCCGGATTGATCCTCGATGGCTCGTCGGAAATGTAAACCGGACCGCCGGAAATTGCCCGGGCGATCGCCATCGGCTTGACGTCGCGTTCGTCGTGCGAGTGGAACATGTCGAGGTCGCCCCAGACGGTCTGGCCCAGCCACAAGTGGTTGGCGAAACTCTGATAGGCGTTGCACTTGTTCTTGTCCTTGTCCTTCTGGTTGTAGTCCGGGCTGGATCGCGCCAGCGCGCTGTGACTGAACTGCAGCGAGTTGATGTTCGGCTGGGAGATGCAGTTCAACAGCGGCAGTCCGTTGGCCTTGCAGGCACGTTCCAAGGCCGCATTCTGATATTGCGAGGCAAGCGCCGCATTGCCCAGCCCCTGGTAGAGATCAAAGGCCTTGGTCTGGAAATCCACTTTGGTGAAATCAAAGCCGTTCTCGACGGCATCGCGGGCCATCTTGTCGTGCAGCGCCATGGCGGCTTCCGGTGTGATCGCCGGCACCAGATATTCGCCCTTCACCAAGCTTCTCGGTGTCTTCACGACTCCGTTCACCAGCTGCTCCCGGAGGTCGTCCATCGTGTGCTGCGGCGAGATCCCCTCCATGTATCCGAGCATGTTCCGCCAGATTCCGATCCACTTGATCCCGTCCTCGTTCTTGAGTGCGGTGACCGGTCCCCAGCCATTCGGAAATTTCGCGGGAAGCGGCTCCAGACTCACCAGCTTGCGTTTGGTTTCGGTGAAATAGCCATCATCCACCATCACCCAGCGGAATGGTGCCTCCGAGGCCTCCAGGGTCTTCGCCGCGTCGGTGATCACCTGCTCGGAAATCTCCCTCTTGTAGTGTTCCCACGAGCACCAGCCGAGGTAACCGTATGGCTCTTCGGGAAACTGTTTGCCGGACCGCGGTTTGGCGGCCACGTAGCCGGACTCGAACACCTGGCTCCACACCGCCCGTGTCGCCGCGTATGGGGAATCCCCATAGGCCCAGATGACCAGCGGCACCTCGCCATCGACCGCATCGGTTCCGTAGTTGCCGGTCTTCAACAACAGCTTCCCACCCTCGACGAAGAACTGGCCATACACCTTTTTCGAAGTCATCGGCAGCAGTGCCAGATAGCGGCCGTCCGCCAGTTCCAGCAGGACATACTGCCCCTGCTGCACGTTGTGATGCCCCTTGCGGGTCTTCGACGGCTTGTAGGACTGCAACTCGGCGATCGACTCAAAGGCCACCGCCTCCACCCGGTTGCCGCGCGCGACACCACCGGAAAACGGCCGGTAGTAAACGCCCCTGGAAAATTCCGGCAGCTTCACCTCGCGGGTGAGGACCAGGCCGGCCTTGTCGGGTTTCGCCGAGCTCAGCGTCTCGACCGCCATGCCGGTGGCATCCGCCGGGACCATGATCGATTCCGCCGCAAACGCGGTGCACAGCGAGGCAACGGCCACGAGGAAGATGGATGGGATGGGTTTCATGGTTTCTTGTGAAATGGAACGGGCAAGCTAGCACCGGGCGGCAATCCGCTCCATCGCCGAAACGAGCGATTTCACCGCCGCTTCATCCCTGCCGGCATCCGGGATCTTTTCACCCCGGAGCGACAATCCGGTCGGCTTTCACTCACTTCCGGTGCGGTGACGGAAAAACAGCGACGCATGGTTTCTCGGTAAAAGACTGTCTTCCGACAGGACCCACACGCCGGTGACCTCACCCTGGGAACCGGCTGAACGGAGGTCAATGAGCCCCGGCGGGTCGTCATGCCAGTCACGCAGGTCGTAGCTGAACTGAGGAATCACGACATCACCGGCGGAGAGCAGCGGCTGCTGATACTCGACCACCAACATCCCGGATTCCCGCCGCAACCTGATGGAACCGGTCAGCCCGCCTCCGAGCTGCCAGCGCGGGCGGCTGGTTTCCATCGTGGTGGATTCCACTTCAAACCCCCAGAATTGCAGCGGAGCAACGGAGCTCCCCACCGCGAAGGGCAGCGACAAGGAACCGAGCCGGACCTCACCCGCCCCACTGCCAGGATCCAGGACGAGGGTGATCTCGGCGCGGCTTCCGGGAAAGTCCGATGCGACAAAACTGCCACTGGCAATCACGCTCGACTGGTGACGCACTTCGAGCAGCCGCTTGTCGGAGTCGATCCGGACGGCGAAGGCCTGGGCCCGGTCGTTGGTGGCGCCGAGCAGCAACGATCCCGCGCCGCCGGAGGGAAACTGCAGAGTCGCGGTGAAGGTCACCAGCTCGCTCAAGCCGCTTTCAAATGGCAGGTAGTTGAATCCGTAGCCCGTGCCGCCCGAGGTCAGGCTGTAGCCGTTGGAGGCTCCGGAGCCGTCCGGAGTTCCTATCTGATAGGCCGACGGGGTCAGGTTGCTCCAGGTGAAGAACTCGTCGTCGGCCCGAAAGTAGGTCGAGGTGCGCACCTCGTGAGTGCCCTCGACCAGCGGGATCAAGCGCCCGAGCATGGCGGTTTCCGTCCCGGAAAGGTCGCTCGTCTCGTAGGGATCGGAGGCGAGGTTGAACAATTCGTAGGTCGGCGCGCTGCCGTCGGTGGCGCGGTCGCGCACGATCTTCCAATCGCCCTGCCGCACCGCCCGCAGCCGCAGGTTGCCCAGATTGAAATACCAATAGTGATAGTCGCGCGCCTGCAGGTCGGATTCCGACCCGCCGAGCAAGGCCGGCAGGATCGAGCGCCCGGTGATCGACGCCGGAGTCGAGAGTCCGGCCATTTCGGCGAAAGTCGGCAGCATGTCGGAGAACGTGCCGATCACGTCCGAGGCACTGCCGACCTCGATGGTGCCCGGCCACCAGGCCACGAAGGGCGAACGAATGCCGCCTTCGTAGCAGTCGCGCTTCAGGCCGCGGAGGTCCTGATAGCCAGGCTTCAGGTGCGCGGATGTGAGAAACGTCGGCTCGTCCTCGCCGTTGTCGGAGCAGAAGATCACCAGCGTGTTGTCATCGATCCCCAGCTCGACCAGCTTGTCCATGATCCGCCCGACATCGCGGTCGGCGGCCGAGACCATCGAGGCGTAGCAGTGGTCGTTGAAATCCGGCTGCGCCGCCGTGCCGCCGAAGGGCGCGCCGGGATACACCTCGTTGATCATCGTCTGGTCGAGATCGAGCGGATCGTAGAGCAGGCCGTCCGCGTCGGTGAGCGCGTCCAGCGTGGCCGCCGGATACATGTAGGCGTGCGGCGGGGTCCACGCGCAGTAGAGGAAGAAGGGGCAGTCGGCATTGTCCTCGATGAACTGCAGCCCCTCGGCCACCACCACGTCGTGCGAGCAGACATTGCCGAACGCGTCTCCCCAATCGTCGGTGACCGCGTTGTAATTCTGGGCGCCGGGGAGGTAGAGACTGCCGCCCTCGGAGGTGGCGAGCGTCTGGTCAAAGTAGATCTTCCCGTCGTTTTTCCACAGGAACTTCGGGAAGAAACGATGGGCGTTCACCTGGTCGAGATAGCCGCAGAAAAAGTCGAACCCCTGGTTCCACGGTGCGCCCACCGTGTTGGCGTCTCCCAGGCCCCACTTGCCGACACAGCCGGTGGTGTAGCCGGCCTGCTTGAGCACCTCGGCGATGGTCACCCGCTCGGCGGCCAGCGGCAGCGTGCTGTTGGTGGTGTCCTGGGCGCGGCGCGAATCCTGACCGGTCATCAGGCACGAGCGGCTCGAGTGACAGACCGGACTCGCCGTGTAGAAGTCGCTGAACATCATCCCCTGACTGGCCATCGTGTCGACGCGTGGAGTCTGCAGGGTGGCCTGTCCGTAAACGCCGATCTCGCGGGTGTCGAGATCGTCGATCATGATGAAAACGATGTTAGGCCGCTCCGCCGGTTGGTGGCCATCGTCGAAAGGATCGGTGCCGAGTGTGATCTCCAGGCCGTCCGGAGCACCGTCGTCGTCCGTGTCGGCAACGATCGGATTGGTCCCCGTATCCCCGTGGGAAACAAAGGCCCCGGTGTTGCTTTCCACCCCGTCTAGCAAGCCGTCGTCGTCGCTGTCCGGGTCGACCGGGTCGGTAACGCCCGCGACTTCCACCTCGTCGCGGAGGCCGTCGCTGTCGGTGTCCGCCAGATTCGGATTGGTCCCATGGTCTTCCTCGGCGCCATTGTCGAGGCCGTCGCCATCGGGGTTGCCGATGCCGGTCTGATCGAGGTTTCCGAAGCGCACGACCTCCCACGCGTCGGACAATCCGTCCACATCGCTGTCCGTCTCCGGAAAGCCACCTTCGAAGGCATCGCCGAGCACGAAATGCCGCATGTGCCGGGTGTCGGCGGTGCTGTGCTCGGTGGTAGTGACCTGGATCCGCCCGCTCGTTTCACCCTCGTTGTATTGGAAGAAATCCGGGCTTGAGGATGCCGATGCATCGTAGGTCAGCAGAAACCCGAGGTCCGAGTCATCCGCCACCACGACCGGAGTGGAGAATTCGAGGGTCACATAGCTGTTGTCGTCGATCAGTCCGTTTACCGTGAAGGCTTCCGCGTGCAGCTCCGTGATGTTGGTATCGACGTAGTAGTCATTTCCATCCGTCGCGCTGTCGTGCCCGCTGCCGCTGTCCCAATCCGCCCGGGTGCCTGCGAAAATCCGCACCGTGAGGGTGTCACTGGAGAATGTCTGATTGCCGTTCTTGTGAACGGTGATGCCGGTGATCTGGTAGCCACCGCTCGCGACATTGGGCAGGTGGAACAACTGGCCGCGCGCGTGGTTCGCACTCGCGTCCTCGTCGAAGATCTTCGAGAACGTGGTTCCGGTGTTGTTCGCCGCGATGATTCCCGTCGTCGGGGCGACCGAAGAAATCGTGACCGACGTGGAAACCCCGGCGATCAGGCGGATCACCCCGCTCTGGTTCTCAAAGTAGGATTCAAAGTCACCCGCGCCCAGCTCGACCCCGTTGACGCTGACGTCCCCCGCTTCAAACACATCGGCCCACGCGGTCGCGGAATCCAGAGTCAGCGATCCCGTCCAGTCGGAGCTGAAGTTGAGGGACGAGGAACCGGCATGATTGCCACCATTGAACAGGTTGGTGACCTGGGGCGCGTCTGCCGAGAAGCTCCCCCCTATCGTCGCGCTGAGGTCGCTGTTGTTCAACAGCGAGTGGGCGCCGGCTGCGACAAGAGTTCCTCCGGACAAGCCGATGGTGGCGCCGGTCGAGCTGCTGTTGCGATTGAAGATGATGTTGTTGGCGGTGTTGGTGATGCTGCCACCGCTCATGGTCAGCGAGCCCCCCAGCACGAGAAAACTGTCGGTGGAGAGGCTGCCGCTGGTCACCGCCAGCGCACCGCCGGCTCCCTGCAGGCGGAGATCCGTCGCGCTGAGCGCACCGCCGCCGATTGTGAACGAGTTGTCGTTAACGAAGAATGTTCCGCTGGTGTTGGTAAGCGTGCCGCCATCGAGGTGGAAGCTGTAGTCGGGGTTGCTGTGATAGTTCCATTGCCCACCCGTGCCATTGCCGGAGACTTGGGTCACGCTGGCCGTCCCGACCGAGCTCATGTTGACGTTGCCGCCATTGCTGTAGTCGGCGCTGATGACGCCGGGATTGCCCGCGCCTGGCATGCCATTGGTCCAGTTGCCGACGGTGAGGTCGAAGGTGGCACCGCTGATGAGAGTCGTATCCGCCGCAGCGCTGAGCGCCGAAAGAGCAAGGGCCGCAAAGGCCCGGGAACACGAGAATTTCAAGGGATTTCGGGTATCGGTTGTGGGTTGGCGGGATCCCTGATGCCGGAAACCCGGGACCGCCTCGAAGTCGGGCGGCACGGGTGAAGAATCCCAGTCTGAAGGTCTGGCGCTTGTCATCCGCCGGCTGGCAATTGACTCAGCCCGCCAGCGCTGACGAAGCAATCGCGCGTCACTCGGTCTCGACGCGGAAGAAGTCCTTGCCGTCGCCATTGCCGTCCAGGGAACCGGCGGCGATGGTGAACCGGTTGGCACCGTCGTCGGTGACTCCTGCGGCATCGGTGAACGGGGTCACCAGGTCGGGTGACGTCGTGACCTTGAGCCCGGAGACGCCTTCAGCGACGTCGATGAAATAATTGCCGCTGCCGTCGAAGCCGCTGGCAGTGATGGTGATCGAGGTCGTCGGAATCATCGTGATGACGCCGCTGCTGTTGACGAAGTAGGTCTCGAAGTCGTCGGGCCCGAGCTCGACCCCGTTCACGCTGACGTCGCCGGATTCAAACACATCGTCCCACGCGGTTGCCGCGTCGAGGGTCAGCGACCCCGTCCAGTCGGAGGTGAAGTTGATCGAGGATGTGTTCTCATGAATGCCATTTGAAAACAACTCGACGGCACCAGGAAGATTTGCCGTCAGGGTTCCGCCGATCGTCGTGACGAGTCCCGTATTGTTGATCAGCGAATTGTTGTTGCCGGTGCCCGCGATGATCTCCCCACCCGTCAGGTTGAGAGTGGTGGCAGTGTTTGCCCGATTGAAAACCGGACCTCCATGATCGGAGGTGACGGTGCCGCCGGTCTGGCTGAATGTGCCCCCCCGCAGGGAAATGATACCGGCGGTGAGACTCCCGCTGCTCACGGTCATGACACCACCGTTAGACAAACGCATTTCCAATGCGTTCAGGGCACCACCCGCGACATTGAAGTTCGTGCCGTTGACGAAGAAAACGCCACCGTCACTGGTCATGCTTCCGCCATTCAGATTGAAGGTGAAGTCGAGATTGGAATACGGGTTGAATTGTCCTCCAATGCCATCACCTGAAATCTGGGTGATACTGACGACTCCCAGTCCGCTGACATTGAAGTTGCCATTGACATTGGTATCGCCGAATTCGTCGAAATTATATTCACCATCGATCTGACCGTCCGGATCGCCGGACTCACTGGGAACTCCGTTGGTCCAGGTGGCGTCATCGTCGAGATCGAAAACGTCGCCGGAAAGCGTGGTAATGGCCGATGAGTTGGCTGCGGAAAGAACGAGGGCTGCGAGTATCAGCGGGTGTGTGGGTTTCATGGGTTGGCTTGTTTTCAGTATGGGTTGGAAAAATCGGAATGCCTGCGACCGGGAAATGCCATGCGCAAGCGGCAAGGCGTCTCATGCGTGACGACGGCGGCGCAACAGCAGGCCGCCGAAGCCCAGCAGCCCAGTCAATGCGGCGGACGGCTCGGGAATGAGGGTGATCACGCCACCGTTGTTCGCAAAGTAGGTTTCGAAATCGCCGGCAGCCAACTCGGTGCCGTCAACGCTGATATCACCTGCCTCGAAGATATCATCCCAGGCGGTCTCCGAGTCGAGGGTCAGGGAACCGGTCCAGTCGGAGATGAAGTTGATCGTCGACGAATTGCCATGAACGCCATTTGAAAACAGATTGACCGCACCGGGCAGATAAGCCGTCAGGCTGCCGCCAATTGTCGTGACCAGGCCTGTGTTGTTGATCAATGAATTGTTGTTTCCGGCACCGGCCGTGATGATTCCCCCTGTCAGGTTCAGAGTGGTGGATGTGTCTGCCCGGTTGAACACCGGACCTCCATGATCGGAAGTGATGGTGCCGCCAGTCTGGCTGAACGTGCCCCCCCGCAGGGAAATCAGGCTGGCCGTCAGACTTCCACTGCTCACGGTCATGTTGCCGCCATTCCCAACGCGAAGTTCCAACGTGGTCAGGGCGCCGCCCGCGACATTGAAATTCGTGCCGTTGACGAGGAAGGTCCCCCCGTCACTGGTCATGCTTCCGCCATTCAGATTGAAGGTGAAATCAGAATTGCCATAGACGTTGTATTGGTCGCCAAGGCCATTCCCGGCGGTCTGTGTGATGCTGACCGCCCCGAGTCCGGCCGCGTTGAAGTTGCCGTTGACATTGGTGTCACCCAGATCGTCGAAATTGTAGTCGCCATTGATCATGCCGTCGTTGCCCGCAGCTGGGAGTCCGTTGTCCCAGCTGGCATCACCATCCAGGTCGAAATTGGCGCTGGTCAGCGTGGTGATCGCCGAAACGTTGGCGGCGGCGAAAGCAAAGGCGAGAATCGTGAATGCGGCTGGGTATTTCATGGGTTTGGGTGGGTTCGTTGTGAACGATCGCATGAATGCGATTGCTGCTTCCGCAGCCCTGGATTCAGCATCCTGACCATCCGCCCGCCTGAGGTCTACTGGCCAAATGACCGGTTTTGCCGGAATCGCCCCCCTCCAGCGTGCCCCCGGTCCGGTTTTCAGCCGCCGGTCAGATAATCCCCGACCGCAGCGCCTTGGCGACGGCTCCCGACTGGGACTGCACGTGCAGCTTGCGGTAGATGTTCTCAAGATGGAATGCGGCGGTCCGCCGGCTGATCCCCAGATGGTCGGCGATCTCCTTGACGGTATGATCCATCGCCAGTTGCTCGAGCACCTCGATCTCACGCGCAGACAGGTTGAAGGCCTCGCCGGCAGACGGCTTGCGCACCTCGGTGAGCACAATCTTCGCCACCTCCGGACTCAAGGCGGCCGCCCCATGAAAAACCTGCTCAATTCCCAGGATGATCTCCCGTCCCGTGGCCGTCTTCAGCAGATAGCCCGAGGCGCCCGCGTTCAGGGCCTCCAGCACCTTCTCCTTCTCCTGAAACACGGTGATCACCAGCACCGCGACATCGGGTGCCCTGACGGACAATTCGCGAATCCCCTCCACCCCGTCCATCCCCGGCAGCCCCAGATCCATCATCAGGAGATCCGGGTGTTCATCGGTTTCGAGCGCCGCAAAAAGCTCACCACAGGAGGGAAACACCCGCCGACAACGGATCTTCTCATCGCCGTTGAGCAAATTCCTCAAGGTCCGGCGGAAGCCTGCATCATCCTCTACGACCCATACGGTTATCGGAATCATTGTTAGTTCGATGTTTTGTAAGCCTTGCTCGGTTCTTTGGAAAGCGCTGAGAGAGGAAGCCGCAGGGTGAACGTGGTTCCCTCGCCCGGAGCGGACACCAATTCCAGCTCGCCACCCATTTCCTTTGCGCGCTGTTTCATGCTGCCCAGCCCCCACCCCTCGGTCGACTTTGATGCATCAAATCCACAGCCATTGTCGCCAAACACAATCCGCAGGTGCGGCCCGGCCACCGTGACCTGCAGATGCGCTTCGCTTGCCCGCGCGTGACGGGCACAATTGTGAACCACCTCCTTGAAGAGCATCATCAAGTGCCGCTTGACCGGCAGGGAGACGACCACATCAGGGCAATCCGCCGGAATGTCCGCCGAAAACTCCACCCCAACCAACACCCGCTCCGCCCGCTCGCTCAACTTTTGCACCAATGCCGGCAGTCGGATGGAGCGCTGGTCCGCCATCCAAACCACCTCCCTCAACGAGACGCAGGCCTCCCGCGTCATCAGTCCCAGATCGAACATCCCCTCTTTCATCCGCTCGCTCCTGGCGATCTCCGCGAGTTGCCCGACCAGCAGGGAAACGCTGCCAAGATTGCTTCCGACCTCATCATGGAGGTCCGAGTAGATCTGTCTTCGCAAGCGGGCTTCCGCCTGCCTCCGGCTCCGCAGCAGATACAGGACAAACCCCAGAACCCCTGCCAGTCCGGCGATCGTCACACCCGCCAGCGCCCGTCCACGAAACCGCCTCCATCGCTCAGTCAGCATCACCTGCTCGGCTTGCAGCCCCGCCAGCCGGGCCTCGTGCGGTTTCCCCTCCGCCAGCTGCCGCAGCCATTCGGGCAAATGCAGGATGTCCCGCCCGCCGACCTTGCCGTCCACCAGCGTTCTCAACCCGGATTCGTCCGCCAGCTCGAAGCCGCTTATCAAAACGGGACGGTCCCGCGACAGATTGCCCCCCGACCGGATCACCTCGATCTCGCCGAGGGAGAACACCGGCTGCCCCTGATAGGCCGGGAAATCATTGCACTCTATCTCCAGCGCATCCGCCACAACGCCGGCGCCGCGTATCCGCAGCATGTTGTTGCCCGGATTCTTCAGCAACTCCTGATCAGGCAGCAGATACCGCGACTCCATCCCACCCGGAGCCCTCCGCACCACCCGATGGATTCTCATCGTTCCCGGGAAGCCGTATCCCGGAACGTCGATGCCCGACGGGCTGCGCCCCGGAAACAAATTGACCCAGCCGAGCACACTCGTCTCATCCAGATCCACCCGCACCACCAACGGCTCATCCAGCCTCTCCACCGGCAGCTTGAGGACCAGGTTGCCACCCGCCCCGTCCTTCGCCGAAAGCGGCAACCCGAGGGTATACCGCTGGGACGCCAGATAGTCCTGACTCCAGTAAGGTGCGGACTCAAACCCGGACGAAACCGCGGTGACCGCCGTTTTCTGCAGCTCTCCCTGCCGGATCGGATGAACCCGGCCGAGCGCGAAAAACTCGAGCGCCTTCTCCTCGTGCCCGCAGAAAACCTCCATCCGCAAGCCCTCCGTCGGCGCATCTCCCTCAGCAAAGGAAAAGTAAACCGGCCGCAGACCGGGGTCAGGAAAATCCCGTGCCGTCCAGTCGACATGGACCTTGCCCGGAACTCCCAGCTCATCGATCGCGCGGATCCGGAACCGTTTCGGAAAGGCATAACCCCGCAGGTCGGACGAGCGCTGGTCGAGCGCCGGCACCAACACAATCGCCTGGGTCGGAAAGAGCCCGGCCCCGAAATCCAGGGTCCACAGCGGTTCCGCCGGAACCCCTCCCACCGCCGGAATGTAATCACTGTGATAACCGAACGAATCAAACTGCATCCCGACCTGAAGCGGTGCCAGACCGTCCAGCACGCGGGTCTCCCGCCGGATCTCCTCGTCAATCTGCTCCAGGCGGTCGGGAATCCGGAAAAACACGACGCCGAACGTCTCGGAATCCGGGTTTCTCACGGGAGGAACCAACGGATCGGAATAGTCCTCGACCGCCATACCCGGCTCGGCGGAAATGAACAGCAGCCCCCCAATCCCCGCCATTCGCAGCCAGCGCCCGGCCGCCGACTGCCGCCCGGCGAATCGTTCCATGGAGCAAGCTGGCACACCGGGATTCCTTATCACGCCGTCCCGATTACCAACCCGCTCCCGCAAATGAAAGATGGAATCCATTCCTCACCCATTCCTCACCCATCCCGCATCCATTTCGATCCGCGGATGCGCCTGCGGACGATCCGGGCACCGCCGGCCCCGGAGAAACTCACCCCCCTGCTGTCCGGGCATCGATGCCATGGCTGCCGGCCGGGGGCAGCGCAGCCCGGCACGCCCGCGCATAATCATGCGAAGCTTGCGCATTTCTCGCGGCCGGTCGAATTCGGCTTGTCCGGACGCCAGCTAACCGACACTACCCATGCGTCGGCGAGAGGCCGGCTCTTTTCAGGAAGCCCTTCGCCGGGGCGGGAAATAGATGGGGAAGCTGGTGAAATTCCAGCACGGTAGCGCCACTGTGATTCCAGTCTGCTCAGGCAGAATGGTAAGTCAGAAAACCAGCCTGAGGAGGTATTTCAGATGTCCGCGACTCACGGATAGTGAAACCAGATCCATGCAACACAAACCAGCTGCCCTAACGGGTTCCCCCGGGAACTCCGTCCGGAGGGCGCAGTTAGACCACCCGGTGAGATCGGGTGCTGTTGTCATCATGGCCTGGAACCCGCCAGCATGACGGGAACCACCGGGACCATACTGTTTGTCAGGCACGGCGCCACCGCGGCGACGCGGCAGGCGCGCTTTGCGGGCATGACGGATTCAAGCCTCAGCGCCGAGGGCCGCCAACAAGCGGCCGGCCTGGCCGCGGCGGTCGCCGGGTTTGCGCCGCAGGTTTGTTATACCAGTCCCCTGCTCCGCTGCCGGCAGACGGCTTCGTTGCTGTCTGCGGCAGGCCATCCGCCGGTCGAGCTGCTGGCGGGGTTGCAGGAAATGGATTTCGGTTCATGGGAGGGAAAAACCTATCGGGAGATCGCCCGCGCGGACCAGGCGGGACTCGACCGGATGCTGCGCTTCGACCGCGGCTACGCGCCGGGCGGCGGGAGCGAAAAGCTGGGCGGGTTCATGTCCCGCGTCAGGCAGACGCTGCGGACGATCACGGCGGAACCAGCCGAACGGGCGCTGGTGGTGACCCACGGCGGCGTGATCCGGGCGGCGCTCTGCGTGTTGTTAGATCTCAATCCGCGCCGGCATTTCCATTCGTTTGAGATCGCCCCGGCCGGAATGGCGGAGATTTTGGTTTTCGATGGCGGCGCGGTGTTGCGCCGGCTTTCACCCACATTGAAGGAACAGGAGGTCTTGCAGTGAGCCGTCTTGTTCTAACCACCGGTGGCGGGCGCAGCGGCAAAAGCGCATATGCGCAGGCCATGGCCGAAGCACTGCCAGGACCGCGCGCGTTTGTCGCGACGTGCCCGGTGATCGATGACGAGATGCGCCATCGGATTGCCAAACACCGCCGCGACCGCGCGGGCAAAGACTGGACGACGATCGAGGAACCGGAGGATCTGGTAGCCGCCATCCGCAGTGCCGCCGGCCATGGCGTGGTGCTCGTGGATTGCCTGACCTTGTGGGTGAACAACCTGATGTATGCCGCGGAACTGCGCGGCGAAAGACTCACCGAAGCGATGGTCGCCGCGCGCTGCCGCGATGTGCTGGCCGCCGCGCGGGAACATGGCGGCACGGTGGTTTTCGTCACCAACGAGGTCGGCATGGGGATTGTGCCCGAGCATGCGGGAGCCCGCCATTTCCGCGACCTCGCCGGGCGGGTCAACCAGGTGATCGCCGCGGATTGCGATGAGGTTTTCCTGCTCGTCTGCGGCCAGCCCCTGCGCATCAAGGGCGGAGAACCTGTTTCCAAACCCAGTGCATCTTGAATCCACACCACTCATCACCATGAATCGATTAGATAAAACCATCGCCGCCATCTCGCCACACGACACCGCCAGTCGCGCCGCGGCGCGCGCCCGCTTGGAACAACTCACCATGCCGCACTGGGCGATGGGCCGCCTCATGGACCTGGCCGAGGACCTGGCGGGCATGACCGGCTCGGTGCATCCGCCGGTGACGCGCAAGACGATCGTCACGATGGCTGGCGACCACGGCGTGGCGGCATCCGGCGTGAGCGCATACCCGCAGGAGGTGACGGTTCAAATGGTCGGCAATTTCGTCAATGGCGGTGCCGGTGTCAACGTGCTCGCACGGCTGGCCGGCGCCCGCGTGGTGGTGGTGGACATGGGCGTCGCCGGCGACTTGTCCGCACTGGCGGCCGCCGGAAAAATCATCTCAAAACGTGTCGCGCCCGGCACCGCCAACCTCGCCACCGGTCCGGCAATGACCCACGAGCAGGCCATCCAGGCGGTGGGGGCGGGAATCGAGGTGGCGCGCGAACTCGCGGAAAGCACGGACCTGTTTGGCACCGGCGAGATGGGCATTGGCAATACCACCCCGAGCAGCGCGATCGTCGCCGTGCTAACCGGTGAAAGCGTGGCCACCGTCACCGGCCGCGGCACCGGTATTCAGGACGAACAACTCGCGCACAAGATCGCGGTGATCGAGGAAGCGCTGCGGGTCAACCAACCCGATGCGGCGGACGGACTCGATGTGCTCGCCAAGGTGGGCGGATTTGAAATCGCGGGCATCGCAGGCCTGATCCTGGGCGCTGCGGCGGCGCGCAAACCGGTGCTGGTGGACGGTTTTATCTCCACTGCTGGTGCCTTGGTCGCGCAGGCGCTTTGTCCGCAGTCGGTCGATTACATGATTGCCGCGCACCAAAGCGTCGAGCAGGGCCATCGCGTGGCGCTCGAGAAACTGGGCAAGCTGCCGATGCTGGATCTGAACCTGCGGCTCGGCGAGGGAACCGGCGCGGCGCTGGCCATGCACCATGTCGAGGCCGCTGTCCGCATTCTAACTGAGGTTGCCACCTTTGCCGAAGCATCGGTCTCCGCCGCCTGATGATGAAACCGCTGTTGGCCGCCCTCCAGTTCATGACCATCTGCCCGCTGGTGTGCAGGGTGTCCTGTGACGTCCGCGAAATCGGGCGCAGCACGCCGTGGTTTCCATTCATCGGCCTGCTGGCCGGTGGCATGGTGGCCATGCTGGATTGGGGCATGCTGCGCGGCTTCGGGCCGGTGGTGGCCGGCGTCATCTCGGTGATCGCTTTGATGGGAGTTTCCGGCGGCCTGCATGCCGACGGGCTGGCCGACACCGCGGACGGGTTTTTCAGCGCGCGGCCACGGGAGCGGATTTTGGAAATCATGAGGGACAGCCGCATCGGCGCGATGGGAGTGCTGGCGCTGTTGGCGGTGTTTGCGCTGAAGTGCGCGGCCCTGGTGGCCGTGCCGGAATCCGCGCGCTGGAGCGTGCTGGTGCTGATGGCGCTGGCGGGCCGGTGTTCGATCGTTCTGCAACTCCATCTGCTGCCCTACGCGCGGCAGGATGGCGGTCTTTGTTCGGTCTTTGTGAGTCACCGGAGTCACTGGGATTGGGCGATCGCGCTGGTGGTGTTAGGCGGCGGTGCATGGCTGCTGCGCGGGTGGGAAGGTCTGGCGACGGCCGCTTGTGCCATCGCGGCGCTGGCGGTTTTTGCCGCGTGGTGCCGCAGGAAAATCGGCGGCTTCACCGGCGACACGCTGGGGGCCGGATGTGAAATCATTGAATTGGTGCCCGCCATGGTCGCGGTCGCATGGTGGAGGGCCACAACCTGATGAAAACTCTAACTCATGGCGGAAATATCCGGCTCTTGGCCGCCCGTGCGGGCTGCCCGGCAGGTGAAGTGCTGGACTTCTCCGCGAACCTCAATCCGCTGGGGCCACCCGAGTGGTTGCGTCCCTTGATTGCCTCGCAAATTTCGTCGCTGGTGCACTATCCGGATCCGGATTGTTCGGAACTGCTGGCGGCCGCCGCCGAATGTTATCAAGTCCCGCAGGACGAACTGGTGGCCGCCAATGGCACGGAGGAATTGTTATGTTGGCTGCCGCGCATCCTCGGCAAGCCGCGGGCGCTGGTGCCGGTGCCGGGTTATGTGGATTACGCCCGCACGGCGCGGGCGGCAGGACTGGAAGTGGTCACGCTGCCGCTGGCGGAAGGTAATGGTTTCCGGCTGGACCTGAGCGCGCTGGAACAGGCGTTGCGCGGCGATGAGATTGTCTATCTCGGGCACCCGAACAATCCGACCGGCCTGGCACTCGACGCGCCGGCGGTCAGGGCGCTCATCGCCCGCCACCCGCGCACGTTTTTCATCATCGACGAGGCATTCGCGGACTTCGTCTCTGACTGCGACCGCTTTTATCGCGACCGGCTGCCGAACACACTGGTCCTGCTTTCGCTCACCAAGATCTTCGCGGTTCCCGGGCTGCGGATCGGATGCGCCGCGGCAAGTCCCGGGGTGATTCGCCAGCTCCGCGAAGTGCTGCCGCCATGGAGTGTGAACACGCTCGCCCAGGCGGTCGGGGCCACCGCGCTGGCGGATCGCCAATATGTCGCGGAAACACGGCGATTCGTGCGCGAACAACGCGAGTCCCAGGCGGAGCGCCTGGCAGCGTTGCCGGGACTGCGGATCTATCCGGGTGAGGCGAACTTCCTGCTGGTCCGGATCACGGCGGGCAAACTTCGCGCGCCGGAGTTGGCGGAACGCTTGCTGGCCCGCGGAATCGCGATCCGCACTTGTGATAACTTCGACGGGCTGGATGATCGGTTTTTCCGGGTGGCGGTTAGGACCACCGGCGAAAATGAGCGCCTGGTCGAGGCTCTCGCCGCGGAGTTTCACACCGCTCAGGCAAGCAACCTGTCCAAGCGCCGGACGCCGGCGATCATGTTTCAAGGGACGAGTTCCAACGCCGGGAAAAGCGTGCTGACCGCGGCCCTGTGCCGGATCCTCCGTCAGGACGGGCTGAGCGTGGCACCCTACAAATCCCAGAACATGTCGCTCAATTCGTTCGTCACCCGCGACGGCTTGGAGATGGGTCGGGCGCAGGTGGTGCAGGCCCAGGCCTGCCGGATCGAACCGGACGCGCGGATGAATCCCATCCTGCTCAAGCCGAACTCGAATACCGGCTCGCAGGTGATTGTGTTAGGCAAGCCGGTCGGCAACATGAATGTCGGCCAATACATCAAATACAAACCCGAGGCCTTCACCGTGGCCAAGCAGGCTTACGACTCGCTCGCCGCCGCGCACGATGTGGTGGTGCTGGAGGGCGCGGGCAGCCCGGCCGAGGTGAATCTCAAACGCCACGACATCGTCAACATGGGCATGGCGCGCCATGCCGCTGCGCCGGTCCTGTTGGTCGGCGATATCGATCGCGGCGGCGTCTATGCCTCGTTTGTCGGCACCATGGAGGTGCTCAGCGAGAGCGAGCGGGCGATGGTGGCCGGATTCGTGGTCAACCGCTTCCGCGGCCAGGAGTCGCTGCTGGCCGACGCCCATGACTACGTGCTCCGCCACACCGGCTGCCCGGTGGTCGGCGTGGTCCCCTATCTAACGAATTTAGGTTTGCCCGAGGAGGATTCGGTTTCATTCAAGGCGGAGACTTCACACGGGGCGATGGCCGCCTTGGGCCAGGTGGACATCGCGGTGCTCGACCTGCCGCATGTTTCCAATTTCACCGACATGGATGCGTTGCGGGTGGAACCGGACGTGAGCCTGCGGATCGTGCGGCGGCTGGAGGAACTGGGCCAACCGGACGCGGTGATCCTGCCCGGCAGCAAACATGTCACCGGCGACCTGGCACAGTTGCGCGCGACCGGACTGGCAGACGCGGTGCTGGCCCTGGCCGCCGCGGGGCGCACGGAAATCATCGGGATTTGCGGCGGCTATCAGATGCTCGGGCGCAGCATTGCCGACCCGCTGCGGGTGGAATCCGACGGCCGGCCGGTCGCGGGCCTGGGTTTGTTGGGGATCGACACCGTGATGGCTCCGGAAAAAACGCTGCAGCGCGTCGAAGGCCTGCATCCGGCGTCCGGCAGCCGCTTGACCGGGTATGAAATCCACCACGGCCTGAGCGGCTGCGACGACTCGCTGGAAAAGGTGGTGCTGCGCGATGATGGCGAGGTGATCGGCACCGGCCGCGGCTTGGTGTGGGGCAGTTATCTGCACGGGATTTTCGATGCCGATCCATTCCGACGCTGGCTGATCGACCGGCTGCGGGTGCGGCGCGGACTGGACCCGCTGGGACAGGTCGTCGCGGTCTATGACATCGATGCCGCCTTCGACCGCCTGGCCGCCGTGGTGCGCGAGCGGCTGGACATGAAGAGGATCTATCAACTTTTGAAACTTTGATGCGGCTCGAATATCAAATCCTAGCGGCCTATGGCATGGATCTCCTGTTGGGGGATCCCCGCTGGCTGCCGCATCCGGTGAAGGGAATCGCCTGGTTTGCGCTGGCACTCGAGTCGCTGCTGCGCCGGCTAATCCCCAACGCCCGTGCGGCCGGCGTGTTGGCTGTGCTCGCGGTGCTGGCGGTTGCCGGCGGCTCGGTTTGGGGGCTGATCGCGTTGGCCGGGCGGGTCCATCCGGCGCTCGCGGATGGCGTTTCCATCGTGCTGCTCTACACCTGTTTCGCCGGGCGGGACTTGGCCCGGCACAGCGGGCGGGTCTATCAAGCGCTGGCTGCCGACGACCTGCCGGAGGCGCGTCGCCGGGTGGCGATGCTGGTCGGACGCGACACCGAACACCTCGACGAGCCGGAGGTCGTTAGAGCGACTGTCGAGAGCGTGGCGGAAAACCTGGTCGATGGCGTGACCGCTCCGGTTTTTTTCGCGGTGCTCGGTGGTCCGGCCGGGGCGATGGTTTACAAAGCCGTGAACACGCTCGACTCGACCTTCGGCTACAAAAACGAGCGCTACCTGCAATTCGGCTGGGCGGCGGCGCGACTCGATGATCTGGCGAATTTCATCCCGGCCCGGCTGACGGTTCCGTTCATGCTGATGGCGGCGTGGGTCCTGCGCCTGAAGCCGCTGCAGGCGTGGCGCATCTGCCGGCGCGACGGGCGCAAGCACCCGAGCCCGAATTCCGGCCTCGCGGAAGCCACCGTGGCCGGTGCGCTCGGCGTGCAGTTGGGCGGAATTAACAGCTACTTTGGCGTTCCATCGGAGCGGCCGCGCATGGGCGATGCGCAGCGTCCGTTAGGGCGCAATGATGTTCCCAGGGTCAACCGGCTCATGGGTGTGGCGGCAGGTCTCACGCTGTGTGTGCTGCTGGTAATCCGATTCCTGCTGGTGAAATCATGAGACCACGCACCCTGATATTCACTGGTGACGGGAAAGGCAAAACGACCGCCGCGTTTGGCATGGTCTTGCGTGCGGCGGGTCATGGCCAGCGGGTGTTGATCGTGCAATTCCTCAAGTCTAACAAGGCAAGCGGCGAGTTGAAGGCGCTAGCGCATCTGCCGGGCGTGGAATGCGTGCAGATCGGGCGCGGGTTTGTGCCGCAGCCCGACCATCCGGAATATGCCAAGCACCGCGAGACTGCGCTCGAAGCGCTGGCATTCGCCCGCGAAACCGTGACCACCGGCCGCCATGACTTGATCGTGCTCGATGAAATCTGCGGCGCGATCGCCCGTGGATTGATCGAAGAGGACGCGGTGCTGGCGCTGCTGGATCATCCGGCGCGCGTTGCCTCGATTGCACTAACCGGCCGCAATGCGGGCGAACGCTTGATCGCCCGGGCGGACACCGTTTCGGAAATGCGGCTGATCAAACATGCCTATGCGGAAGGAATCCCCGCGCGGAAAGGAGTCGAGTTTTGAGCGCTCCTTGTCTGGTAATCGCTGGAACCCAGAGCGGGGTCGGCAAGACGTCGATCACGCTCGGCCTGGTCGCGGCACTCACCCGGCGCGGCCTGCGGGTGCAAACCTTCAAGGTGGGACCTGATTTCCTCGACCCCACGTATCTCGCGCTGGCCTCCGGGCGGCCGTGTCTGAACCTCGACGGATGGATGAGCGACCGCGAGTATGTGATGGATTGTTTCGCGCAGGCATCGGCGGACGCGGATGTTGCAATCGTCGAGGGCGTGATGGGCATGTTCGACGGCGCGGACCCGGCGGGGCTCGCCGGCAGCACGGCGGAGATCGCGCAATGGCTCGGAGCGCCGGTTCTGCTGGTCGCCAACGCGCACGGCGCGGGCCGCAGTTTTGCGGCGATGGTGCATGGTTTCGCCACGTTCCTGCCGGAAATCCAAGTGGCCGGGGTGATCGCCAACCGCTGTGGGTCGGCGCGCCACGCGGAAGTGCTCGGGATTTCACTCGAGTCGGCGGGATTGCCGCGGCTCTCGGGTGCGGTGGCGCGCGGCGGCCTGCCGGAACTGCCGAGCCGCCATCTTGGGCTGGTCACCGCGGACGGGCGTTTGCTGACATCGGACCTGCTCGGGAAACTGGCCGACGCCGTGGAGGCATCCGTCGATTTGGATGGCGTGCTCGAGCTGGCAAAACGGGCGCAATCCGCAGCGGCAGCGCCTGCAACAGGCGAGATGCCGCCAACTATAGCGCGGCTCGGCGTGGCGCGCGACGAGGCATTTCACTTCTACTATCCGGACAACCTGGCCGCGCTGGAGCGGGCGGGCTGTGAAATCGTCCAGTTCTCGCCGCTGCACGACAGCGGGCTTCCGGACGGCCTCGACGGGATCTATCTTGGCGGCGGCTACCCGGAGGAATTCGCGGCGCAGTTGTCGTCTAACACGGATATGCTAGGCTCGATCCGGGCGTTTGCCGCCGCCGGCCGCCCGATCTATGCCGAGTGCGGCGGCTTGATGTTTCTATCCGCAGGCATCGAGACGCTCGACGGCACGCGGCATCCGATGCTGGGGCTGCTGCCGGCATGGACGAGAATGTGCGCCGCGCGGAAATCGCTGGGTTATATGGAAGTCACCACGACCCGTGACTGCCCGTGGGGCCCGCCCGGAACCGTGCTGCGCGGGCACGAGTTCCACTATTCGGAATTGATCGAAACGCCGGCCTGCGAAACCGGCTACGAAATCCGCAGCCGCCGCGGCACTCCGCCGCGCGCCGAGGGATATCTAACGGGAAGCATCTTCGCCAGTTATGTCCACCTGCATTTCGCCTCCAGGCCGGAATGCGTCCGCCATTTCACCCATCACCTTCTCAAATCATGCAAGCCCTGATCCACCACCTACTGGCCAACCCGATGAGCGGACCTGACATCGAGGTCCGGTCGTTTCAAATCATCGATGAAGAAACCCCCGACCGCTGCGGTTTCGCCAAAGACCAATGGGAGGTCGTGCGCCGCATGATTCATACCACCGGCGACATCTCGCTGGCGGAACACATCCGGTTTTCTCCCGACGCGATCGAGTCCGGCACCGCCGCGCTGGCCCAGGGCGCGCCGATCTACTCCGACTCCAACATGATCCGCAGCGGGCTGTCCCAGGCGCGCTTGCGGCAGGTCAATCCGGGCTACAAGCCCGACCGGATCACCTGCCACGTGGCGGATGCCGATGTGGCCAGCGAGGCCCTCGATAAAGGTTTGCCGCGTTCGCTCTATGCGATCCGCAAGGCCAAGCCGTGGCTGGATGGCGCCATCGTGGTGTTTGGCAACGCGCCGGTGGCGCTGTTGGAACTCAACCGGATGATCGTCGAGGACGGCATCCGCCCGGCACTGGTGATCGGGATGCCGGTGGGCTTTGTCCACGTGGTCGAAAGCAAGGATGAACTGGCCTCACTCGGCGTGCCGTTCATCGCGATCGACGGCCGCCGCGGCGGCAGCACCCTGGCAGTGGCCACCGTGCACGCGCTATGCACTCTCGCCACACAACGATGTGAGCAGAAGAAGGGAGGTGATATCTATTGAAAACGACTAATACCAAACAGAAAAAGGAAGTCATTGCGATTCGCAAGAGCTGCAAGACGACCGGAGCCGGACTTTCCCATTATGTGATGATGGAAGCCCCGAAAAAGTAACACCAACCCGCGGTGGAATCTCCACTCAGGAGGTTCCGCCGCATCACCCGCTTCACCCGCACCCACTTTCCCATAGCATTACCATGACATCAATGACACCAACCCGCCCTGCGTCATCCCGCGGCATCCACTTCAATTCCGGCACCGGATTCTCCCTGACTCCTCTCGACATCGGTCACGACGACTACACCGCCGTGGTGGATCCGGACACCGCGTTCTGGGCGCTGCTCCGAAAGGACAAGCTCGCCGACGCGTTTGCGGAAGGGCCGTTTCTCGACAGCTACCGCGCCAAGGCCGCCGACTTTGCGGCGGAAATGAACACCCTGCGCTTCGGGTTGACCCCGTCGTGCGTGTATTTCAATCCGACCGACCGCTGCAACCTGAACTGCAGTTATTGTTATATTCCGGACACCCTGCGCCGCGACGGCAAGCACATGTCGGAAGCCGACCTGTTCCGCTCGCTCGACATCCTGAAGGACTACTTCGCAAAGACGATGCCGGAAGGCCTGAAGCCGCAGGTGATTTTCCATGGTGCGGAGCCGACCATGAACCGCGAGGCCTTGTTCGCAGCATTGGCCAAGTATCATGAGGACTTCCGCTTCGGGATCCAAACCAACGGCACGCTGTTGGAAGATGACGACATCAAGTTCCTCGTCGACCACAACATCGCCGTCGGTCTGTCGCTGGACAGCGCTGCGGAAATGGTCGCCGACCGGACGCGCAAGACCTGGGCCGGGCGCAGCGTGTATGCGAAGGTTCTGGAAACCATGGACAAGCTGCGCGGTTATCCCAACCACAGCGTGATCTGCACCGTGACCAACCAGAACATGGAGGAACTCGTGGACATCGTGGATTTCTTCCATGACCGCGAGGTGCCCACCTGCATGCTCAATCCGGTGAGGTGCACCCGTGAGGGCGCCCGCGAAATCAAGCCGACGGATCATGAGATGTCGGCCCACTACCTGCGGGCGATGGAGCGCACCCACGAACTCTATCAGAAGACCGGCCGCAAGCTGGTGGTGGCCAATTTCGCCAACATCCTGATCTCGATTCTCGCACCGCAGGCGCGCCGCTTGATGTGCGATATCTCGCCGTGCGGCGGTGGTCGTGCGTTTTTCGCGGTGGCGGCCGGCGGCGACATGTTTCCGTGCAGCGAATTCATCGGCCTGCCCGAGTTCAAGGGCGGCAACCTGTTCCGCGATGACATCAACGAGGTGCTCAAGACGCCGGGGTTCCGCAAGGTTTCGGAGCGCAAGGTTGAGGATATCACACCGTGCAACCGCTGCGCGGTGCGCCATTTCTGCGGTTCGCCCTGCCCGGCCGAGGCGCACGAGATGAATGGCGGCATGGACCAGCCCGGCGCGTTCTGTGAGTTGTATGAGGAGCAGGTGCGTTATGCGTTCCGCCTGATCGCCGATGAGCGCCATGAGGACTTCCTCTGGGACAATTGGGACAAGGATACCCGCACCACCTTGGAAATGTTGTCACTATGAACCGGAATCACACCCAGGTTGCGCTGATTGGATTGACCCTGCTGGCGCTCTCGCAGAGCGCCGGGGCAATGCATATCTCCGAAGGAATTCTCACGCCGCAGTGGGCGGGTCTGTGGTATCTACTGGTGCTGCCATTGGTGGCATGGGGACTGCGGGACCTGCGGATCAAGAGCGCCCGCGAGCCGTTTTTCAAACCGATGGTCGGTTTGATCGGCGCGGCGGTGTTCGTGATTTCCTGCATGCCGGTGCCGGTGCCTTCCGCCGGCACCTGCTCGCATCCCTGCGGCACCGGGATGGCGGCGATCTTCATTGGTCCCGCGCTGACCGTGCTGGTGAGCAGCATCGCGCTGTTGCTGCAGGCCTTGTTTCTATCACACGGCGGCCTGACCACGCTGGGCGCAAACGTCATGTCGATGGGCGTGGTGGGTGCGCTGGTGGGATATGGCACCTTTCGGTTCGGGCGGCGGCTCGGGCTGGCCGGCTGGCTCGCCGCGTTCATGGCGGGGGTGCTCTCGGATTGGGCGACCTATGCGACCACTGCCTTTGAGTTGGCGTCCGCGCTGCACGGCGATGAGTCGTTCTGGCGCTTGTTCGGAGGCATCGGCCTGTCGTTTCTGCCCACCCAGCTGCCGCTGGGAATCTTCGAAGGGGTCATGGCCGCCGGAGTCTATCAATTCATCGCGGCGCGGCGGCCGTCGCTGTTGGTTTGCCTCGGCGTGGAGCGCGCGGCGAAAGGAGGTGCCGAATGAAATCCGTGGTGAAAACGATGACATGTGTCGTCCTGCTTGCCGCCGGATTGACCTGGTGGCTGGGCCGTCAGGGGCATGAGTGGGCCGGCGTGGACGAAACCGTAGTCGAAAAATATGCGGATGCCGCCGGTCGCCCGGCGCGCGATCCATATATCAACACGGACCAGGGTGATCTGCTGTTGTTTTGTTTCCTGGTTGCCGGAGTCGCGGGCGGTTTTGTCGGCGGCTATTGTTTCCGCGATCTGTTCCCTGCCAAAACGATGAAGGACAAACCATGAGTCTGTTGTCGGAACTCTTTTCGGATCTGTTTGCGTCGCGGGACAACGTGATGACGCGGCTTGATCCGCGCGTCAAGGTGGTCGCCGCGCTGGCGCTGCTGGTGGGCGTGGTGTTTGCGACCTCGCCGGTTTTGCCGCTGGCGCTGTTTGTCGGCTGCGCGGTGGTGGCGGGTGCGGGCGGAGTTCCGATTCGATTCATCGGCATGAGGCTGGCGGGCCCGCTGGCGATTGCCGGGATGCTGCTGTTGTTGCAGGGGCTGCTGACCGGAACGACGCCGCTGTGGAGTTTTGCGCCATTCGGCATGCGGATCACGATCACGGCGGAGGGCTGGCGGACCGGGGTGGTGATGGCTTCCCGCGTGCTCGGTGGAACGGGCGTGATGCTGCTGCTCAGTGCGGTCACTCCGGCCCACCGGATCTTCCTCGCGCTGCGCTCGATGGGCGTGTCCAAGGGGTGGGTGGAGATCGCCATGTTGATGTATCGTTATATCTTCGTGCTGCTGGACCTGACGGCGGATGTCGCCTCGGCGCAGCGCCTGCGGCTCGGATATTCCAGCGTCCGCCGCGGGATGTCATCGGCCGGCGTGGTGGCCGGCGTGGTGGTGTTGCGGGCGGTGGATCAGGCGGTGCGCACCAACGAGGCGATGCGGGTGAGGGGATATCGCGGGGAGATCCCGACCGGCGTGATGCGTCCGCTCACCCTGCGCGACTGGTTGCTGATGACCGCTGTCGTGGTGGCGATGGGCGCGGCTCACATTTTAACCGAATGGAACACATGATGAACGAAGGCACGATGGCATTGGAGGCGGACGCCGTGTGGTTTTCCTATCCGGACGGATTTGTGGCGTTGACGGATGTGACGTTCCGCGTGCGCCAGGGCGGGTTTGTGGCGATGCTCGCCTCCAATGGCTCCGGCAAAACCACGTTGATCAAGGTGTTGGCGGGCTTGCTCAAGTCGCAGCGCGGCGTCACGCGGATCCATGGCCGGGAACTTGGTGCCTATCCGCAGTCCGAGCTCTATCAACGGGTGGGGCTGGTGTTTCAAAACCCCAACGATCAGCTGTTCTGCGCCACCGTTCAGGACGATGTGGCATTCGGCCCGCGCAACCTCGGGCTGCCGGAAGCCGAAGTCCAACAGCGCGTGGCCCACGCCCTGGCCGCCGTGGGCGCGGAACATCTGGCAGGCCGGGCGATCCATCACCTGAGTTACGGCCAGCAAAAGCGCGTGGCCATCGCCGGAGTGCTGGCCATGAAACCGCCGATCCTGATCCTCGACGAGCCCACGGCCGGGCTCGATCCGTTAGGTGAACACGAGATGCTGCGCCTGCTCGGCGAACTCAACCGCGATCAGGGCATTACCATCGTGCTGGCGACCCATTCGGTGGACACGCTGCCCTTGTTTGCGGACCGCATTTATGTGTTGAACCAGGGCCAGGTGCTCAAGGAGGGAACGCCGGAAGAAGTGTTTCTGGACACCGAGATGATCCAGCGCGCGAGCCTGCGCCTGCCGTATGTCACCCGCCTGTTGCACGAGTTGCAACGGTTCGACGGAGTGCCCATCCGGGGCATGCCGCTGACGGTGCGCGAGGCGCGCGACCAGTTGCTGGATTTGATTCCGGAGCATTTGATCGAGGAGGTGCCGCTGCCATGATTCTGCGGTCCGGATACACAACCGGTGCTTGTGCCGCCGCCGCAGCCAAAGCCGCTGCGATGTGCCTGTGCGATGGCAGCGCTCCCACGCAGGTGGAAATCGCCCTGCCCGAGGGGACCCGTGTGTGGTTTCCGGTGGTGGACTGCGGCCCGATCGACGGCGGCGCGCGCGCGAGCGTGCGCAAGGATGCGGGCGACGACCCCGATGTGACCCATCAATCGTTGATCGTGGTCACGGTGAGTTATGTTGAAGGCGGCGAGATCCTTTTTGCGGCCGGCGAGGGGGTGGGCACGGTGACCAAACCCGGCCTGAGCATTCCGCCCGGCGAGCCCGCCATCAACCCGGTGCCGCGCCGCATGATCCGCGAGGCATTGCGCGAGGTGACCCCGCTCGGCTTGCGGGTCACCGTATCGATTCCCGGCGGCCGGGAGCTGGCGGAGCGCACGTTCAATCCGCGCCTCGGCATCGAGGGCGGCCTGTCAATCATCGGCACGATCGGGATCGTCAAGCCATTCAGCGCGCCCGCTCTAACTGCCTCGCTGCAATGCGGGCTGGATGTGGCGGCGGCTTCGGGCGTCCGCGCGCCGGTTCTGGTTCCTGGAAACATCGGCGAACGCGCCGCGTTGAAAAACCTGCGCCTTGATCCCGGACAAATCATCCAGGTGAGCAACCATTGGGGCTTCATGCTGTCCCAGGCGGCAATCGAAGCGCGATTCACCGATTTGTTAGTTATGGGTCACCCCGGCAAGCTGGCAAAACTCACCGACGGTGAATGGGATACCCATAGCTCCAGCTCCGCGAGCGCGGTCGGGGCGGTGGTCCGCATCGGGCGGGGCCTGCTCGATGAATCCGCGGCGGAGAGCACGACGGTCGAGGGGATTTTCGCCGCCTGTGACGCCGAACGGGCGGCGCGGCTGGGCGATGCGCTTGCCGCGGCGGTCCATGCGGCGATCACCGGGCGGATCGGGCCGGCCAAAGGGCTGGCCGTGGTGTTGGTGAACTTGGCGGGCGACATTCTGGGAACCCACGGAGAATTGACCTTATGGAAATGAAATCGATCACCATCGTCGGCTGCGGACCCGGCGGAGAACAATATGTGACGCCCGCCGCGCGGCGCGCGATTGAGGAGGCACGCGTGCTCGTCGGGGCCGCCCGCTTGTTGGAAATGTTCCCCGAGTCTGGTGCGGAGCGGATCGTGGTGACGGCGGACATCCCCCGCGTGCTCGATGCCATTGCCGACCGCTATCAGGAAAATCAGGTGGCCGTGTTGGTCACCGGTGACCCCGGCTTGTGCAGCCTGGCGCGGCCGGTGATCCGGCGTTTTGGCCGGGCGGGCTGCCGGGTGATTCCGGGCATCAGCTCGGTGCATGCCGCTTTTGCCAGCTTGGGGCTCGATTGGTATGGCGCGCGGATTTTATCGGCCCACGACACCGCGCCGCCGATGGAGCCCGCCGCGCTCGCCGCTGACGACACCATCGCGCTGCTGGCCGGCAATCCCGCCAATGCCGGCTGGGTGGAGGCGTTGACCGCCACGCTGCTGGCCAGCCATGACATTTTCCTTTGTGAAAACCTCACCCTGCCCGGCGAAAGCATCCGCCAACTCACCCATCTAACGACACCCATGAAACTCGCATCCAGAAGCATCCTGATATTCAAACGCAAGGAGGACCACGCATGAGCCTCGGAACCTTTTATGGCATGGGCGTGGGCCCGGGAGATCCAGAGCTGCTGACGGTGAAGGCCGCCGGCGTGTTGGGCCGCTGCCCGCATGTGGTCGTGCCCAAGGCCAAGGCGGAGGGCGACAGCGTGGCGCTCGAAATCGCCAAGCGCTATGTGCACGACGGCGCGGAAGTGCACGAGTTGGTGTTTCCGATGACCATGGACAAGGCGGAGCTGGCACGCAAATGGCGGCTGGCCGCGGAAACCGTCGCCGGGCTGCTGCGGACCGGCCAGGATGTCTGCTTTCTCACGCTGGGCGACGCGCTGGTCTATTCCACCTATATCTATCTGTTACGCGAGCTGAAGGCGCTGCTGCCGGAGCTGGAGGTGGTCACCGTGCCGGGCATCACGTCGTTTTCCGCGGTGGCGGCGCTGACCGACTTTCCGCTGGGCGAGGGCAAGGAGCCGATCACGGTGGTGCCGACGGCCGACGACCTCGGAGCGGTGCGGCGGGCGATTGAAACCGGCGGCACGGTGGTGCTCATGAAGATCGGCAAACGGCTCGGAGACATTCTCGACATCCTGGAAGAGACCGGCGTGATCGGGCGCTCGGTGTTCGTGCAGCGCGCGGGGCATCCGACACAGCTCATCGAGCGCGACCTCCGCAAGCTGCGTGCGGCGCAGGCCGAGGCCGGTTATCTTTCCGTAATCTTGATCCACACCAACCCGAAACAACCATGAAAGTAACCTTTGTAGGAGCCGGTCCGGGCGATCCGGAATTGTTGACGCTGAAGGCGGCCCGCCTGTTGCGCGAGTGCCGTTGTTGTGTCTATGCCGGTTCGCTGGTGAGTCCCGAGGTGCTGGCACTGCTGCCGGCGGATGCGGAAACGCACGACTCGGCTGGCATGACGCTGGAGGAAACCACGGCGGTCTGCAAGGACGCCAGCGAACGCAACATCGACGTCGTGCGCCTGCACACCGGCGATCCATCGATCTACGGCGCGATCCGCGAACAAATGGAGGAACTCGACAAGCTCGGCATCGACTACGACGTGGTTCCCGGCGTGAGTTCGTTCCAAGCCGCGGCCGCCGCCTTGCGGGCCGAGCTGACCGCGCCGGAAGTCTCGCAAACCATCATCCTCACCCGCACTTCGGGCCGCACGCCGATGCCCGCCGGTCAGGAGCTGGAGGAAATGGCGCGGACCCATGCCACGCTCTGCGTGTTTCTATCCGTCCATCAGATGCCGAAGGTGGCGGCCACGCTTGCGACCCATTACGGCGCGGACTGCCCGGTGGCGGTGGTGTATCGCGCATCGTGGCCGGACCAGCTCATCGTGAAGGGGACGGCGGCGGACATTGCGGAAAAGGTCGCGGCGGCGGGCATCGGCAAGACGGCGATGATCGTGGCGGGACGCGCGCTCGAATGGAGCGGCGCGGTCTCGCGGCTCTACGACGCCGGGTTTTCCCATGGCTACCGCGACGCCAAACAACCATGAACACCGCGATCATCACCCTGTCTGAAACCGGTGCGGCGGTGGCCAGACGGCTTGCCGCCAAACTGGGGGGTTGTGATATCTATCTGCACGAGTGCGCGCAGGCGCTGGCGGGTGAAACATCATTTCCCGCGGTCGTCCCGCTGACGGAGGAGATTTTTGGCAGTTATCGGAACCTCATTTATATCGCGCCCTGCGGCGTGGTGGTGCGGGCGATCGCGCCGCTGGTCTGCCACAAGCTGAGCGACCCGGCGGTGGTGGTGCTCGATGTGGGCGCGCGCTGGGCGGTGAGCCTGCTCAGCGGCCACGAGGGCGGAGCGAACGACCTGGCGCTGGCGGTGGGCAACGCGCTCCATGCCGAACCGGTGATCTCCACCACCACCGAGGCGGAAAAGTCGGTCATTGTCGGCATCGGCTGCCGCCGCGGCACGCCTGCGGACACGCTGGTGGCGGTGATTCACGAGGGTCTGGCAATGGCCGGCGTCTCCTTGCAGGAAGTCCGCTATGTTGCCTCCGCCCAACTCAAGTCCGACGAGGCCGGGCTGCTGGACGCCTGCGCGCGGCTCGGCATCCCGCTGCGCTTTATCGCGGAAGACGCGATCCGGGCCTGCACCCGCGATTTTGACACCTCATCCTTCGTTTCTAACAATGTTAACCTGCCGGCAGTCGCCGAGCCCTCGGCCTTGCTGGCCGGAACCAAAACATCATGCATATTGAACAAGACAATCATCCGGGGAGCGACCATCGCGATCGCCAGGGAAAACTGCTGGTAGTCGGCATCGGGCCGGGCAGCGTGCAAGACCGGACCCACCGCGCGGAGGCCGCGATCCGCGGGAGTGGCGTGGTGGTCGGCTACAAGCTCTATCTGGAGCACATCGCCGACCTAACAATAGGCAAGGAGATCATCGCCACGGGCATGATGCAAGAGGTCGCGCGCTGCCGGCTGGCCTTGGAGCGGGCGATGGCCGGCGACACGGTGGCCTTCGTCTCCTCGGGCGACGCCGGAGTCTATGGCATGGCCGGCCTGGCGATGGAGATGGCGGCCGCGCACGGCTGGCAGGTGCCCATCGAGGTGGTGCCGGGAGTTTCCGCGGCGAATTCGGCGGCGGCATTGATGGGCGCGCCGCTGATGTTGGATTACGCCTGTGTGAGCCTGAGCGACCTGCTGATGCCATGGGACACCATCGTGCGGCGCATTGAGGCGCTGGCGGCGGCGGACATGGTGGTGGCGCTCTACAACCCGAAGAGCACCAAGCGGGTCCACCAGATCGGGCAGGTGGCCGGGATGTTCCTCAAGCACCGCCCGGCGGAAACCCCGGTGGGAATCGCGACTGCCGTGGGTGCCGCGGAGGAGCGCCTGGTGATGTCCGAGCTCGGGTCTTTCCTCAGTGAGGAGATTACCATGAAAAGCATCGTGATTGTCGGCAACAGCACCTCGCGGATGTTGGACGGATCGTTTGTCACGCCACGGGGATACCGGCTATGATTCTGTTATTCGGCGGCACCAGTGAAACGGCGGACGCGGCGGAGGCCGTGGCCGCCGCCGGGCATCGGGTGCTGGTTTCCACCGCCACCGACTCGCCGCTGGCCACCGGTGCCGGTGCGGGCATCACGCGCCGCCACGGACGCATGAACCGCGCCGAAATGGTCGCGCTGATCCGGCAGGCGGGCATCCGCGCGGTGGTCGATGTGAGCCACCCGTATGCCGTGGAACTGCACGCCACGGCGGCCGCGGCGGCGGCGGAGGCCGGCGTGCCGTATTTGCGGCTGGATCGCCCGGGCTCGGGCAGCGACGTCGGCCAGGTGATGGTGCGCGACCACGCGGAAGCCGCACGGAAAGCCTTTGAATACGGTCACACCGTGCTGCTTACCACCGGCTCGCGGAACCTCGCCGACTATGCTGCCGAGGCGCGGCGGACCGGGGTCCGGTGGCTTGCGCGGGTGCTGGATCATCCCGATTCCCTGAGCGCCTGTGCCGCCGCGGGGTTGGAAGGCGACAGGATCATTTTGGGCCGCGGCCCGTTTTCCATCGCAGACAACCGGCGGGTGATCCAGCAGCACCAGATCGGCGTGCTGGTCACCAAGGACAGCGGTGCCGCCGGCGGCGTGGCGGAAAAACTCGCCGCCGCGCGGCTTGAAAACTGCCGGGTCGTCATCGTCGGCCGCCCGGAGGTGGCCACGCCGGGCCATGCCACGCTGGCCGGACTGCTCGCCGAATTGAAAACCATTTCCACTCTAACAAACATCACGACACCCTCATGAACACACATCCCACCGCCATCATCATCATCGGCCACGGCACCCGCGATCCGCGCGGGGTGGCGCAGTTTCTCGAATTGGTCGAGACGATCCAGGCCCGCGATCCCGGGCATCGGTATTACCCGGCGTTTCTGGAATTGGCGGAGCCCGAGATCGAGGACGCGCTCGCGCTGGCGGCGGCCGACGGCCATCGCAACGTGTTGTGCCAACCGGCGCTGTTGTTGGCTGCGGGGCATGCGAAAAACGACCTGCCCGCCATGATCCGCCACGCCGCGGGCCACCATCCCGACCTCACCGTGACTTATGGAATGCCCATCGAGTTGACCGCCGAGTTGGTGAAACTTTGCGCGGAACACGTGGCCGAGGCGCTCACCGGACTGGACCCGGCGCGCTGCACGCTGGTGGTGGCGGGACGCGGCACCAGCGACCCGGACGCCAACGCGAACGTGGCCAAGCTCGCGAGATTGTTAGAGGAAGGGCTGGGTTTCGGCGAATCCGCGGTGGCCTATTTCAGCACGGCGCGTCCGCGCCTGCCCGACGGCCTGGCGCGGGTCGCAGGCCGCGCCGACGGGCCGGTGGTGGTGTTTCCGTTCATTCTGTTTTCCGGCATGCTCGACAAGACGATGGATGCGGAACTGAGCCGCGCCCAAGAGGCGTTTCCGGCGGTGGAATTCCGCCGCACGGCACCGTTTGGCAGCATGGCGGGTTTTGCCGAGGCCTTCCTCCAGCGCATCGAATGGTCGATGGAGCCCGGCGGGGCACAGCCCTGCCTGCTGTGCAAATTCCGCGCTGCCATGCCGGGCCGCGAATCCGAGGTCGGCAAAGCGCAGCCCGAAGGCCATCATCACCACCACCATCATCACGGCCACGGCGAGTGCAGCCATGGCCACGGGCATGATCATCACGGGCACGACCACCACCATCACCACGAGCACGCGCATTGAACGGTCAATCGCGGGATTGGCCCGATCCCATCGCGCTTGTGATGGGACCGGACCGTTGAACAAACCGCCTGGTCAGGCGCGATACAGTGCGGAGCGCAACTCACCGGCGGGATCGGCGAACCACTCGTGGTGGTCCAACGACCGGGCCGAGGTGACTCCCCCGCCCCGGATCGAAGTCTCGCTGCGGCGCGTGTCCTGCACTATCGCCACGCAGCGGCCGCAGTCGTTACTCGGTTTCCACGCGGAAGAAATCCCTGCCATCGGCGTTGCTGTCCAGGGATCCGGCGGCGATGGTGAATCGATTGGCGCCATCGTTTGAAACGCCCGTGGCATCGGTGAACGGAGTATCGAGGTCCGGGGATGTCGTCACCTTGAGGCCAACAACGCCCTCAGCAACGTCGATGAAGTAGTTTCCACTGTCATCGAAGCCGCAGTCCGTGATGGTGATCGTGGTCTCGCCCTCGACCGTGACGGTGACCGTCTGCATGACACCGTCCACCTCCAGCGTGTAGGTTGTGGTGGTGGTCGGAGACACGGTGAACGTGCTGGATGCCCCGGTCGTCACGCTACCGACTCCATTGTCGATCGTCGCGCTTCCCGCTTGCCCGCCCACTTTGACGAACAAGTCCACCGACCCTCCCTGCGGGATGGTGACATCGCTGGTCCAGAACGAAAGGATCCCCAGATCGGTGCCGCTCAGGAAAGCCTCGTTCTGGGCGGTGACCTCCGCCTGAGTGAGTGCGGAGTCGAAGAACGCGACTTCATCCAGGATGCCGTCCCAGAATTGGTTGCCGTAGTTCGTCTTGTGCGCGCCAATCACCCATGCCCCGCTGGCCTTGTCCGGAGAAATGTCCGTGCGTTGGCCGATCAGGACACCGTCAAGATACACGCTGAGGGTGGTGCTCGGCAGATCATAGGTGAGGGCCACATGGCAGTAGGCGGTGTCCGGATAGGGTGCGGTCTCCTCGAGCACGCCGCGGTCCAGGATATCGGGCGTATTGGTTCCGCCCGCATAGGATTTGAGAATTCCGGTCGATCCATCGATCAGCAGGAGACTGCGTCCGGTTCCCGAACCATCACGGTTGGAAACGATATGGAAACTGTCCTCCACCACCTCGTCGGGTTTGACCAGGGCGGTGATCGACCAGCTTGACGCGGAAGGATCGAGCGACACACCGGTCACGACGGAAGCGCCCACGCTTCCCGGTTCGTCGAAGGTCCCCCCATTGCCGATGATGCCGGCGGAACCACTGGTGAAAAACCGGGAATTGTCGATGGTGCTACTATGAGCACCGTTTCCGGAGGAATCATAGACCACCGTGGAATTCAGGCTTTCTTCGAAGCGGTAGAAACCGACCGGACTCTGGCTGAGAACCACTTCCTCGTAGCTGCCGCCGTCGCCGGAGATCGAAAACGAGGCATCGTCCTGCATGCTCGCACCACCGGCAAAGGACGCGGTCGCGGTGAAGGAGGTATCCGCATCCACGCCGGAAATGGTCACCTCGCCATTGGCGATGACCGACGGGTCGGTGGTGGAAAACACGGTCGTCGTGCCGTCGGAAATCGTGAGGGTTTTCGTGCCCCGCGTGGTGGATGTCTCGATGATCCGGTATGCCTCCCAGAGCTCGCCATCATCCGCAGGCGTCCCATCAACCGTGAGGATGTTGCCGGAGAAGCCAGTCACGGCATACTGCGCTCCCGCAATTTCTCCGTCGGTCACCTCGAAGAGGTAGGGACCGCCGGTCAGGATCGTGGCAAAGTCGGTCACATCGTTGTCGCGGACCTGATTGTCCTCCAATCCATCGTAGCTGCCGTAACCCTCGATGATTCCCGCAACCATTTCCTGCCCGCCGGATTCAATGACCGTCGCGTTGAAATACAGCGTCACGTCGGACGTGCCGGTGGCAACCGAGGGCACGGCGACCAGCGTCACATCCGGAACGGCCTGCTCCACCGTGACCGTCACCTGCGCGGTGCCGGCTGTGCCCGTCCCATCCTCCGCCTTGGTGGCAGCCAGGGTGAAGACCGTCTCAACGGCAACGCCCGGGATCGTGACGTAGCCATCGTCGAGAAACTCCTGGGTGTCATTGGTCGCCGTAAAGACGATGGGATCCGACCCCTGGTCATCGGTGATTTCGATGCGGCCGGCACCGTATGAACTCCATTCCAAGGTCACGTCCTCGGCACCGATCACGGCCTCGGGGCTGACCGTCAGGCTGGTGATGTCCGCCTCTCCAGCGATCACCCGGACGTTGTCGAGCGTCCCCTGCCGGTTCACGCCGTCGGTGCTTTCAAAATCGAGTTGGATGGCGAACTGATTGCCGATCGCGGCGCTTCCCGCCTCCACCACCGTCGTGAGTCCGAAGTCCGCGAAGTGCTGGTCGTCGAGCGCCTCCAGCACCTCTTCGGTAACGACGGTGGAATCCAGCGTGACGAAGGTGGTCAGGTCTTCGGCGGTGGTCAGGTAGCCGATACTGATGGTGGTTTGCGGAGGCTGGCGGTAATTCGAGGTGCCATTCCTGTTACCGAGGGCGACGGTCACGCCGAGCATGTCGTTTTCACTGATGATCAGCGGGGTGGTTCCGTCATTTTCGAAGACGTCGGTAGTGGCCTGCAGCGTCCTGCCTCCATTGGCGATCGCATTGAACACGGCGTAATACGTTCCGAGATCGGAAAATTCGTTGTCATCACCGTCATAGTCCCTGACATCCGAGTTCGGGAATCCCGTGCTCATTGCGTTGATGAACAACCCCGCACCGTCAGTGGAGGTTCGCAGCCAGTTGGCATCATTATTGTCCTCAAAGCCTGGGTTGAGAACGATCTGGGCGTTTCCACTCGCGATTCCGATCACGGTGGCCATTACGATGGGTTGGATTTTCATGGGGTTTTTCTTGTTGGAAGATTGTCCTTCAAACTCCGAATCCGGAGTTCACGGGAAATCGATGGGTTGGTTCATTGGCAGTTCCGGGCGTGGTCATTTCAGCGAAAACATCGGTCATTCAGCAGTGGTTGCCTGGTTGAGTTCGACCACAATCCTGCTGAAAAGAATCGGTTCGAGAGACGAGTCCGCATCGCTTGCGAAAACGGCCTGTTCCAGGCAGTCCTCGGCGGACAGCACCGTGGAGGAAACCTCCGAAACTCCCAACTCGTCCCAATTGCTCAAATCCCGCGACGCTTCCACCGAATAGCTCAGCCCGTTGGCGGCCGGCGCATGACGGCGGCGAAAAGCAATCTCGAGTTTCCCCGTCGATCGGTTGTAGCTGAACCCCGGCTGAGTCGTCTGCAGGTCACTCACCCTGGGATTTCCGCCAAAGGCATACTCAGCGAGACGGCTGACCGAATCGCCATCGACATCCAGCCCCCATCCGTCGAGAGCGGCATCTCCGAAATACCGCCGATGCCACGCCGCGGACGCCTGCAGGTCCGCAGTGGCGAACTCCTGGATTTCCGCCTGGCTGAGGGCGCGCGGAAAGAGGCGCAACTCATCGACGTCACCGAAAAAGCTGTAGCCGGAGTCGTGGTTCGATCCGCCCAAAGTCGGCACGGTCCCGTCCGTGGTGTCGATCGGCTCGGCGGCAAACGATGCGATCGAGTCCAGCACGCCGTCGACATAGATCTGCGAGTCTTCCACCTGGTCGTAGGTCACCACCGCGACATGGTGCCAGAGCCCGTCATCGACCGGAGTGGCGCCGATGACATTCCCACCCTGCACCTCCAGCCGCACACCTTGATAGGGAGTTCCGGGATTTTCTTCCCCGGCGGAGCCGTTCAACCGGAAGGTATAGCGCTCGCCATTTCCCGATCCTCCGTATCCGAAGATCGCCGCATGCTCCGGCGACTCGCCGGCCGGCACTCGAATCCACGCCATGATCGTCCGCGGGGTCGACCCCGCAGGCAGACCGGTGAGGCCCGTGAGGGAAAACTCCGAATCATCCCCATCGAAGGAAAGCGCGTTACCGTGCTTTCCGGAAACCCGTGAAGCCGTGCTCGACATCGAGCCCACGTTGACTCCGATCGCACGCAGAATCGCGGTTCCGCCGCACTCGTTGAACGGCAGCCAGACGTCCTCCGCATCAAAGACACAGGCCACAGTGATCGTTGATTGCACGAAGTTCTCACCATCGGTCACGGTATAGAAGAAGCTCTCCTCGCCGTAGAATCCCATTGGCGGCGTGTAGGTGAGAAGGTCTCCATTCCGGACGACCGTCCCGTTGGCAGGACTCGTAAACGAGGCGATCGAAAGGCTTTCCGGCAGGCCGTCATCGATATCGTTGTCGAGCGGCGCGATCACCACCGGGTCGGCCCTTGTTTCCGTCACAACCGTCGATGCCGAATCCGGATTCGCGACGGGCACGGGATCCGGAGTCCCTTCGATGAACAAGGCGGTGGCGGGAACGGATTCCGCGGCGACTCCCGGACCGGACCAGGTGAAATCCAAGGCCGGCTGCGCGTCGGCACCGTTGACATAATACAGCCGGATCGGATGGAGCCCGGCGGAAAGCAGCGCGCTTCCGGATGTGGTGGATCCATCGTGATGGAAATCGTCATCCACCACCATCACGTCGTGAAGACGCAGAAAGCACCCCGAATCCGACGTAAGCGAAAAGGTCCACTCCCCCTCGCTGGGAATCTCGATGAACCCCTCAAACAAGATGCCGCCGTCCTGATCTGTCACCGGCAAAACCGCAAGGTCCGGCCCCTTGTCGGACGTGCCGCTGGCGAGCGGCGTCATGTCCTCAAACTCGGGCACCCACGGCCAGAGTCCGGCGAATGTCTTGTAGCCGAGGCCGTTCTCCACCACCGCCGGACCGGCTGCGGGGATCGGCGCGGCATCCCACGGGCGGGCGGCCGATGAGAGCGGCTGCCGGATTTGCAATACCCGGTCCTTCATCCGTTGCTGGAGTTCCTGGAAATAGCTTTCCCGACCATCCGGAGGATTCACGAACAGGTCGGTCGACTCCGCGGGATCGCTGAGGGTTTCGTAAATCTCGAAGTCGGTTTCCGCGCTGTCCGGGTTCGCGCGGATCCCCTTGTAGTTGTCGAGAAAGATGACCTGGGTGTCGTTCCGCGAAGTGCCGGCATGACTTGGGAAATCGCTGTAGTCCGGAGTGGATCCCGACTGGGAATATTCGATGTAGGTCGTCGGGGTTTTCTGATCCACCGGATCGGCCGGGTTCAACAAGGTCGGCAGGAGCGAAACCCCGTCGGTCCGGGCCGGCGCGGGAACGCCCGCGATTTCACACAACGTCGGCATCCAGTCATGCAACTGGCTGTGTTGGCTTGTGATGGTGTTGGCGGGAATGGCATCCGGCCAGCAAACGATCGCAGGTTCACGGATCCCGCCCTCCCAGCAATCCCGCTTGATTCCCTCGAAGGGTCCGTAGGATTGAAACGACGTGGGCGCATAGGAGATCCCGTCCGCGAGGTCGCTGCTGGTCAGATAGGTCTCGGCGTGGGGCCCGTTGTCGGACGTCAGGACGATCAGCGTGTTGTCCGCGATCCCGAGATCCTCCAGGGTTTGGCGCAGGTCGCCGACGTTGTCATCCAGACGCCGGACGAGGGTGGCGAACCGCTCCTCGGCATCCGTCCAGGAATCACCCACCTCCGTGGTGTAGTCCGGATGGCGGTAGGAATCGACGGTCCCGGTGGCGGTGTTGATCATTTTGCCGGGCGTTCCCAACCACTGCACTCCGCCGTTGAGCCCGAGCCCGGACCGGTCGAGGTCATCGTCGGGGTTTTCGCCCGGGTATTCCACCGTGGGGATCTGTAGCGCGGCGTGGGGAGTATCGAATGCGAGATAGAGGAAAAACGGCTGCTGGTCGCCATCGTCGAGCTCCTCCTCGATCACCTTCTTGGCGCGGGCGGTGAACAGGTCCGGGGTGAAACTCAGGGCCAGGTCGGCACTGATGTTTTCATCCTGGTCGTACAGTTCCTTGTCATCCCGATAGCCGAAATCCGTGGACGGATAGTGGTTGTGACCATCCTCATGCCGGACATACCCGAAGAAGGTGTCGTAGCCGCGCTTGGTCGGATACCCGGTCCAGCTCGCCGGTCCGGATCCACTGCCCTGCAGCCCCCATTTCCCGATGATGTGGGTGGAATAACCGGCAGCTTTCAGCGTGGTCGCCAGGGTATGGTTGTCTTCCAACTCACGATCGAACTGGTTGTCCCTGACCGTGGAGTGGCCCTGGTGCAGGCCCGTCAGCAGCGACGACCGCGACGGCGCGCAAACGGGTGCGGGTGCGTAGTGGCGGTCCAGAATCAATCCGTCTCCCGCCATCTGGTCGAGAAAAGGAGTCTTGTGTTTTTTCCCGGATTTCCCGTTCTGGAACAAGACGCCGATATCTCCATAGGCCAGGTCATCCGCAAAAATGAAAATGATGTTGGGACGGTCGGTCCGGGACTCCGGGTCTTTCGGGTCCGTTCCCTTGGCGATCTCGAAGCCGTCGGGATTCGAGTCTCCATCGGTGTCGCTCAGCAGCGGATCGGTGCCGTAGCGATTCACTTCCGCACCATCTCCGAGCAGATCGCCATCGGTATCGGCGAGATTCGGGTCGGTGCCGAGGTTGAGTTCCTCCAGATCGGTGAGCCCGTCGCCATCGGAGTCGCCGTCGGGATCCGTGAACCCGCTCACCGAAACACGCACATTGTCGAAAACCGACTGGCGGCTGGAAACCACCGCTCCGCCGGGGGTCGAGAACTCCACCTGAACCGCTAGCTCACGGCCCACCGCGGCGCTGCCACTCGGAATCGTGGTCGTGACACTGAAATCCGCCAGACTGCCGTCGTCCAAGGCATTGATGGTCGTGTCCGCCACCGTCGCTGACTCCAGCAGGGTGAAGGTCGACAAATCGCCCGAGGTGGCCAGGTAGCCGATCCCCAGAGTCGCGGTCGCGCTGTCACGGAAGTTCGTCGCCCCCCCGCCGTCCCGATTTCCCAAGGTGACGATGCATCCCACTTCATCACCCGCCGCAATCACCCGGGCGGTCGACAGATCGTCCTCATGGACCGCGCTTGTGAAGGCCACGGGAGTTCGTGCCTCCGTGGTGTTTGCATAAGCCACCCGGCTCCCCAGATCGGACACCGCACCATCCACATAATCGGGGGCGCTGAATCCATTCGACAACGGGTTGTTCCCGAACCCGCCACCGTCAGGCGATGCCACGAGCCATCCATCCAGACTCCCGTCCTCGAACCCGGGGTTTGGCACGGTGTCCGCATCCACCCATGTGGCGGCAAGCGAACAAAGGAGCGGCAGGATGATGAATTTCATGAATGACTGTTAGATAGAGAAGCAGCACGGGAACAAGCGGAATCAAACGGAGGCGCACCGTGGCCGGTCGGGACCGGAGTGATCGCAAAGCCGTCGGTCCGGCAGTCCGTCTTCCACTGACGGACGCGCCCCTCTCGTCCTTCCGGGATTCCGGATGAGCCCTCCTGATTTACCGGCGGCGGCGGATCAGCAAACCGAAGAACCCGAGGCCAAGCAGAGTGACCGAGGAGGGTTCCGGAACCACATCCACGCGAACGTTGTCAAAAACGCTTTGTCTGGATTGACTTTGTCCGGCCTGGTCAAAAAGAACCTGAACCGCAAATTGCTGCCCAATGGCTGCACTCCCTGCTGCAATTGTCGTCGAAACGCTGAAGTCAGCAAACGTATTGTCCTCCACAAACAAGGGGGACGTGGGGCCGTAAATGTCGAATTGAGTGAGGTCCAGTGATTGCAAACCGACGAAAGTGGTATCATCACCGGGAGTCGTCAAGTAACCCACCGTGAAGCTGGCGTCAGCGCCACGGGAAAAGTTGCCACTGCTGGCCGAGCGATTCCCAATCGCCAAGGTGAGACTCAATACGTCACCTTCTGAAATCAGTTGCGCGGTCGTCTCGTCATCCTCGAAGACATCCGTCGTGAAAGAAACTACGGTTCGAGTCGTTGTTGTATTCGCAAAAGCGATATAATCTCCCAGGTCCGCCACATCATTACCATCGTAAACAAACGAATCGGCACCGGTGTTAAAACCATTTGTGACCGTGTTGGTGGCAACTCCACCTTCAGCACCGGTGATCGCAACGGTCCACTCATCGAGGGTATTGCCTTCAAAATCGGAATTCAAGACGACGGCAGCGGACGCGGAGCCCGCCAGCACGGCGCCGACGAACAATGTGGAAACAGATCTGATCATGGGAGTGGGTTTGTGAGGTTTGTATCTTGAAGTGAGGAACCGCCCGCAACGAATCCGCTACCGAACGACAACTCAGTCAGGGGACACTGTGCTCACGTTTCGAAAGGACTGCCTACCTGCTAATCCTAGTAGGCGGCTAGTCAATCAGGCCCGACCGCAGCGCCTTGGCGACGGCGGCCGGCTGGGATTGCACATGCAGCTTCCGGTAGAGGTTCTTCAGGTGGAAATTCACCGTGAAGTAGCTGATCTCCAGTTCCCCGGCGATCTGCTTGGCGAGCAGCCCGTCCGCCAGGAGTTTCAACACCGACAACTCGCGCCCCGACAGGCCGAACTGTTCCTCCGGCGGGGACTTGCGGACCTCCATGAGCACCGTTTTGGCGACGTTCGGGCTCAGCGCCGCGCCCCCCTCGAAGACCTCCTTCAGGCCACGGATGATTTCCCGTGGAGTCGACGATTTCAAAAGATAGCCGGCGGCTCCCGCATCCAGCGCCTCGATCACCTTTTCCTTCACCGAGAACACCGTCAACACCACCACCGCCACGTCCGGCGCGACCTCCGCCAGCTTGCGGATCCCCTCCACGCCCCCCATCCCCGGCAAGCCAAGGTCCATCAACACCAGATCCGGATGGGGGCGGGTGCCGAGTGCGTCGAAAAGCGGGCCACATGCCGAAAACACCTCGCCACATGTCATCCGCTCGTCGCGGTTCAACATGCGCTGCAAGGTCCGGCGATACCCCGCATCGTCTTCTACTACCCAAATATTCATCGCGGTCATGTCAGTTCGATGTCTTGTACAAATGGTCGGACTTGTTCAACAATGCCTTCAGCGGAACGCGCAAGCCCACGAGGGTTCCCCCGCCGGGCCGCGAGTCCAGCTCCAATTCACCGCCCATTTCCCGTGCCCGGTTCCGCATGCTTTCCAACCCTTGCCCCGAGGACTCCGCGGTCAAGTCAAAGCCCACGCCGTCATCCCTAACCGAGATCCGCAAGTCCCGGTCATCAACGGCAAAGTCCACCCAAACCCGCTCGGCCCCGGCATGCCGGGCACAGTTGTGAACCACCTCCTTGAAGAACATCACCAGATGCCGTTTGAAGGTCAGCGACACGAGCGAGTTCACGCAATCCTCCGGCACTCCGATCGTCACCTCCACCCCGGCGAGCACCCGCCTGGCCCGTTCGGAGAGTTTTTGGATCAACTCCGGCAGCCGGAGCGGGTTGCCGTCGATGATCCAAACCACCTCGCGAAGGGAGGACCACGCTTCTCGCGCGATCAGGGAAAGGTCATGAATGTCCTCCCGCACCTCGTCGTTCACATCCGCCTCCCGCAGATGCTCGGCAATCAGCGAAATACTGCCAAGACTGCTTCCCAGGTCATCGTGCAGATCCGAACCAATCTGCCGGCGCAAGCGCCTCTGCGCCCGTTTTCTGCTGGCAACCATGAACCACACCAAACCTCCGACCGCCGCCACGGCCGCGACTGCTCCGCCGACCTGCAGGCGCCCCCGGATCCGCCGCCACTGACCGGACAACCGGGTCCGCTCGGATTCCAACGCCACAAGACGGGCCTCGTGGGGTTTGCCCGCCGCCAGCTGGCGGATCCACTCGGGCAGATGGAGAATCTCACGCCCGCCGACCTTGCCATCCACCAGTGCGCCGAGACCGGCGGCCCCCTCCTCCAGCTCAAATCCGCGGATCGAAACCGACCGGCCTTCCGATAGATTCCGCCCCGACTTGATGACTTCGATCTCGCCGAGCGAAAACACCGCCTGCCCCTGATAGACGGGGAAATCGTTGCAAACGATTTCCAGGGCATCCAGCTCGTATCCCCCACCGGGAATCCGCAGCATGTTGTTGCCGGGGTTTTCCAACAAATCCTGATCCGACAAGAGAAACCGCAGTTCTTTGCCGTCGCCCGCCTGCCGGACCACGCGGAGGATTTTCATCATTTTCGGAAACCCGTAGCCCGGCACGTTGATCCCGGAAGGCCCCTGACCGGGAAACAGATTGACCCAGCCGAGTTCCTTCGAGGAATCCAGATCCACACGGACCACCAACGGTTCCGGCAGCGTGGACGCCGGAAGCGGCAGCACGAAATTGCCACCCACTCCGTCTTTCGCGGAGAGAGGCATGCCGAGCGTATAGCGGGGAGAGGCGAGATAGTCCCGGCTCCAGTAGGGAGCCGACTCAAACCCGGAGGAAACCGCCACGACCGAGGTCTTCTGCAGCTCGCCCTGCCGAACCGGATGAACCCTGCCCAACGCAAAATATTCGAGCCCGTTGTCCTCATGACCGGCAAAAACCTCCAGCCGCAGAACACCAACGGGCAGCCTATTCCCGCGAAACTTGAAAAACACCGGACGATTCCCCGGATCGGGAAAATCCCGCGCCGTCCAGTCGGCGTGAATCCGGCCGCGACCGCCATCCATTTTCACCGAAGAAATTCGGAACCGCTTTGGAAAGCCATAGCCGCGGAGATCCGAGGACCGCTGGTCAAGAGCCGGCACCATCACGAATGCCGTGGTCGGAAAGGCACCCGCGCCAAAATCCAGCGTCCACAACGGTTCCTCCGGCATGCCGTCCACCGCCGGAATGTAGTCACTGTGGTAGCCGAAGCGATCGACCTGCATCCCGACTTGAAGCGGTGCCAGCTCAGCCAGCACCCGGGATTCCCGCTCGATTTCCTCCTCAATCTGCCTCAAGCGGGCGGGAATCCGGAAATACGAAAACTCGCCACCGGAGGAGGACTCATCCCGGCGCGGCGGCCGCAGCGGGTCGGAGTAGCGTTCCCGGGCAAGCGCGACATGTCCCGGCAGCACCAGCGCGGCAACGAGCCCGGCCATCAGGATCCACGCGGATGACGCCCTGTTGATGCCCGCGGCCTTCTGATCCTGCCCTATCACGGGTTCGGATTACCACAATACCGGTGGCGCCAAAAGCGGGATTCCTCCCGTGCCCCGCCAACAGGCAAGCCCCTCCGGGTCACCAGAGAGGCCAGTGAAAAAGGAACCGGCGGACAGGATCAGCGGAACCTGACGGCGGCGTGGCGGATGATGTCCCGGGCTTAGCGGCGGCGGCGCATCACCCAACACCCGAGAAACCCCGAAACAAGGGCGATGGTGGACGGCTCGGGGACCGGAACAATCGTGCCAGTCAGCGTGATGTCGTCCAGCCCCTGGGCAATCCTTGCAAAGGTGTTGTTCCTGTCGGTCCCCAATTCCCAGGTGAATGTGACAGTCGTATTGGTCAGGCCGGTCAAAGCGCTCAAATCGACGGAGTTCCCGTCTTGGCTCTGGTATGCGGGATCCCCATCGTGGGTCCAGTCAAAGCTGCTGGTGCTGCCTTGGATGCCGCCCACCGTGGTATAAAAGTCCACAAAGACATCATCAACCGCGACACCTTGGGTCCAGCGTGCGGAGCTATCAAAGACGATGTCGTTCAGCCCCACGATGACCGTGTCATCGATCGTGATGGTGAACGACGCCAGAAGATCGGAACCACCGCTGCCAACCGCAGCTTCCACGCTCCCACCGCCAATATTCACAAACCGGGAGTATTCACCGGCATCCCGATCCGTCAGCGTGAAACTGCTGACCGTGATCCCAGACCCAAAATCATTGAAATCCGGTGCGGTGTATTCGGAATCCGCTGTCTGCGGGCTATAAACGGAGATATTGGCCGTATCTTCAAAATCATACTCAATCGTCGCTGCCGGTGCGGCCGTCGCGACCAGCAAGCCTGAGCCGAGTGTCAATAGAGCGTTCTTCATCGATTCAATTGGAGGGGGTTTTCAGTGGTGGCAGCTTGTTTTCTGCCACGGACTCGACGGAATGATGAGCAAACTTCCGGCCGACCGTCCCCCCCTATCTGGAGGGGATGCTCAAGTTTCTCCGTCTGGCCGGGGCATCCGGTTGCGGGCAGCCACCCTGCATCCGCCGGACGTTCGGGGACAATCATCCCTGCCTTCGTCGTTCCCCACCGCATCGCGCGTCATGCGTCCATCAATCCTCGTCCGGTTTCGAAATCCTCGACGTTTCCACCCGCTGGAACCCGCTGATCCGGGCCTCCGCCGCCACGGACGGATTCTTCGATGCCACGGCCATTCCCATCTCGATCTTCTCAGCCATCGGCACCGTCACTTCGCCGATCTTGGTCCAGTCCCCGCCGCCGGCCGAACAGAAACCCGTGAATGTGTCGCCAGCCCGGATCAATTCCACATGCGGGTTTCCTCCCGCCTTGGAACTGCCCACCACCACGAGATCGCCACCCTGCCCGGCCCGGCAAACCATCTGCATCACGCCTGCGGGATCCCGCAACACCGCGACCATGCCCGCATCCGCTGCCAGCGACTCACGGAACATCACCCCGGCCCGGCCATCGGGTGCCTTCTCGACCGAGTCCACCGATGCCCTCATCCCGCCGTCGCCGTAATGCGCGTCCGACAGGAAATAGAACTGATCCGATTTCCCGCCAAACGCCCCCGCTCCCCGGATCACATAACTGTTGTCCGTTCGGGAAACCGCGGCACCGGAGACCGTCGCATCCCCGATCTGGTTCTTCCACATCACCCTCGCCCCCAGCCCGTCGTTCGGTTCCGGCTGCAGATCCAGATAGACGTCACAATGCTCGAAACTCCGCGTGAACACCATGTTGTCCCGCACATAGGGGCCCAGGGGTTTGCCAAGCGGGCGGTTGAGCTGGTCGATGTGGCTGGCCTCCCACTGCCAGACCTTGCCCTTCTTCGCATCGACCGTTTCCTGCCAGTAGAAATACGAGTATGGCTCGGCATAGAGCAGATAGATCGCCAGGCCACGGTCGATCCGGTCCTCCATCTCCCGCTTGCTGGCCGCCCCCTTCACCGGCATCCGCAGGATCTGCATCTTCTTGTTCAGCCCGGTTTCGTGGCCGATCGCGATGGTCTCCGCGATGGTCTCCGGATTGTGACCGCCGCTCCATCCCTCCCGGTAGGTGCCGTCCACGTAGCCGATCCGCTGGCGCGCCGCGCTGTTGTTGTTCATCACCAGCTTGTTCACCGGCGTCGCCTTGTAGAGCGCGTCGAGCATGTAAACGGGCACGCCGGCCTTGTCCACGAAGGTGCCGTCGATCTGCGGGTGGCTGATCATCTTCTCGCAGCAACCGACCCACCATTTCAGGAAATCCGGATTGTCCCGGACATAGGTCTTCAGGCCGTCCCGGATGAAGAAGGTCTTGGAAATCCACTCGTCCATGTGACGCTCGATCGTGTTGTCGATGCCGTAGTGCCCGAAGTAGATCCGCGAGTTCCAATAGAACAGGATCCTGATCTTCGGGTTGACCTCCTTCAGCCGCCCCGCGGTGTGCAGCATCCCCTTCATCGTCCCTCCCAGGCCCGCTCCGTTCGCCTTCTCCAGCACCACCAGATCGTAGTGGTCGGCGATCGCCTTGATCTCCGCATCGGTGTAGGCCGTGCTCTTGCGGATCAACATGCCGCGCGGCACCTTGTCCCAGGAAAACTCGGGAAGCGACCGGAGTTTTTCGGCGTTCGTCGGCGCATACGGCGTGGGCCCGAATGTGTGGCCGTTTCGCAGGTCGGAAAACGGATGATTGGCGCCTTCAGCCAGTGTGGCCGGGTTTCTCAGGACCAGTGAGGCATGCACTTCGAAGTAGTTTTTCGGCGCCCTCCTGCCATTCAGCTTGCGCGGTTTCACCTGCTTGCACGTGCTTTCCAGCACCAGCCCGCCGGCGGCCGGACCGGCCCCGTTCACCCGCACATCCTCCAGCACGAATTCCTTCCCGCCGGGATTCGACACCACGTTGAACTGCAGCGTATCCGCGCCGGCATCGCCCACCAGCTGGTTGCCCGTCCAGGCCACCTGATAGACCGTCCTGCCGCCCTGGTCGACCCGTTTGCACGATAGCTCGGGCGCGTCCAGATTCACACTCCGGTAGCCATTCGCCAGCACCAGATCCCCGGCACTCCCGGATTTGCCACCGGCGCTCGGTTTCACCGTCACCCAGAAATGGCTGTTGCGCCCGGACGAATCCGCCGCTTCCGCCAAGGGCGCGCCGGCCAACAGCACGGACAAGATGCTACTCCAAATCAAATAGGTATTCATCATTCTTCAGGTTTCGAGTTTTCCATCGTCGACCGGGTCACGGTTCCAGTGCCTCCATTGATTTTGAACACACACGAACAGGACCCTCTTCCTCCATTCCAGTTCACTCCGGATGCAAGATACAGGTAGGCGGGTTTGCCATCCTTGAGCAGCACCTGCGGGCGCTCGAACTTTTTGCCGCGCACCACCTTCGCGGAATCCAGTTGTTCCGCGTCGATATAACTCCGCATCGTATCAAAGCCCACAATCGGATCACCAAATCGAATCCCGTCATCCGAGCGCCACAGGTAACCGGTTCCCGCGTCATTGTGAGTCGTCAGCAAACAGATATTCCCGCCATCCTGAAACGCATAGCCATCCTCGATGGTGGTCTCGTTGCTGGTCAGCGGCTCTTTCTCAAACACATAAGGCCCTTCCAGTTTGTCCGCGATCGCCAGCCCCATGCGGCGCACATCCCCTTTCCGCATCGCCTTGTAATAAAGAAAAAACCGGCCATCGGGATGGGCAAACAGCGCGGGATTGTTCACCCCCACCGTCGAACCATGACTCCAAACCTGCGGGTCCTCCGGCGGGGAAAGCAGCAACCCGTCCTCACCCACCTTCGTCCATGGCCCGGCCGGATGACCGGCCACCATCAACCCGATGCGTTGTGATGCCGCTCGTGCACTCTGTGTCCCCCCGGCATTGGCGATGTAGGCCAGCGCATAGCGATCACCCACCATCTGAACATTCGGGTTATGCGGCGACTGACGATCCCAGGCGTCCGTGCCGGTTCCCTTGGCCTTTGCAATCACCTCCCTGAACTCGAACGGACCCTCGGGACTCTCGCTCACATACCGGGCAATCTCACAATGGGTAGTCCATGCACCAAACCCCCTGGCAATCGGCCAGCGGGACACAAACAAATGCGTCTTCCCCTCCGGACCAATCACCGGCGAGGCGCCCCACACATGAAAGTCCTCCTCTTCGACTGCCACGCCCACATACTCCAGACGGTCCGCCCACGAACGGTCACCTGAGGTCTCCGCTCCGCTAGAGTCACCCGCATGAAGGCAGCCACAAGCCACCGAGCACGCCAGAATCATCATGCACCACGTCGTTCTCATCATCATTCGATTGCGGGCTCCAAGCGACGTTCGACCCGCCAGGTTCAGTTCAGTATCCGCAAAGGTCTCCGTTCGACATTGCCGCGGCTTGATCCTCACTTCACCTTCACGTCAAAGCGCTTGATGAACGGCAGCTTGCCCTTGCCGATTGCCACGCCCCACTGCGGGATGTCACCCTTGCCGCTTTCGGTAAACGCCTCGGGTCGGTAGGTCCCGGCGGCATGCGGCACGTTCACGACGTCATGCGTCTTGGTGAAGGTGTAGCCATCCTCGGAAAACATGAGCGACTCGGTGATTTTCTTCGGTCCGACCGTGCCGATCATCGCACCGACACCGGACCCCTGCGGCCAGATCACGACTTCGTGGTTGCCGGGGATCACCGGATTGCCCTCGTATCTCACATACGGGCCGCCCGGTTTCTCGGCGATTGCGAGGCCCATCTTGGTTTCCCTCGAGCTTTTGCCCAACTGACGGCCCTTGTAGTAGAACCAGTATTTTCCATCGCGGGTGATCAGGCACGCGTCATCCACCAGATGGCTGTCGAAGTCCCCGGGCTCATCGCTGTTTTTCAGCACCGGATTGTCCGGCAGGCGCTTCCACGGGCCGTCCGGCGAGTCCGCAACCGCGATGCCGATCTTCGAGTCCGGCCGCACTTTCATGTGCTTGGAAATCCCCGTGTAGAACAACCAGTATTTCCCTTCCGCCACCAGGATGTTCGGCGTGAACACGCTGGCCTCGTCCCAGGCGCCGGCCTGCGGGTTCTTATCGACGGCCATTCCCTTTTCCGTCCATTCCCTGCCATCCTTCGATGTCGCATACCAGACCGTGGCGTCGTATCCGCTCGTCTTCGGCCCCTTGGAATACCAGACGTAATAGAGGTCGCCGACCTTGATGATGTCGCTCGGGTCCCGGCGCATCACGCCTTTCTCCGCGCCAATGCCGCCGAGATCCGAATGAGCGAGCGTGGCGGTGCCGAACCCCGCAGCGGGTGCGTCGGCGGAGGAAACGGTGATGAGGCATGCCTGCAGCAATGCCATGAGTGGTAGTTTGTTCATGTGGATGATTCCGTTGGTTCTGTGCTTGTGGTGGTCGTGTCGACCTGCCCGCGGCTTGTGGCGGAGGATTGCCGGTGCGCGCGGGTCATGGTCCGGTGAAAATCCATCAATCGTCCGCCCCGCAGTTGCTACGCGCGCAGGACGCCTGCCACGCCGAAAACTCCCCGGCCAGCGTCGCCACCAACTCCGGATGCTGGGCGGCGAGGTCCCGTTTCTCCGACGGGTCCTCCATCAGATCATAGAGCTGCCACGGTTGATTCTGCTTCGCCCGGAACAACTTGTAACGCTGCGTCGACCAGGCCGCGGACCCGCGCGACTGAAATCCGATCCCCTGCTTGCGCTCGGTCATCCCGCCGGCGATCACCGGAAGCAGCGAAATCCCGTCCAACGGCCGGTCTGCGGCAGCATCCGCCCCCACCGCATCAAGCACCGTCGGCAGGTAGTCGCTGGTCACCGCCGGAAACCCGCTGACCGTGCCCGCCTTCACCTTTGCCGGCCATTCGAGAATCCCCGGCACCCGCACGCCGCCTTCGTTCAGGCTGCGCTTGCGGCCCTTGAAGTGGGCTGCCGACCCCGGACTCTTGCTGCTTCCCTCGGGTCCGTTGTCCGAGCAAAACCAGACCATCGTGGTGTCCGCCACGCCCGCCTTCGCCAGCACCTCGCGCAGCCGCCCGACCTGCTCGTCCAGCGCGGTCACGCATCCATAGTAGTTCTTTTCGAAATCACCGTGGTCCTCGTACATCGCGGCATATTCCGGCCCGGCCACCACCGGCAGGTGCGGCGCGTGAAACCAAACCACCGCGAAAAACGGCTGCTCGTTTTTCACCGCCTGTTCCACGAATGGCACCACCCGGTCCATGATCACCCGCGAATCGTCGCCGTCCAGATTGTCGCGCACGACCTCGCCCTTCTCATTCCAGTAATGCGTGCCATAGGGCTCCGCCGACGAGCGCTCCTTGATAAAGTCCCACCCTTGTTTCCCATTCCTCCAGCCGTCCCCCTTGCTCTTGCCCGGCATCAGCATCGGATCCCAGGTCGGCACTTTGGACTCGGTGGAAAAACACACGTCAAAACCGTTCCGCCATGGCGGGCTGAAGTCCCCGGTGTTCCCCGGTTTTCCGCGGTTGGCGTCGTTGATTTCGGTCGTCAGGGTGCCGAGGTGCCACTTGCCGAAATGCCCGGTGGCATACCCCTTCGCCTTGAGCAACTCGGCCAGGGTGAGTTCCTCGGCCTTCATGTGTCCGGTGTTGGCGAACGTGATGCCGTAGCGATACGGATGACGACCGGTGATGACCGACCCGCGCGTCGGGCTGCACACCGGCGACGAGGCATAGAAACGGTCGAACCGCATGCCGTTCGCCGCCATCGCGTTCAGGTTCGGCGTCTTGATCGGCGACTTCGCGTTGAAGCACTGCACGTCGCCCCAGCCGAGGTCGTCCGCCATCATCAAAATCACGTTCGGCGGCTTGGCGTAGCCAACCACCACGCCGGCCAATCCGACAAATATTCCCATCCAGATGCTTTTCATTGGTTTTCCTCGTGTTTGCCGGAGTCCACCCGCACCAATACCGATGAGGTGAGCAACCCGCGCTTGTCCTGCAGATTCACATAATACGTCCGGCAACTCTCCGGCAGCACCGCCCGCACCTTCCGCGCCGCCGGGTCCACCCGCGCATCCAGCGTGAGCCACGGGCCCGGGCGTTCGTGCTTGGCATTCGGCTGCCCCTCCGGTTTCCGATACGTCAGCTGCTCGTTCAGGTAATGCACCGTCGCGCTTTCGACGGGAGATTCACTTTCATACACCAACTCGACGGCCCGCCCCGTCGGCTGCTTGACGATGCGGGTCGGCGTCGGTCCCACTCCCTTCAGGTAGTGGTCGGCGAAGGCGTAGATCTCCGGAACCCGCTTGGGGTCCCAGCCCGCGCCGTGCCCGTGGAGCATGCCCGGGTGGATACTCAGCAACGCATGGTCGCTCGTCGTCTCGTAGCACCGCGAGGTGGTGTTGATGGAAAAATGCCCGTCGCTGTCGCCGTTGACCCACAGCGTCGGCACCGAGCCTCCGGCAAAGTGACGCGCCGGGTCCCAGAACATCCGGGCCTCTCCGCGCACGCTCTTGAAGTGGCCCAGCGACTCATGGAGATACCCGCAGCCATACACCGGAATCGCGCACTTGTAGCGCGGATCCACGCCGGAAACCAAACTGCTCAGGATGCCTCCCCAGGAAATGCCGGTGAGGCCGATCCGCCCGCCATCCACCTCGGGCAGTGACGCCAGCAGGTTGTGCGCGAGCAGGATGTCGGACACCGCGTGGGTCATCCATTGCTCGGAAATCGGCAGCTCCGCGTCGTCAAAGCGCCCCACGCGGGACGGACCGCTGTGGGCGTGGGTCAGCCGCCCGCTGCCGCTGGTAACGTCTTCCGGCAGGCGCCCTTCCAGATCCATCGCGATCGCCGCATAGCCGCGGTCATTCCAGATCTTCACCCATTTGTGAAACGCCGTGCCCCCGCCACCATGCACCAGCACCATGCCCGGCACCGGCTTGTCGCCCGCCGGAATACCCAGATAGGCGAAGGTCCGCGTCGGTTTGCCCCGGTAGTCCACGCTGTCGTAAAACAACGCCTTGACCGCCCCGACGTCATACGCCGGATGGGAGGTCGTGGCCGGAACCCGATCGACTTTCCTGTCCAGCAGATCGCGCAAGGGCCGGCCGGCATCCGGAGCCGCCGACAGCAACGCCGGCAACACCGCCACCAAACCCAGGACGATTCGCAGGCGCTTCATTTCCCCCGCATGCCCTTCCGCGGATTGATTCGCGCCACGTCATTCTTCTGCTCCGGGCCGGCGGTGCTGCGGCCGCGCTTGACGTCGGACTCCAACTGCGCGAGCAGGCGTTCGAAGACCTCCGGATTGCTGTGATAGAGGTTCTTCTGTTCCCCGGGGTCGGCCTCCATGTCATAGAACTGCGCCGGGGCGTCGACCGCCATCGCCTCCTTGGTCCAGCCGCCGGACCCCTTGGTCAGCAGGATCTTCCACTTGCCCATCCGATAGGCGAACTGCCCGCTCACCGAATGATGGACCACGCCCTTGCGGCTGGAGACGATCGGCCCGCCCTTCAGCGCCGGGGCGAAACTCACGCTGTCCTCGCCCGCGTTGTCGGGCACGTTGCCGCCGGTCAACTCGGCGCAGGTCGCCATCAGGTCGGTCAGGCAGATCGTCTCGGCACAGGACGATCCGGCCTTCACGCCCGCCGGCCAGCGCACGATGAATGGCACGCGGTGACCGCCGTCCCAGATGTCGGACTTCGACCCGCGGAAACGGGCGTTCGGGAAATGCCCCTGTTGCTTCAGCGCCGGAATGTCGGCCACCTTCGAACACCCGTTGTCGCTGGTGACGATGATGATCGTATTTGCCGAGAAATCCGCGCTCTCCACGGCCGCCGTGATCCGGCCGACCACGGCATCGGTCTGCATCACGAAATCACCATAGAGCCCCAACTTGCTTTTCCCCTTCCAGTCGTCGGTCGGAACGATCGGCGCATGCGGCGAGGTCAGCGGCACATACAGGAAAAACGGCTGGCCGGCCTTTTGTTTGCCGATGAACTCCACCGATTTCCGGCCGATCTCATCCAACACGTTCACCGCCTCGAAATCCGCGTGCGCCGGACCCTTGCGGTGAAACGCCTTGGTCGTCGTGCACTTGCCCACGAAGCGGTCGTTCTCGATGAAGATATACGGCGGCATGTCCAGCGACGCGGCAATCCCATACCAATAGTCAAACCCGAGGTCGAACGGCCCGCCCTCGATGCGCGCGCTCCAGTCGACGCCATCCACCTTGGCGGCCTTGCCCTTGGTCGGCTTGCCGTCCGGCGTCCGCAGCCCCAGCCCGAGGTGCCATTTGCCCACCATCCCGGTGCGGTACCCCCGCGTCTTGAGCAATCCCGCCACCGTCATCCGGTCGGTCGGGATCAACGGCTGGTCGAATCCGAACAACACCCCGCTCTGCTTGCGGCTGCGCCAGTTGTAGCGGCCGGTCATGATGCTGTAGCGCGTCGGCGTGCAAACCGACGAACTCGAATGCGCGTCGGTAAACACCATGCCCTCCGCCGCCAGCTTGTCGAGCTGCGGAGTGGGGATTTTGCCATTCTCCGGGTTGAGCGCCTGCACGTCTCCGTAGCCGAGGTCGTCGGCCAGGATGTAGACGATGTTCGGCAGGTCCGCCGCGTGCGCCACCCCGGCGATGCCGGCCAAAAGCGTGAGAATTAGTCGTTTCATCGGCTGTGTGGCTTGTTGATCAACGCGCTTCCTTCACCGCTTCCTGCAGGATCTGTTCACCGGCTCCCTTGCGTTTGCGGATCTCGGTGTGCCGCTTGCTGCGGGTGGTGTACCAGTGGTATTTGCCCTTGGCTTGCGGGTCGGTGGTGATCGGTCCGGCGTATTCCACCGCGATCACCGTGTCGCGCTCGTCCGGTGCGTTTTCCGGAACCTTGACCGTCGTGACGTGACCGGCGGCATCGTAGCTCACCGGCAGCGGCTCCTTGTTCGGATCCGCCAGAAAGTAGGCCTTCACGGGCTTGCCGACGATGCCGTTGAACTCGATCCCATCCTTCTTCCACTCCAGCACGTGGAGAAACACGGTCTGGTCCTTCTGCGTCATCGCACCCCACCAGAAATCATAGTCCACCGGCGAGTAGTGCGTGCCATAGATCGACTCGCCATTGACGGCCATCCATTTCCCGACCGCATGCAGTCGCTCGGTCTCCTCCGGCAGCAAGGTGCCTTCCGGTGTCGGGCCGACGTTGAGCAGCAGGTTCACCCCGCGGGCCGCACACAGCGCCAGAAACTCGACGATATCCTTCTCGCTCTTCCACGCATCGTCCGTGCGGTCGTATCCCCAGTTGTGGCGCATGGTCATGCAGGTCTCGGAATCCACCGTCATGCGCTTGGCGGGAAGCATCCGGTCCGGCAGCGAGTTGAAGTCGGCATACTTCTGTTGGTCCACCGGCACCCTGCGGCTGTAGAGGCGGCTGCAGATCACGGCATTCGGCTGCATCTCGCGCACCCGCGCGCCCTGGGCGTCCGCCTCGATCACGTTGTTGCCGCCCACGTCAAACCAGAGCACGGCCATCTCGCCATAGTTGGTGAGCAGTTCGTCGAGGTTCTTCTGCACCAGTTCGAGGTATTCCTCGTTGCTCAGCGTGCCGGGAAACCCCTTCCCCCGGCTGCGGTGATACCAGTCCTTGAACTGGGAATAATACACGCCGAACTTGAGCCCCTGTTTCGCGCATTCCTCGGAAAGCTCCTTGATGATGTCGCGCTTGAACGGCGTCGCATCCATCACGTTGTAGTCGGTGGCGTCCGTGTCGAAGAGGCAGAATCCGTCATGGTGCTTGGAAGTGATCACCACGTATTTCATCCCGGCCTCCTTCGCGACAGACACCCACTTCGCCGCGTCAAACCCGGTCGGGTTGAACTTCGGCGCCAACGTCGCGCGGTATTCCTCTTTGGGGATTTTCGCGCTGTTCATCAGCCATTCCGCGCTCGCTCCGCCCTGTTCCTTGCCGTAGTCCTTGCCCTTCCACTCGCCGCCCGCGATCGAATACAAGCCCCAGTGGATGAACATGCCGTAGCGCGCCTCGCGCCACCAATCCATGTGGTGATCGCCCGTATCCCCGGATTGGGACCGTGCCACCGGAGACATCAGCGCCAGCGCTGCCAGAGACATCAGGATGTTCTTCATTTTCATGTTGGTTTTTTGGTTCGTGATTGTCGGACCGCCGTCGTTCACCGGGTCTGTTCCAGCCATTTGTCCAGCTGCTTCTCCAGCTCCAGGACCCGCTCCGGATGTTGTTTGGCCAGGTTCTTCCTCTCGCCGGGGTCGTCCGCCAGATGGTACAACTCGGTCGCTTCGCCGCTCTGGAAGCGGATCAACTTCCAGTCACCGCTCAGGATCGCGTCGGACGGCTGGTGGCCGCTGCCGTGCACGTGCGGGTAGGTCCACGCCAGCACCCGGTCGCGCGTTGCGGCGCCGCCGGACTCCCCCATCAGCACCGGTTTCAGCGAAATGCCGTCGACGTGTTGCTCCGGCTTGAGCGGCAGCCCCGCCAGCTCGAGCAGCGTGGGATACATGTCCATCGTGATCACCCGCGCCTCGCTGGTCGCCGGCTTGATCATGCCCGCCCAGCTGATGATCGTCGGGATCCGGATTCCGCCTTCATAGGTCCACGCCTTGCCGGAGCGCAGCGGTGCGTTGCTGGTCGGCGCGACATCGCGCCTGCGGTGTGCGAGGCCGCCATTGTCGGAGGTAAACACGACCACCGTGTCCTCCAGCAGGCCCTTTTTCTCGAGGTGGTCCATCACCCGGCCAATGTTGCTGTCGAGGTTCTCCATCATCGCGGCATATTTCGGGTCGCCCTGCCGGACCCTCGCCAGCGTGTTGTATTTTTCCTCGCCCATCTCGGGCTTCCCGTCGCCGAACATCCTGACCTTCTTCGCCTCGTATTTCGCGACCAACGGAGCCGGCGCCTGAATCGGCGTGTGCACCGCATAGTGCGAAAGACAGAGGAAAAACGGCTTGTCACCGCCCTGGTCGATGAACTCGATCGCCTTGTCCGTCAGCGCGTCCGTCAGGTAGTCGCCCTTCTTGTAATCCTTCAGGTCCGGCACATTCGACGGCCGCTTGCCCTTGCCGAATGGATAGAAAAACGACGACGGCTGCCCCGCCCGGTTGACCGCTACGGTCGTTTCAAACCCCTGGTGCCCGGGCTGCACGGCGTCCAGCTTGCCCAGGTGCCACTTGCCGACGTATCCGGTGCGGTAGCCGGCTTCCTGAAATGCCTCGCCGATCGTCACTTCGGACAGCGCCAGACTCACCTTGGCGGTGCTGATCCACTGGGTGATGCCCACGCGCTGCGGAGCCTTGCCGGTCATCATCGCGGCCCGCGTCGGCGAGCACACCGGGTTGGCCGAATACGACCGCTTGAAGTTCACGCCATTGGCCGCGAGCGCGTCGATGCGCGGCGTTTCATGGAAGGTCGAGCCATTCGCCCCGATGTCCGTCCAACCGAGGTCGTCGATGAAGAAAAGCAACACATTCGGGTGCTCACTCCGGGCGGATGCCCCGCCGATTCCGAACGCGGCAAACGCCGCCAGCAATTGAAAAATCCGTTTCATGTCGTCAATTCCGGTCAGTCATCCAATGTGGAACTCGGCGGCAGCGGCACCTGGTTTTCCCGCCTCCAGGCCACCAGTTCCTTCAAAAGCTGTGCCGCCATCTCGGGATGGCTAGTGGCCAGGTTCCGGCTTTCCTTGAGATCCGCATCGGTGTCATACAGCTCGATGTTCCCCTGCTTGAGGTATTGGATCAGCTTCCATTTCCCAATCCGGATGATCGAGCACGGCGGGTCCTTGTAGGTGCTGGCGATGTGCCAGAATAGCGGGCGCTCCTTGAATGGCTCCCCGCGCATCAGCGGCACCCAGCTGTCGCCGTCCAAGGTGCCGGGGTAGTCGCTCACTCCGGCCAACTCGAGGAAGGTCGGGAACAAATCAAGCCCCTGCACCGGCGTATCGATGCGTCCGGCCTTCACCACCGCCGGCCAATTGACCAATGCCGGCACCCGCAGGCCGCCGTCGTAGACGTTGCCCTTGGCTCCGTGCAGCCGGTTGTTGCGGCTTTGCAGTCCGTTGAAGCCGTTGTCGGAGGCAAAAACGATCACCGTATTTTCCCTCAACCCGGCTTGATCGAGAAACCCGGTGATGCGTGCGATGTTGTCATCGATCGACTTGATCATGGTGGCATAAGCCGCCGTTTCCTTTTTCTTCTTCGCCGGTCCCATCCCCTGCCCGGTCGCCGGATCGCCCTTCTTTTTCATGAAGTGCGCCAGCAACTCCGCGTCGCGCGGCACCGACGGCCGGTGCGGCGCGTAGTAGTGCAGGTTCACGAAAAACGGCCCGTCCTTGTGGCGTTGCATGAAATCAATCGCATCGTCCGTCAACCGGTCGGTCAGCCACGCGTCGCCGTCCTTGTCCTTGATGAACGGGTTCTTGAATGGCGCCACGTATCCGCCGCCCGGCGCTCTGTATCCTTTCTGCCAACCCCGCGAGGGATCGCCCCACCAGGTGCCGCCGACGTTCTCGTCAAACCCGCGGCCGAGCGGATAGAACTTCTGAATTTCCGGCGTCCGGTGCGCCGGCAGCCAGCTCAGGTCGCCGTTGTTCGGCTGGGACAGTTTTTTTCCGATGGGAAACCCGGTTTCACCCGCGGGATCCGGCCCGACGATGTGCCACTTGCCGAGGTGGATCAGCTGGTAGCCCGCCTGCTTGAGCGGCTTGGAATAGACCGCGTGCTCCTCGCCCACCGTCCAGCGGGAAAAGATGTTGTCGTTGCTGCTGCCCTTTTCCAGCACCGGCACCGTGTAGCATCCGGTCCGGAACGACTGCTTGCCGGTCAGGATCGCCGCGCGCGACGGCGAACACGTCGGATACATGAAGGCGTTTTCAAACACCAGGCTGTCCTTCGCCAGCGCGTCCAGATGCGGCGTCTCGAAATACCCGCTGCCCATGAACCCCACGTCCTGCCAACCGAGGTCGTCGGCCAGGATGAACACGATGTTAGGCGGCTTCCCGTCCGTCCCCGCCGCCACGCCAAAGGCCGTGAACAAGCTCCAGAAAATGGCCAACAGGCGTCCCGGCTTCACGGGTGAATGAAATCTGACGGCAGGCATCGTAAATCGGGGTCGGATGGATGGGGGAAAAACCGTTCACTTGGCAGGCCGGATCCACATGCAGTGGCCGCCGCCCGGCGCGATCTTCGCGGATACCGTATCGCCGGCCTTCACCGTCATCGTCCGCACCTGATAGAGCTCGCGTTTGGTCTTCACCGGCTTGAAGGGCATTTTCTTCTTCGCGGCATCCTTCTTGTTCCAGCCGCCCGGGAACTGATAATGGCTGTCCGCCGCGTCCTCATAGAGCGTCACGTCGTAGCTCAAGCCGGGCTTCAGGAAATCCAGTTTCAGCTCGAGCTTGCGGCCGTCCTCGTCGGCGAGCGCCGCCACCAGCCAGGTCCCGCCGCTGCGGCGCGCGATGGTGATGTGGTCGCCGATCTCCATCTCCAGCACCTTCGTTTCATCGTAGGTCATCGGCAGCTGCTTGATGAACTCGAACAAATCGATCTTGCGCTGATAGGCGTCCGGCATGTCCGGCAGCGTCAACAGTCCGCTGGGGAAAACCAGGCACTGGGCGACCTGCGAAACCACCGTGCTCGGGATCTGCTTGTGCACCTTGTCACGGCCGATCGACGCATCCATGTCGAACAATCCGCAGCTGCGGTCGACCGGGCCGGCGAGGTTGTGCACCACCGGAAACACGCTGAGCTCGGATGGCGTCGCCGGCGGCCGGTTTGCCGCGTCGAGCATGCTGTTCACATACTCCCGGCTCATGTAGTTCGGGTAGGTCCGGGTCAGCCCGGTCGGCTTGTTCGGCTCGTGCAGGTTGTACATGATCCGGTATTCCGCGCACTTCTTGAGCACCTCCACGCTGAACGCGTTCTTGGTCTGGTTTCCACCGCCGAGAAAGCCGTGCTTGATCCCCTTGATCCCCCACTTCTGATACTGGCTGAACGTGCGGTCCATGTCGAAATGCTTGAGCGCCCGGTCATTGATGTAGAGCCAGACACCGACCCCCTTGTCCTTCGCGTAGCTGGTGATCTTCTCCATATCGACCTCGGGTTCGCAGGTCACCGGGTCGGAGCTGTTGTCGCGTTCCGGACCATACCATTCGGCGTCGATCAGCACATAGGCCAGGCCGTGCTTGCTGGCGAAGTCGATGTAGCGCAGGTAGCTCTTGGTGTTGATGCCATAGACGAATCCGTCGTCGGCCTTGCCGCCGTGGTTGCGCCAGTCCCACAGGGTGACGCCCGGCTTGATCCAGCTGGTGTCGGCCAGCTTGTTCGGCTCGTTGAGGTTGAGAATCAACGAGGACTCGATCAATCCGGCCGGATCGGCGGCGATCTGGATGCTCCGCCATGCGCTCACCGTGCCCGTGCCCTGCTTGCAGGATGACGAATACCGCAGCGTGCGCATGTCCTTGCCGAGCACTAGATTCGCATCCGAGGAATTGACCACGGTCGCCTCGTGCAGCGAGACAAAGCAGTCGTCCGCGAGCCGCGCCGTGAATGGCGTGCGGCAGGGCTTTTTGATCTTGCCGAAGGGAACGTCGTTGCGAAGCGTCGTCGATGAGGCCGGATACCAGGCCACCGGCGCATTCGAAACCAGCGACACCTCGGAAAGTTCCTTGTCGAAATTCGCGTTCGCCAGATCCTTCTGTTCAGGAAACACATAGCGGAAGGCGATCCCGTCATTGTAGGCCCGCAGCACCACCTGCATCGTGCGCTGCGGCGCGTCGGCCTCGGAGACATCGAGGGTCAGCTCGTTGTAGTGGTCGCGGTATTGGCTGAACTGCCCCCACACCGGCTTCCACGTTTCATCATGGGTGGCGGTCTCCGATCCGGAAACCACCAGCGGCCCGGCAAAGGCACCACCCTTCAACACCACGCCCAGCCGCGATTTCGCGATGATCGGTTTTCCGTTGAACTCCACGGAATAGGCCACCTCGCCGTTGCCGGCATGGGTGTGGAGCTGGATGCGCTGGTCCGGCGAGCTGATTTCGGTCGCCGCCGTGCCGGTGGACGGCAACAAGGCGAGACCGAGCAATGCGATGGATCGGGAGTATGTCATGTTCACAAATGGGATGGGGTCAATCGGGCGGACCGGCTACTTGCAGACCTTCGACTCGCCCTTCTTCAGGGTGATGGTCTCGCTGAGCTTGCCGTCGTGATAAACGCGGAACCGGCCGTCGCGCGTCGCGCGGATGTTGGCCTGCACGAGCCGGCCCTTGTCCCAGGCGATATCCACTTCGAATCCACCCCTCGCGCGCAGGCCGTAGACCTTGCCGCTCGACCACCCGGACGGCAGCGCCGGCAGCAGGTGCAGGATGTAGGGCGCCTCCGCCAGTGAGTCGTCCGGCGCCACCGCCACGAAATGCTTCGGATTCTCCGGCGACTTCTCATAGGCGACAAACGCCGCCTCCCCGATGGTCTTGGCGTCCGGATGCACGCTGCGCAGGTGGCTCTGCAACAGCATCTCACACACCCCGGCGGCACCGCCGAAGTTGCCGTCGATCTGGAACGGCGGGTGAAAGTCGAACAGATTCGCGTAGGCGCGCTTGGACGTTAGAAACCGATAGATCTTGTGCGCCCGGTCGCCGTTGTGCAGCCGCGCCCAGAAGTTGGTCTTCCAGCCGGTGCTCCAGCCGGTCGATTCGTCGCCGCGGTGCTGCATCGTCACCAGCGCCGCCTCGTAGAGCTCCCTGGTGGTGAGCGGCGAGATGTCGCGCCCCGGGTGCAGCGCGATCAGGTGGGAAATGTGCCGGTGCTTGTTTTTCGGGTCGTCCCAGTCCTCCGGCCATTCCTGCAGCTGGCCGTGCTTGCCGATCTTCTGCGGGCTGAGCCGGGGAATGATCCTGCGCAGGGTCTCGCGGAACTCCGGATCGCGATCGAGAATGACCGACGCCTCGATGCAGTCGGTGAAGAGGTTGAGCACCAGCTGCTGGTCCCAGGCGGCACCGTAGCACTGCTTGTTCAGCTTGCCCTTGAGGTAGTTGTTTTCCGGCGACCACGTCGGATAGACGACCAGCGAGCCGTCCTTCCACGGCGCGAGGAACCCGACGAAAAACTCCGCCGCGCCCTTGAGGATCGGATAGACGTCGGCGAGGTATTCCCTGTCGCCGCCGAACGCGTAGTGCTCGAACAAATGCTGCGCGAGCCAGTGGCCGGACTGCTGGGCGCGCCGGCCGTGCTCGTTCTGCGCGGTGAAGCCGAACACATTGCCGTTGAGCCCCATGCTCCACCCCTTGTCGATGCCGAAGGTCTCGCGCGCGGTGTGCCTGCCGGACTCCGCGACCACCCGCATGTATTCCAGATACGGGCTGAACGACTCCGGCAGGTTCGCGGTTTCCACCATCCAGTAGTTCATCGTCAGGTTGATGTCGGTGTGGTAGTCGCAGTTCCACGCCGGCTTCAGGCTGGCATTCCACAGCCCCTGCAGGTTCGACGGCACCGGGGCCTCGCGCGAACAACTGATCTGAAGGTAGCGGGAATAGTGGAAATACAGGTTCTCCAGCTCCAGGCTCGCCTGCTTCACCAGTTGATCGGTCGTCTTGCCGGACGGCTTGAAGTCGAGCTCGAGGCGGCAGCGCTCCATCAGCCCGCTCACGTCGGCGACGTGCGCCTGCTTCAGCGCGTCATAGCCGAGTTTCGCCGCGGCGGTGACCGCCTTGCCGCAGTCGCCGCGGAAGTCGCGCCCATTGAACGCCGGATAGTCCGGCAGGTAGTCGGTGTAGCCAGCCAGATAAATCCGCACGTCGGTGGCGCCGGACACCTTCAACGACCCGTCGCGTTGGGCCGTCACCTCGCCATCCACCGCGTCCACCTGGATGAGCTGCATGAACTCCATCTTGTCGCCGACCAACGGCGCCGCACCCACCAGTGTGATCCGGTTGCCCGTCGCCTCCAGTTTCTCAACCTGGTGGTAGGTGATCGCCGCGATCGTCAGGTCCAGCTTCGCACCGTCCGCGGTGTAGCGCGCGGCGACGACATCATGCGGGAAACTGCAGAAATACTCGCGGGTGAACTTCCCGCCGCCGACCGAGTAGCTGACCCGCCCAAGCCCGCTGCGGATGTCCAGCGAGCGCCGGTAGTCCTTCGCGGACTTGAGGTCGTGGCCGGTCGTGACCACCACGTTGGCAAACGGAGCATAGTTGCCGAGCGGCTCCTTCGCCGCGAGGTATTTGGTGGAGATTCCCTCCATCGAGTCGCTGCCGGTTCCCATCCGCTGCTCGCGGTAGGCCTGCCGCACCTTTTCGAAATCCGCCGGGTCCACCCGCCGGGCGGACGACTGCGCCACCTCGTCCTGGCCGCGCTTGGTGTTCGCCCAGAGCGTGATGTCGTTGATCATCAGGTGCTCCTCGGCGATCCCGCCGGAGAACATGGCGCCGAGCCGGCCGTTGCCCAGCGGCAGCGCGGTCTTGATGAAGTTCGGCTCCTTCTTCTTGCCTTTCGCCTTGATCAGGTCCGCCGCCGCCGGCGAATCATACTGCAGCAAGAAGCGCTCGTCGGCGCCCGGCGAGGGCAGCGACAAACAGGCCATGCCGATGAGCGTGAGAATGGATTTCATTTGGATTCGGAAAATTGATTGTTGGTTAGAGCGCATCCGGGGCCCATTCCGGGATCCCCGATTCCTTGAGTTGCTTGTAATAGCGGATGTTGAGTGGAAACTCCTCGGTTTTCAGCTTCGGCAGGCCTTCGTTGACCATCAGCGGCTGCACCGACTCCCACCACGCGTCATACGACTTGCCCAGCCGCGCGACCACTTCGGGAAACGACTTGGCGACGTCGTTCCGCTGGCCGGGGTCCTTCGTGACGTCATAGAGCTCCTTGTGGTTCACCAGCCGCCAGCGTTCGGTGCGCACCGCGCACTTGGCATACTTCGCGCCCTCGCGTTTCCCGGGGTTCCACCGCCCGCAGTGGAAGAACAACTCGCGGTCCGGCCACCCGGCCTCCGGATTCTCCAGCAAGGGCACCAGCGACCGGCCGTCGATCTCCTGCATCTTGTCCGGCAGTTCGGCGCCCGCCAGCTCGACAAAGGTCCGGTAGACATCGATGTGCGCCGTCAGCGCATCCACATCCGCGCCGCCGTCGACCACGCCCTTCCAGCGCCAGAATGCCGGGACATGCGTGCCGCCCTCGTGGGGCGAGTTCTTGCCGCCCTTGAGCCCGGCGTTGAAATGCGTGACCTTTTTGCCGTTGAGGCTGCCCTTCAGGTGGGTCGCGCCGTTGTCCGTCATGAAGATGACCAGCGTGTTGTCCAGCGCCTTCCACTGCTCGAGCGTCGCCAGCATCCGGCCGAAGTTGTCATCGATGTTCTCGATCATTCCGTAGCGGCCGGCCGTCCCCTTGTCGTAGCCGAGCTCGCGGAACCGCCGGGTGTATTGTTCCGGCGCGACCAGCGGCGCGTGCGGCGCGTTGAGCGCGATGTAGGCGAAATACGGTTGCTTCGCCTCGTGCTGCTTCTTGATCCACGCCAGACCGGCTTGGAAAAACACATCGGTGCAGAACCCCTTGGTCTGCACGATCGTGTCGTTGTGCAGCAGCACGTTGTCGAAGTAGAGGTTCTCACCATTCGGCGGAAAATCCCCCAGGCCCACCTGGCCGATCCCGCCCGACCCGTGAATCAGGACCTCGTCAAAGCCCCGCTTGCCCGGCAGATACTCGTCCTCGTCGCCGAGGTGCCACTTGCCGAAGATGCCGGTGGCGTATCCCGCCGACTTGAGCGCCTGCGGCAGCGTGTAGGTGTCCGGCGCCATCCGCTCGCGCTGGAAAATCGTGTGCGTCACGCCGTTCTTGAACGGCACCCGCCCGCTCATCAGCGCGGAGCGCGTCGGCGCGCAGGTCGGGCTCACCTGAAAGTCGGTGAAGCGCACCGCCTGGTCGTGGAAACCGTCGATGTTCGGCGTCTTGACCACTTCATTGCCCATGCAGGACAAGTCGCCCATCCCCTGGTCGTCGGTGAGCACCAGGATGATGTTCGGGCGGCTGCCCTTCAGCGGATTTGCGGAAACACCTGCGGTGAGGGCCGCCAGAATCAGGCAGCCCCATGTCTTGAGTTTTGGGTTCATTGGGTTTTGGCTTGGATCAATCGGCGGCGTGTCCGGCGGCCATCCGCCGCATGCCCCGGCCGGGCGGGGCATGCCGGTCGTGGCGCACGGCCGTTATGACTTCTTCTTCGACTTCTTCCTCTTGCCGGCGCCGGGCTTGCTGACCGGATCGTCGAGCTGCTTGCTCAGATCGGCGAACTCCCCGCGCATTTCCGCCAGCTTGGCGGCATACTCAGGGTTGCCGGCGAGGTCGTTCATTTCGTTTGGGTCCTTCTTCAGGTTGAACAGGCGTTCGACCTTCACGGTCGGGTAGGAAATGTATTTCCAGTCGCCCAGGGTGATCATCCGCTGCTTGTGCATGTAGGCACCGTAGATCGCCGGATAGTGCGCGTCCTCCTCGCCCCGCATCAGCGGCAGCAGGCTCTTGAAATCCACCCCGTCGGTCGAGCCACCCGCCAGATCCAGCGAGGTGGCCATCACGTCCTGCAGGTAGATCGGCGCATCGATTCTGGCACCCGCCTTCACGTCCGGACCGACCACCAGGAATGGCACCCGCACGCTGTGGTCATACATGTTCTGTTTGCCGCTGAACCCGTGGTGACCCACCGCCAGCCCGTGGTCGGCGGTGAAGACGACGTAGGTGTTGTCCGCCTTACCGCTGGCCTTGAGCGCGTCCAGAATCCGGCCGATCTGGTCGTCCATGTGGGTGATGAGCGCAAAATACTCCTGCCGGTTCACCTTCACCGCATACTCGGTGCGCGGGTACGGCATCAGCTTCTCGTCGCGCAGCTTCAACCCGCAGACCTTGTCGGCATACGGGTACTGCGGCAGGAAGTTCTCCGGCAGCTTGATCCGCTCCAGCGGATAGCGGTCGACGTATTCCTTCGGCGACTGCCGCGGGTCGTGCGCCGCGTTGAACGCCACATACATGAAGAACGGCTTGTCGTCCTCCGCCGCGGATTCGAGAAATCCGGTCGCCTCGTCGGCAACCACCTCGCTCCAGTGCTTGCCGCCCTCCCAGAAGCCGCCGTATTTGGTCTCCCACGGCTTCCAGCCCTTGGCGTAGTCCTCCGGGCTCTTCGGCCGGTTGTAGCCCGCCTCGGTCTGTTTCGGCATGCCGTCGCGAACGGTGCCCACCATGTCGAACAAGCCGTCCGGTTCGGCCCCGGGGACGTGCCACTTGCCGGCGAAATACGTGCGGTAGCCCGCAGCGCTCATCCGCTGCGACCACATCCGCTTCCCACTGACTGCCGGCTTGACGCTCTCCTGCGCGTGCCAGAGAAACCGGCCGGTGTTGACCATGCTGCGGCTGGCGGCGCAAACCGCTCCGCCCCAGGCACCCATGTTGTAGGCCTGGGTGAAACACACGCCCGTTTCCATCAGGGTGTCGAGATGCGGCGTGTCGATGTCCAGCATGCCCGCCGCGCCGATCGTCTCGTAGCTCATGTCATCCGCGAAGATGAACAGAACATTCGGTTTTTCCTCCGCGGCATGGCCGGATGACGCGCCGATCAGCAGCGCCGCCGCGGCCACGCGGCATGTAGTGAGAAACGTTTTCATGCAAATATCATTCCAACAATCCGGTCACTCGGGCCATTTGACGTCGTAGCGACCGATGAACGGAAGCGTCTTTTTACCCTTCACGCGGCCGATTTCCACCCCCCATTTGATGGGTTTTCCCTGATTGCTGTCGGTGAAGGCCTCCGGCCGATAGGCGCCGCCCGCCCACGGACCGCTCTTGATGTTGTGGGTCTTGGTGAAGCGGAATCCGTCTTCGGAATACTGCACCGAGTTGGTCAGGTCCTTGGGTCCGGTGGTGCCGATCATCGCCGCCACACCCGTCCCCTGCGCCCACACCAGCACCTCGTGGTTTCCGCCGATCACCGGGTTGTGCTCGGACTTGATGTACGGACCGCCCGGTTTCTCGGCGATGGCGACTCCCATCTTCGTCTGGCCCGGCCCCTTGCCTTGCTGACGCCCCTTGTAGTAGCACCAGTATTTGCCGCCGCGCACGATCAGGCAGGCGTCGTCGACCAGATGGCTGTCAAACTCGTCGTTGTCGTCGCTGTTGGCGATCACCGGGTTGCCCGGCACGCGCTCCCACGGCCCGTCCGGCGAGTCGGAGACGGCCACGCCGATCTTCGAATCCGGGTTGAACGGCTTCTCGTGGAATGACCGCGAGGTTCCGGTGTAGAACAGCCAGTAGCGGCCTTCGGCGACGAGGATGTTCGGGGTGAACACGCTGGCGCCCTCCCAGCTCCCCTCCTTGCCCTTGGCCAGGGCCTCGCCCTTCTCCGTCCACGCCACGCCGTCCTCGGACGTCGCATACCACACCGTGGCATCGTAACCGGGGGAAATCGTCCCTTTCGAATACCAGACGTAATACTGCTTGCCCACCTTGATCACGTCGCTCGGATCGCGCCGCATCACGCCATCCTCCACCCCGATTCCGCTCAGGGCCGTGCGCGTGAAGGTCACGGTGGCCGTGGATTTCTCCGCCGCCATCGCGCCCGGAATGCTGCACGCGAGCAGACACGCCTGCATGGATGCCGCAATGACAATTCGTTTCGATTTCATCTGTTTCATGATTGTTGCTCAGTGGGTCCCCCCAGATTCCTCCGCGGCGCTCAGAATGCCGCCTTGATCGCATCCAGCCCGGCGCCAAGCAACTGCTTGGCCAGCGGGTCGAGCTCGGCCTCCGTGCCCTGAATGTGGAAAGTCCGCTGCACGTGGCGCATCGTCCCGCCCGGCTTGAGTGCGGCAGCGGGTGACGAGGTCTCCAGTTCGTAGAACGGCCCCAGCGGTGCGGCGCCCGGTTCCGGCGACCCGTCGTTGTAGGAATTGATCACGTCGCCGGCGTAGGGTTCCTTCTGGTGTTCCCACATCGAGTTGACGTAGCCGTTCGGCGCATCCTGCACGTTGTAGGTCACGATATTGAGCACCTTGCCGGCGGCATCGTAGCTGCCGGCGATCCCCAGCGACCGCTGCGGCGAAATGCCGATCTTGCCGCGCCGCGTGCCGTCGCCCTTGAAGAACAACAACTCGTCCTTCACCTGCAGGTAGTCCGCCGGGATCTTGCCGAAGTAGCTGTCGTTCACCTTCGGGCCGAGTTCCTCCTCCGCCCCTTGCTTGAAGGGAATCACGATCGTCGTTTCCGGCGATGGATTGTACATCCCGAGGATCCAGATCGACGGCAGGCCGGTCCCGGCCACCCACGCCTGGTCGCCCTTGTTGGTGATCCGGTTGTCGGTTTCATAGCCGACCATGCGCACGCCGTCCGGCAGGTCCACCTCGAGCAGTTTCTCGGTCGCCGCCGCGTCCAGCAGGCTCACCGTGCGCTCGATGCCCAGCTTGAACACCGTGCCACTGTAGTTCGTCAGCTCGCACTCACGGTGGAAACTCGCGCTCGTGGCCGATTTCCCGACCACCTCGAACGGCTCGGTATCGATCACCGCCGGCGTCTTCCAGTCGGCAAACTCAAACTTCGCGCCCGGCTTGAAATACAGCGCGTATTGGCCGCCCTCCGGCCCCAGCCAGAAGCGCTCCTCGCCGCCGAAAATGTAAATGTGCTCCTCCAGTTTCCCCTTCGCCTCCTCCGGCGGAAGAATCCCCTTTTCGATCACCGGACGGTTGATCCAGCCGAAACTCGGACCCGCCTTGTGGTCGTAGGTGCTCGTCATCACCCGGCCCTGGTAGTCCGGCGCCACCGCCACCGCCGCATCGCCGTCCTGCAACAGCACCAGCGGCGTGTGTTTTTTCATGAAATCCACGTCCCCGGCAAAGCCGGCGGTCTCCGCGGCATGCCCCGCAGCGCCACAACATGCCGCCCCGGCCAATCCCATCCAAACTGCAATTCGTTTCATCGTCATCAGGTTTTTTGATTCATACTGCACCACAGGAAAATTCCTATCGTCCAGCAAGTCGCAGACCCTAGCACCCGTCCACCCCCATCGGAATAGCCAAAAATGGGTAAACTCGAAATCGGGCATCGGGGATCGGGGATCGGGCATCGGGCATCGGGCATCGGGCATCGGGCATCGGGCATCGGGGATCGGGGATCGGGGATCGGGGATCGGGGATCGGGCATCGGGGATCGGGCATCGGGGATCGGGGATC
>JAUTCT010000140.1 GCA_030673875.1 Verrucomicrobiota bacterium JB025 | reverse complement strand
GCCTCCTCCAACTCGCCCGCCGGAGAGCACGCGGATACCGGCGCTTCGAGAACTTCCGCGCCATCGCCTACTGGATCGCTGGCGGTCTCGTGATCCCGACATGCCATCCCTCAACCCACTAAATTCTCAGGAGCGCCATTTGTTTTCACCAGGACGAGCACGCTGCGGCTGGCGCTTGGCGCGTTGGTTTTTTGCTGGGCGGTCGAGTGTTCCCAGCTCTATCACGCGCCGTGGATCGATGCGGTCCGCAGCACGCTGCCGGGTCGGCTGGTGCTGGGGACGACGTTCAACTGGCCGGATCTGGCGGCGTATGCGGTGGGGGTTGCCGCGGGGGCGGCGGTGGAGTGGCTGGGTCGGCGCCGGGCGCGGGTTCGGACCGCCGGTGGCTCCCGCTGACCGGTGCGGTGGGGCATTGTGCGTGGGGGGGGGGAGAGTCGACGTGGGGGTGATTTTGAGGGAATGAGCAAGAAATGCGGGAGAAGTGTCATATTTTTATTGATTGGTCGGTTTTTTTAAATATTTCAGTTTTTGTAATTTCCTGAAGCCTGAACATTCAAGGTTTCATTCTAACCCCCCTGAACCCATGCAAGCAGTTTCCCCCTGGGATTGCGGTGGCCCATGGACGCATCTACGAGTGTTGCTCGTTCTTGCGTTTGCTGCCGGATCCTCCCGAATCGAAGCGACGACACTGACCATTAGCGATGGTGATGCACTTTTCAGCTACACCGACAGCACGAGTGGGTATTTGTGGAACCGGACGGATGCGAACGATGTGTTTTCCTATGGCGGGATTGGCGACACGCTCTATCAGGAATCATGGCATTTGATTTCCTCCGGGGATTCCAGTCAGCCGAGTGGTGGTTCGGTGACCGTGAGTGAGAGCGGGAGTTCGGCGACGATGATGTATACCCGGGGTCTTGCAGGAGGATTGGAGTCACTGGCGATCACCTACGGAATCGAGGATACGGGGAGTTCGGCGTTGCTGAGTGTTTCGATTTCGGCGACGGCCGGAGATTCTGGGGCGAGTGTGAGTCTGGTGAATTATTTTGATTACGATCTGGATGGTTTCGGGGATGATGTGGCGACTTATGACGCCGCCAGCGGGATCATGATTATCCAGGATGGTGGAGGAGATGTGACGGAGGTGGTTTCGCGGAAGGGGGTATTGGTGGATGGCTGGGAAATGGCTTCGTATTCCGGGCTGCTGACCCAGATCAAGAGTGGAGGGGCCTTGAGTGGGGCCGCGAGTACGTATGGCCCCGGCGATTTCACGGGGGCGATGCAGTGGGACATCGAGCTCGATCCGAACGAGGTGAAGGAGTTCAATACGGGCGGAGGAGCTGCGATCGGTTCTGAGACGGCACTGGGTGGTGCGGCGATGGTGCCGGAGGCATTGCCGCTGGCGCCGTTGACGGTGCTGCTGTGTGCGGGGTTGTTTGTTCGGAAGGTGGAGCATGGTTAGGGTGTCGGGCCGGCTTGCGTTTGCGGCGGATGCAGGCATGTTTGGCGTGATGTTGCGCGTGATATTGTTGCTGGGATTGATGATGGCGGGAGCATTCGGGCAGGCGTATGTGCCGGTTCGGGAAAGGCCGCCGGAGTTGGGTCGGGAGTTCCGCGGGGCGTGGGTTGCGACGGTTTACAACATCGACTGGCCGAGCCGGAAGGGGTTGGCGGCGGAGACGCAGAAGGCGGAGATGCGGCGGATCCTGGACAAGCTGGTGGAGCTGAAGATGAATGCGATGGTTTTCCAGGTGAGGCCGGAGTGTGACGCGCTCTACCGGAGTGCGGTCGAGCCGTGGAGCGGGTGGTTGACGGGGACGCAGGGGAAGTCGCCGGGGTATGATCCGCTGGGGTATGCGATCGAGCAGGCGCATGCGCGGGGGATCGAGGTTCACGCGTGGTTCAATCCATTCCGGGCGCGGTGCAACAACGAGTCGCCGGTTTCCCGGAAGCATGTGACGAGGACGCAGCCGGGGATGACGAGGAGATACGGGACGATGACGTGGTGTGATCCTGGTGATCCGGACGCGCGGGCGCATGCGCTGCGGGTGATTCTGGATGTGGTGCAGCGCTATGATGTGGATGGGGTGCATCTGGATGATTATTTCTATCCGTATCCGAAGGGCGGGCTGAGCTTTGTCGACGGGAGGACGCCGGCGCAGCGGCGGGCGAGCATCGATGGGTTCGTGAAGGGGCTGTATGAGGGGGTGAAGCGGCGCAAGCCGTGGGTGCGGGTGGGGATCAGTCCGTTCGGGATCTGGCGGCCGGGGGTGCCGGCGGGGATCGAGGCGAATCTGGACAGTTTCGAGCAGTTGGCGGGGGATTCCCGGAAGTGGCTGGCGAAGGGGTGGGTGGATTATCTGGCGCCGCAGTTGTATTGGCGGATCGAGCCGCGGAAGCAGAGTTTTCCGGTGTTGTTGGAGTGGTGGCGGAAGCAGGGGAGTCGTCCGGTGTGGCCGGGGATTGCGACGTCGCGGATCGAGTCATCGGAGGATCCGGGCAGGCCGGCGTCGGAGATCATTCATCAGATCGACCTGACGCGGAAGCTCGGGCGGGTTTCCCACGGGCACGTGCACTGGAGTGCGAAGGCGCTGCTGGAGAATCGAGGGGGGATTTCGCGGAGTCTGGCGAAGGTTTACACCCAGCCGGTGGCGGTGCCGCCGATGCCGTGGGTGAGCCGGCGGGTGCCGGCCTCGCCGGGAGTGGGGGCGATGGCGAAGGGCGGGGTGACGCAGGTGCGCTGGGTGCCGGACGATAGGACGGCGAAGGTGGTGGTGCGGGCGCGGCGGGGGCGGGTGTGGCGGACGGACAGGATTTGCCCGGTGAGTGCGGGGAGCGTGGAGATTCCGCGTGCGGATGCGATTGCGGTGGTTGCGCTGGACCGGTTCGGGACGGCGAGCGAACCGAAGGTGCTGGGCTTGCGGTGAGGGTTTTTCTAACTGCGGAGGCGTGGAGGCGTGGAGGCGCGGAGGGGAGCGGGGAGCGGGGAGCTTGGGTTGTGGTTTTTTGAGGATTGAACCGCGGAGTTGGGGAGGTCGGGGAGGGGAGTTGGGAGAAGAGTTGGGAGAGGTTGGGAGAGGTTGGGAGAGGTTGGGGGAGGTTGGGGGAGGTTGGGGGAGGCGCTCCCGGGACCACTGGAGCAGGGATGCTCCAGCCACGGTGGGTTTCAATACGACGAGGAGTCGGGTGCGGGCGGAGGGAATGGGTTGTTAGGGAGGCGCTGGCATCCCTCCGGGATGCGTTTTCTTTGGTTGGGTGGTCCGGGGGGGCGCCCTGCGGGCTCTACCCCCGGCTATTGGCTGGCATTCCGCCGGGAAGACGGGGAATGTCCAGCGACAATTAGAAATTCCCTCAGCGACAATTAAAACTGACCACCGACGACAATTACTCTCATAGCGGTTTGGGGGTGGATTTGAGAGCGCGGGGTTCCGGCGGAGGGAGGGAAGCGAGGCCGGCGGAGCCGGACC
>JAUTCT010000139.1 GCA_030673875.1 Verrucomicrobiota bacterium JB025 | reverse complement strand
GCCTCCTCCAACTCGCCCGCCGGAGAGCACGCGGATACCGGCGCTTCGAGAACTTCCGCGCCATCGCCTACTGGATCGCTGGCGGTCTCGTGATCCCGACATGCCATCCCTCAACCCACTAAATTCTCAGGAGCGCCATTTTTGTTAAAGACACCAAAAGACCACAATCCACTGATATACAAAGACTTTAATCAGAATCAAGCAACCTTCCTGCTTGACATACTGGGCAATTCGGACGCTGCGGCAATATTTTCTTACTGTATTGCCTCCGAACTAGCCGCTCGTTCAAATGAACTGTTCTCGAAACTCGATTCCCTCGCGCGGGGGGAGCAAACACCCAAACGCTCCCAGCACACAAACCCGCCACCGTCCCCATCCAACCACAATCCATCCAAAGCGGCGTCATGCCGCCGCACTCCAACACCTCCGCTTTCGTGATCCATCTGCCCGCTGAGTTTCCCCCCATTCCAGAATCCGTTTCCCACCTTCGCACGGGACATCGAACTCGCCGACGGACACGCCTCCGGACACGGCGCTCGTGCCTGCCGGCAAGACGCAGCCGCCTAGGCCGGCATTAATCCCGCCGGGCCGATCCGGGAGCCGCGCTTAGACCGGTTTCTTCCGCGACGTGGCCCAGTGGTCCACTGAACTGTCCACGAGGAAATCCCCGCCGAGCGCCTCACGCCCGAGAAGCATCCGGTGGATCATCGTCTTGCGGCACACCAGGCTCACCACCACGCGCTTTTCCACCGCCCCGAGCCGCAGCGTCGTTTCCACAAAGATCCGGTCGTGACCGTGGCCGGTGCTGCTCCGCACATGCTTGCGGACCTTCACCGGTTCCTCCAGCGTCAGCAGCTTCTTGTCCTTCCGGTCGAGACGCACGGTGAAGCGCACCCGGTCACCCGGCAGCTCGATGACTTCCGCACAATCAATGGCGCTGCTGCGCGCGCCGGTGTCGGACTTCGCCCGAATGCGGATATTCCAATCAGGGAGCTCCACCCACTCCCTCCAGCCGATGATTTGTCGGTTAGTCATGATTCGTCCTCTTGACAGGTGATCGTGATGTTGGTCGCCAGGTGTTCCCGAAGCTGGATTTCGATGCTGTCCTCACCCAGATCCCCAATGCTCTTCTCGAGCGTCTGATACTGGCGCTTGGTGCTCGGCAGCGCGATGTGCGCGACCGGATCTCCCGGAGACGCCGCCGGCATGGTGGTCATGCCCAGCACGATTCCGCGGTGGGGACTGCGGATGATCTCGATCTCGGTTCCTAACAAACTCGTGTTGGTCGCCAGCGCCTGACCTTCGTCCACCATGTCTCCGGGGGCCGCGTGAAACTGCAGGAATCCCCCGCTTTCCGAACGCACCCAGTGGGTTTCCTCGACGATTACCTGATGCGGCGGAGACTCCACCGTCTGGTCGGTCATGCCAAGTTCGGCCAGCACGTTGGACACCCCGCGCAGGATCAAGTCCTGCACCGATGGCTCGGCTTTCCACACCTCGCCCGCCTCCAGCACGATCGTCGGACACCCGGCCTCGACGGCTTCACGCCGCAGGGATCCCTCCGGCCCCTTGCCGTTGACTATCACCTCGCAGCCGAACGCACGCGCGAGACGCTCGCATTCCGCATTGTCACAATCGGTGCGCACGTTAGGGAAATTCGTCCGCCGGACCGCCGCCGTGTGAAGGTCGATGATGAAATCACAGCGGCGGATCACCTCGTCGAAAAACACCCGCGCATACCGCGAACTCAGGCTGCCGCCGGAATACCCGGGAAAACACCGGTTGAGGTCCCTGCGGTCCGGCATGTAGCGGCTGTGACGCTCGAAGCCCATCACGTTCACCACCGGAACCATGATCAACGCACCACGCTCAAGCGTGAACGGAGGGTTCTGCACCAGGTTGCGCACCGCACCGGTGCCGTTGATCTCGTCCCCGTGCACTGCCGCGGTGATTCCCACCACCGGACCGGGTTGCTTCGACCGCCACACCATCAACGGCAGCGTCATCGTCGCGCCGCTGAAACTCGTGCCGGCCTCGATCCGCAGGCGCTTCCGCTCGCCCGGCCGCACCTCGCGCTCGCCCCAACGATCCACTTGCCCTTTCATCGCGTGGTGCCCTCCGTGACGGGTGTGGCCGGCAGCGGTTTGAGTTTCTTGCGCCGCTTCGGCCCGTCCGGGATGAGACTCTTCATGTGTTCGGACCGGCCGTAACAAAGCAACGAATCATCCGCTTCGAGCACCCGGCTCCCCTTCGGATTCGAGATCACCAGTCCGCCGCGCCGCAGCGTCAGCACCACCACGTCCTGATCACGCAACCCGGTCTGCTCGAGACTCTGGCCGATATAATGACTTCCTTCCGGAATATTGATATCCGCCACACAATACCCGCGGCTCACCGTGAGACGCTGGCGAATGTCAATCTCGGGAAACTTCACCTGCTCGGATATGTAGTCGATCACCGCTCCGGCAATATCGAGCCCGGACGCTCCTTCAATCCCCTCAAGCCCGGGCGACGAATTCACCTCCATGATCTGCGGCCCGGACTTGCTTTCCAACATGTCCACACCACACACCCGCAGGCCCAGAATCTGCGCGGCACGCACCGCGGCCTCCGCGTATTCGGGATCCAGATCGATCGCTTCCGCCACCCCGCCGCGGTGCACGTTGCTGCGGAACTCCTGCCCTTGCGCGGTGCGGCGGATCGCGGCCACCACCCGGTCGCCGATCACAAACGCCCGCACGTCCTTGCCCTTGCTCTCCGCGACGAACTTCTGCAGCAACACCTGCTGTTGCGTGCTGTGCAGCGTCTCCATGATCGCCTTCGCAATCTCCTGCTTGTCCGCCAGAATCACGCCGACCCCCTGGGTTCCCTCCAGCAACTTGATGATCACCGGTGCTCCTCCGACCCGCGCCAGCGCATCCTCCACATCACGCTTGTCGTGCACGTAGGCACTGGTCGGAATCCCGACGTCATGACGCGACAAAATCTGCAGGCTGCGCAGCTTGTCGCGCGAGTTCCCGATCCCCGCCGCGGTGTTCGGCGTATACACGTCCATCTGCTCGAACTGCCGCACCACCGCCGATCCATAACGGGTGATCGACGCCCCAATGCGCGGCAGAATGGCGTCGGGCGGATTGAGTTCCTTGCCCCGGCAATGCAGCGTCGGATCACCGTGGTCGAGACCGATGGCAAGACGCAGCGTATTCAGCACGCTCACGTCATGACCGCGTTGTTTGGCCGCCTCGACCAAACGCCGGGTCGAATAACACGTCGGAGAACAGGAAAGAATGGATAGTCTCATGGGGAAATTGGTGCGGGGAGATTTGGCTCACGGGCGGCTTTCTGCAACCGTTCACACTCTCACGCGAAAGCCGTGAAACAGTCAAGCGAGTCGCGACATTAACATGCTCGCAAAACTCAACACCAGAAAGAACCCGAACATGTCCGTGCAGGTCGTCAGGATCGGCCCGGACGCCAGCGCCGGGTCCACCTTCAGGCGCTTCAGCCCGAGCGGAACCAAGCCGCCGATCAATACCGACAGAATCGTGTTGATCGCGAGCGCGCCGCCAACCACCAGCCCGAGATAAATGTTGCCCTTCCAGAGCACCGCAACACTGCCGAGAACAATCCCGAGAATCGTCCCGTTCATCATCCCGACGATCCCCTCCTTCCACACCACCCTGAGGTAATCCCGCGGCTGGATGATCTCCATCGTCAACTCCCGCATGCTGACCGCCACCGCCTGGTTGCCGGAACAACCGCTCATGTCCGAAACGATCGGCAGAAACACCGCCAGGGCGATCACCGATTCCAGCGTGTCCTCGTAATGCGCGATCACTCCCGCCGCGAGAATGTTCAGCAGGATGTTCGGCCCCAGCCAGGCCAGCCGCCGCCGCGAGCGCAGCGTCATCGGCATGCTCCGCAGCTCCTCGCCCGCCACAATCCCGCTCGCACTCAGGTAATCCTGCGTGCTCTGGTCGGTCAGTGCTTCCTGCACCGCCTCCCGCGAGACCACCCCCTGCAGCACATGGTCGTCATCGACCACCGGCAGACCGAGGAATTTCCGCTCCTCAAACAAATCTTCAATTTCCCCGGCCGTCGCCGAAATCCGCACGCACATCGGGTCGACGACCATGATGTCGGACACGGCCACGCTGCGCCTCGTCAGCACCAGATCCCGCAGCGGCAGGACACCGGTCAACCTCCCCGCATCGTCATTCACATACACATACTGCACCTCACGGTCGGTATATTCGGCGGCATTCTCGCTCAGTTCGGTCAGCACCTCCCCCACCGTGGAACTCGCGCGAAACGCCACCACCCGGTCGGACATCAACCCGCCGGCGCTGTCCCAGGGGTAGCTGATCCTTTCCCGCAGGTCGTCGGATTCCTCGGTGTCCTCAATCTCCGCGAGAATCCCGCTAGACTCATGCTCCCGCATGCCCCGCAACAGATAACTGCCGATGTCGGACGGCAGCGCCTCAATCAGGTCGGCGGCAATCCCCGCATCAATCTCGGACAAAAACTCCGTCGCCTGCGCTTCGGACAACTGCGCCAACACCCCGGCGCCACTCTCCCGGCTGATGCATTCGAACAGCTTGCTCCGGTCCTCTTGGTTCAGCCTGGAAATCTCCCGCCGGAGGTCCTGCTGCGGAGCGTTCTCCAGGGCGTTTTCAAGCTCCCCAATGGCTCCTTGCTCCAACAAGTTCAGCAGCTCGGATGAAAGGTCGTTCAATGTTTCAGTCATGAGAAAATGCGGGCCGGACACCCGTGGAAAATGGTTATCAACAGACATCCCCTGCCGTCACTCCGCCGGCGGATGACGGTCTGACGTCGCCGTCAAGTATTCCCCGCATTCCCCACCGACACAACAAAAACGGCGACCCGTAACCGGATCGCCGTTTGAAGTGATTCCTGCGAATCGGGATGTCGGTCAATTACAGACCGGCCTCAACGACGTCGCCGAGAAGCTCGACCACGCGGTTGGAGTAACCCCATTCGTTGTCATACCAGCTCACGAGCTTGAAGAACTTGCTGTTCAGCTCGATGGAGGAACCGGCGTCGTAGATCGAGGAAAGCGGATCGTGGATGAAATCGCTGGAGGCAACTTCGTCTTCCGTGTAGCCGAGGATGTCCTTCAGGTAGGTCTCGGAAGCGGTCTTGAGAAGCGCGTTGATTTCGGCCAGCGAAGTTTCCTTCGTGGTTTTCACGGTGAGGTCGACCGCGGAAACGGTCGGGGTCGGAACGCGGAAGGCCATGCCCGTGAGCTTGCCTTTCACTTCCGGGCAGACGAGACCGACAGCCTTGGCGGCACCGGTGGTCGACGGAATGATGTTGATCGCGGCGGAGCGGCCACCCTTCCAGTCCTTCTTGGACGGGCCGTCCACGGTCTTCTGCGTGGCGGTGTAGGAGTGAACCGTGGTCATCAGGCCTTCTTCGATGCCGATGCCTTCCTTGAGCAGCACGTGAACGAGCGGAGCAAGGCAGTTGGTGGTGCAGGATGCGTTGGAGATCAGGTTGTGCTTGGAAGCATCGTAGGTCTCGTGGTTCACACCGCGAACGATGGTGTGCACGCCGTCACCTTTACCGGGAGCGGAGATGATGACCTTCTTGGCACCTGCTTTGAGGTGACCTTCGGCCTTGACGTCTTCGACGAACAGACCGGTCGATTCGATAACGACATCCACGCCGAGTTCCTTCCAGGGAAGACCGTCCGGAGTGCGGGCGCTCACCACTTTGATCTCGTGGCCGTTGACAACGATAACATCGTCTTCAGCAACGTCCGGGGAGGATTTCTTCGAGGAAACCTCACCCTGAAAGCGACCCTGAATGGAGTCATACTTCACGAGGTAAGCGAGGTTGTCGGCGGGAACGAGGTCACCGACGGCGACAACATTATATTTCGTTCCGAGGAGGCCTTGTTCGACGAGGGCGCGGAACACAAGGCGACCGATGCGGCCGAATCCGTTGATGGCAATAGTGGTCATAGCAGTATCTTGGGTATCCGGTACGGCTTGTCCGCCCGGCGGCGGGGATATGACACGCGCCTTCGGGGGCGTCAATCCCGCTCGGAAAATTCCGCACAAAATGCGCGGTTTTTCTCATTTAGGGCCAAGTATGGTCAAACCCCCTCACCAAGAAACGCCGACACGCCCGAAACGACCGGCATTTCCCGCTCCCGGCGCCGGGTCGTCAATCACGCATCGTTCCCACTCATCATCGATCGGAGTCACCGTCTCCAACCCCGCCGCGGACGTCCAGTCGGCCCCGGAAAGCCCCCCACCGAACAGCGGGTCATAGCTAAACCACGAACCAACCCGCCTGATATATTCCATCCGCAGCACGGTTCCGCCCGATCCGTCATCCACCAACTCGAACCCGGGCAACCCCGCCAAATCATCCGCCCCGGGTTCGAGCATCACCACCGGCCCCGGCGTCGTCGCATCCAGGTTGAATGCATGTTCCAGCAAACTCGGGACCCCGTCCCCATCCCCGTCCACCGTCGTGAAGTCGTCCGGCTCCAGATCCGAGGTCGCCAGCACATCCTCTTCAAACGCCTCATCAAACCCGTCGCCATCGTCGTCCTCCGTCCGGTCATCTAGCACCTGAATCACAAAGTCCCTCTCGATCCGGTTTCCACCCAGATCCTCACCCCGCACGCGGATCATCAACTCCACCTCCCCGCGGTCGTGATCCGCCGACAAATCCCCGTCCAACCGCAAGCTGCTGTTGTCGACTATCTCAAACCGATAACTATCCGGCGCCTCATCCGCCGTGACCAGGGAAAGCATCACCTCATCCCCGGCATTCGAATCCAGCCCCTCCAACAAGCCGACCTCCAATCCATCCAACGCGTTTTCCTCCACCGCATTGCCATCGAGCGTGATCTCGCTTGGAGCCACTCCGTCCGCCGTATTGACCCACACCACCTCGCTCAGCCTCCCCTCGTCCGTTTCCGCGGTGATCCGGACCGACTTCCGCTCACCCGTGACCACCGTGCCGGACACCTCCCCGGTCACCGGATCAAGCGCCAGATCGTCCGGCAGCCCCAGAACCGAATACCCCGATGCAGTCGCATCCACCGGCGCAAACGATCGCATCACCGCTTCGCCCGGCCAGCCCGTCACGATTGAAACATCTCCGATCCGCGGAAACCCCTCAGCCACCCGCAACGCCACGGTCCGCCCACCACCCGCCGCAAACCGCACCACCTGCGCGGTCTCCGCCGGCACCCCGTCCTGGCCGGCCGAAACATCCCCCCAAACCACCATAGTTCCATCGCCCTTCAGCGCCACACTGTGGTTCTCACCCGCGGCAACCCCCACCACCCCCGACAACCCGGCCGGCACCGCACACTGGCCGAAATCATCCGCCCCGAACGCGACCACCCCGCCCCCATGGGTCAACGCGAGACTGTGCCGCCCACCCGCAGCCACCCCCACCACACCCTCCAACCCGGCCGGCACCGACGACTGCCCGTCCGCATCCGCGCCCCACGCCGCCACCGTTCCGTCATTCCGCAGGGCCAGACTGTGCATCCCACCCGCGGCCACCTCCACCACCACACCCATCCCCGCCGGCACCGTCGACTGCCCGTCCGCATCGTCCCCCCAGGCCACCACCGACCCATCATCCCGCAGCGCCAGCGTATGCGCACCACCCGCCGAAACCCGCACCACATCCGCCAACCCCACCGGCACCGTCGTCTGCCCCGCATCGTCATTCCCCCACGCCCACACCGTCCCGTCACCCGCCAGCGCCACACTGTGCGTGCCCCCGGCGGAAACCTGCACCGCCCCGCTCAGCGAACCCGGAACCGCCAGCTGCCCGTCCCCATCCTCACCCCAGCCGATCACCGAGCCATCCGCCTTCAACGCCAGACAATGCCGCCCACCAACCCCGAAACCGACCACATCACTCAAGTCCGCACCCAGCACATCCAGCGTCGCAAAATCATCCCCCCATTCCAAAAGCAAACGCCCCGTCGGAAAGTCATCCGCCTCATCCGGCAGCGTCCCGTTCGCCACCTCATACGCATCGCCAAACCCGTCGCCGTCGCTGTCATACAGCAAATCAGACGAACCATGGAACTCCTCCACGGATTCCACCAACCCATCACCATCGACATCCTCAGACTCGTCATCGGTGAACTCCACCAACAACACCTCGTCATACGGATTCAACGAGCCATCCCGCGTCCGCACCAGAATCGAGAAACCCGAGGCGTCCTCCTCGAAATCCCGCTCCACCCCCACATCCAGCACCAATTGGTTTCCATCAATCCGGAACATCCCGTTGTCCTCTCCACCCTCGCCATCCACCAACTCGAACTCGTGCACATCCCCCGCATCCGGATCCGTCGCCGTCAATGTCCCCACCACCACATCCGCCGCACTGTTTTCCATCACACTCGCCGGCACCAACCCGATCCCCGTCGGATCCCCACCTTCGTAAATCCGCAGCCAGATCGTCTGCGACAACCGCCCCTGATCCGTGTCGGCCCACACAAACACCGACTGCCGGAATGGCCCGTCCGGCGTCCCGCTGATCAACCCCGTCGCCGGATCCAGCACCAACCCGGATGGCAGACCAAGCGCCCCGTATCCCGTCGCCACCGCATCCGCCACCACCAATTGATGACTCAGCACCTGATTCGGCGCACCGACCACCACCGCCGCACTCGAAATCCGCGGCGACGCCGACTCCTGCTTCACCGCCAGACTGTGCAACACCCCCGCCGAAATCGCCTGCACCCCCGATAGCGCCGAAGCCGGCACCGTCGTCTGCCCGTCATCCCCCAGCCCCCACGCCACCACCGTCCCGTCATCCTTCAGCGCCAGACTGTGGAATCCCCCCGCCGCCACCGCCACCACCCCCGTCAGCCCCGCCGGCACCTCCGTCTGCCCGTTCAAACCATACCCCCACGCCACCACCGTCCCGTCCTGCCGCAATGCCAGACTGTGAAACCGCCCCGCGGAAATCGCCACCACATCACTCAGCCCCGCCGGCACCGACGCATCCACCCACGTCGCGCCATCGAATTGACTCCCCCACACCACCACCGTCCCGTCATCCTTCAATGCCAGACTCCGGAACCCTCCCGCGGAAATCCGAACCACCCCGCTCAAACCATCCGGCACGCCGAAGTCCCCGTGCGGATTGCGCCCCCACGCCACCACCGTCCCGTCATCCTTCAGCGCCAGACAATGACAACGACCCGCGGAAATCGAAACCACCCCCGTCAACCCGTCCGGCACCACCAGATCCCCCCCGCAATCATATCCCCAGCCCACCACCGTTCCATCCGCCTTCAACGCCACACTGTGCCCCGTATCCTCGATCCAGTGGTCCCCGCCCGCCGCAATCTCCACCACCCCCGTCAACCCCGCAGGCGTCGAAATCTGCCCGAACGAATCCTCACCACCCCACGCGATCACCCCACCGTCATACTCCAATCCCAACGAGTGATTCTGCCCCGAGGAAATCGACAGCAACCCGCTCGTCGCCGGAACCGCCAGCGAACTCCGGCCCGAATCCCCCCAGCCAACCACCGCCGTATCCGGCCACTCCGCCGCATCAATCGGCGAGGTCCCCGCCGCAAGCTCCACCTGGTCCCCCACCCCATCACCGTCCGTATCGTAGAGCACGTCGCTCGTCCCGTGGATATCCTCCTCGTCGGACTCGATCAGACCGTCCCCATCCGCATCCTCCCCACGATCATCCGATACCGAAATCGTCAACACCTGCTCGTAACTCTCCAACTCCGAATCAACCGCACGCACCCGAATCGACATCTCAAGCGGACCCGATTCATAGTCATGACTCACCCCGTAAATTAGATATAAATCCTCACCGATAATTTCAAAACCGAAATTAGTATCATCCCCCTCACCCGCCACCAGTTCGAACACATGTGCGTCCCCCTCATCCGCATCGATCGCACTCAGCGTCCCCACCAGCGTATTCGGCCCGCTGTTTTCCTCCACCGTGGCGGCACTGATCTCAATCGCCGTCGGCGCCTCAGCCATCACCCCGGACGACAGCACCGCCATGCCTCCGCACATCACGGAAACCATGCAGGAAAGGGAAGACTGCACACGGTGGAACATAAGGAAAAACCCCGGGGGATGGAAATGGCCAGGCGAAGGGACAACATGCAGATCGGCCGAAGGGAAAAGCCGTTCTTGCATCCCTCGTCCACCCGCACCTGACAGACAAGATGAAAATACAATATGCGCCCTGATTCCCGTCGGATCCGCGTGGACAACCCGTTCAACCCCGGATTGCAGCATCGCGCATGCCAGCGCAACACCCCTCATCCACTACGCTCGCGCCAACTCCCGCATCCGCGCGCTCAGCGCCGCGTAATCCGCCTCTCCCGTAAACTCCTCCCGGCCTTTCGCCATGCACCGCTCCTTCACGCCAAGCCACTCGTCCCGCTCCAGCCCGCCAAAAAACTCAGCCAAACTCTCCTCCAGCGGCTCCGCAAACGTCCAGCCCACTCCGTTCTCCTCGATCCACCGCCCCGTCTCCGTCGCCTCCCCCGCGATCACCGGCACCCCGAAACATCCGCCCTCGTAGATCCGGTTCGGCAGCAGCCACGCCGAGTTCCCGTTCGGATCGCTCTCGTCAAACGCCCAGTTCAAATCCACCCCGCCATACATCTCCGCCAACTCGTCCGGATACCCATAAGCCCCGCCAAACTCCAGATGCTCCACCCCGCCGACCAACTCATCAAACTCATCGGCAATCGTCCCCGCCGCATAACCGCGCAACACAAACCGCACCTTCCCGCCCAACCTCTGCGCCAACTCCCGCATCAACACCAAACTCCGCCGGCACCGAAACGCCCCGAAATACCCCACCACCCACGGATTCCCGCCACCATCCCCCACCCTCGCCTGCGGCAGACCAGCGCTCGGATACACCTTGTTCTCCAACAGGAAAACCTCGCCCGCAAACCCCTGCACCGGCTCGAAATACTCACGCACAAACCCCGGCGATGTCGTCACCAACAAGCCCACCCGCCCCAGCACAAACCGCTCCACCCCGCGCAACCCCCGGGCAAGCAGCCCGCCCCCGGTCATCGCCGGCTGAATATCCGCCAACTCCAGCACCACCGGCGCCCGGCCGCCCGAAAACCACCGCCCCAGCAGCGCCAGCAACGCGTTATCCACATTCACCGCATAAATCACCCCCGCATCCGCCAACCTCCGCCGCTCCCGCCACAGCACCCCCACACTCCCCGCCAGCGCAAACAACCGCTGCACATACCGCCGGTTGAAAGTCGTCCCCAAATGTACGTTCTCCCACGCCGGCTCCGCATCCACCTTGTCCCGCTCCCGGTGAAACGTAAACCCCGTCACCACCCAACCCAAATCCCCGAACGCCGCGATCCGCTTCCGCACACGCGCATCCCCTCGCTCATGCGCGAAAAACACCAACGATCCATCCATCTCTTCAGCCAGTTTCAATCCGCCCCCACCATGCCCGAAAAGCCCAAACCCTTCCACCCCCAATAATCCCCAACCCACCACCACGCCCCCCCCAACCCAAGCCCCCAACCCAAGCCCTCAACCCAAGCCCCTCAACCCAAGCCACCCATCCCACCACCCATTCCACCACCCATTCCACCACCCAGCCCAAAATCCTTGGCGCCCTTGGCTTCTTGGCGGTTCAAATTCCACCCAACCCAAGCCCAATCAGTGAATTCAGTGCAATCAGTGGTTCCCCCCCACCTCCACTCCCCGCCACGGATCCCTTCGCTTGTCCTTACCATTCGGCATGCTAAGATAAAACCTTGCAGCCCTCCGCGTATCCTGCTCCACCTCCACCGGTTCGCCCGGACTTGCGTTGCCCCCGAACCTCAATAGAATCTTCCCAGCTTCCATGAACCGCCGCCACCTCACCGCACTGGTGCTGCTCCTCACCACCACCATCGTTTCCGCCGACCCCGGCCAAACTCCGCTCAAAACGGCAAAAGACATGGATTTCCTCGAAATCGTCGCCGCCGGCGGAATCATGATGTACCCGCTCGCCCTGCTCTCCGTCGTCGGCGTCGTCCTCATCCTCATCTACCTCCTCACCATCCGCAGAAACGCCGTCGTCAGCGACCGCTTCATGGACGCCGCAGAAGCCATGATCCGCAAACGCGACTACCTCGGACTCGTCGCCTACTGCCACCGCCAAAACGAATGCATGGCACGCGTCACCCAGAAAACCCTCGATTTCCTCACCAAATACCCGATGGCCTCCTTCGGCGGCGTGCGCGAAGTCGCCGAAGCCGAAGGCTCACGCCAGGCCGGCCTGCTCAGCAGCCGCATCACCTACCTCGCCGACATCGGCGCCATCGCCCCCATGGTCGGACTCCTCGGAACCGTCATCGGCATGATCAAATCCTTCCTCCAAATCTCCTCCGGCGACGTCCAGGGCGTCCGCCAGATGGAACTCGCCGAAGGCGTCTCGGAAGCCCTCATCACCACCGCCGCCGGCCTCGCCATCGGCATCCCAGCCCTCGTCTTCTACTCCCTCTTCCGCGGCCGCGTGCAGAAATACATCGCCGAACTCGAAGCCGCCGCCACCCACCTCATGGCCCTGCTCCACTCCCAGGTCGAACGCCAACCCTCCGCGCCACGCACCCCCGCCCAGCGCACCAACGAGGACTACAACATGCCCGTCCCCACCCAGGCACCCGCCCCACGCCCCGACCTCCGCGGCGTCTGACCCCCCACCTCCTCCGATGAAATTCTCCAGCCGACAACCGGAAGCCGCGGGCATGCAGTTGGCCCCGATGATCGACATCGTCTTCCTCCTGCTCATCTTCTTCATCGTCACCTGGCAGTTCTCACGCTCGGAAACCGAACTCAACGTCTCCGTCCCCACCGCCGAAGAAGGCGCCGAACTCGAACGCCCGCGCGGCGAAATCATCATCAACATCCTCGCCGATGGCACCATCCGCGTCGAAGGCCTCACCGTCGACCGCACCCAACTCCTCGAGAAACTCTCCGCCATCGCCAAACAGTTCGAAAACCAGCCGGTCCGCATCCGCGGCGACGGCCAGGTCCCCTACCAACGCATCGTCGAAGTCATCGACACCTGCCAGAAAGCCGGAATCTGGAACATCTCCTTCGCCACCCAGAGACCATCACCCGATCAGTGATTCCCTTGGCAAAACCCGCCAATCAGGTAAACGTTTCCCAACCTTGAAACGCACGCTCGCAATCCTACCCCTCCTCATCTGCCCGCTCGCGGCACAGATCCCGCGCGCCCAACCGGTCAACCCTGCCCTCCAGGCGGAACCCGCCACCGACTACTTCCTGCGCGGAAAAAACCTCTACGACTCCGCCAAACAAAGCACCGACCTCCTCCAGCGCCGCTCACTCTACGAACGCTCCGCCAGCATCTTCGAATCCTACCTCTCCAGCTACCCGGACCACCCCAACGCCGAAATGGCATGGTGGTATCTCGGCAACAGCTACTACCAGTCCGGCCGCATCCAGGACGGCAAACGCTGCTTCAGCACCCTGCTCAACCGCTACGGCAAAGGCAAATGGGCCGCCGCCGCCGCATACACCCTCGCGGCAGACCACTACAACCGCGGCGAATACGCCTTCGCCGCACCCATGTTCGAACGCTACGCACTCCACGCCGCCAAACCAGAAGAACGCCCGCGCGGCAACTACTTCGCCGGCAACTGCTACCGCATGCTCGGCCGCGACCGCCAGGCCGTCGCCGCATTCCAGAAAGTCGTCCAGGACCCCGCCGGCGGACTCTTCGCATCCCAGGCAAAACTCGCCCTCGGCCACATCTCCATCAAACTCGACAACCTCACCGAAGCGCTCGAAACCTTCGAAAGCGTCATCAACTCCAACACCCTCGCCAAATACCGCGGAGAAGCCGCCCTCCACGCCGCCCTCACCGCCACCAAAATCGACCAAACCGACCTCGCCGACCGCTACCTCCAGCTCATCATGCGCACCCCCGGCATGGAGGAATACCGCCCCGACGCACAAATCGCCCTCATGGGCAACCACTACGCCAAAGCCGAATACGACCAGGTCATCCGCATCTTCAGCGCATCCTCATCCAAAGCCGAGGGCGACAAGGAAGCCGCCCGCCTCATGATCGCCGCGCGCGCCTACATGAAACTCAACCGCCTCAGCGAAGCCCTCGCCAACTTCCGCGAAGTCGAGCGCCTCGCCAAAGCACAAACCGACCTCGCCTTCGAGGCATCCTACTACCGCCTCCTCTGCTTCTTCCAAATCGAAGGCCGCCACGTCCCCGACCAGGTCGATGCCTTCCTCCAACTCTACAAACGCACCCGCAAGGACGACCCCCGCATCCACACCGCCCTCATGATGAAGGCGGAAACCCTCTTCGCCAACCGCCAAACCGCCGAAGCCGCCAAAGTCTACAGCCAGATCGACGCCGCCGCCGTCTCCGCCAAAAACCAACCCGGCCTCTTCTACCAGCGCGGCTGGTGCCTCTCCGAAGCCGGTGACTTCCAGGGCGCCATCCGCTCGTTCACCGAGTTCATCACCCGCTACCCGCAGGACAAACGCGTCGACTCCGCCATCGCCAAACGCGCCAAGGCATTCGTCGAAAGCGGCGAACCCGCAAAAGCCATCGCCGACTTCGACACCCTCACCAAACCCGGCGTCCCCGAAGACCTCACCTCATACGCCTGGCTCGAATCCGCCCGCATGCGCCGCGCCGACGGCAACATCGACGACATGATCATCCGCTACAAGGGCCTGCTCCGCAACGTCGGAACCCTCAGCGAAAACCTCCAGGCCGAAGCCAACTACTGGATCGGCTGGGGCCTCGTCAAAAACAACGACGCCAAAAACGCCATCCCCTTCCTCGAAAAAGCCCGCAAACTCCGCCCCGACGCCTACCGCAAACACGCCGGCATCCTGCTCGCACTCGGGTACTTCGCCTCCCAGGACCCCGCCCAACTCGCCGACGAAATCAACCACGCCATCATCCACGGATATCAGGAAGACATCCCCGAACAAGTCCTCCAGTGGTCCGGAATGCAGTCGTTCAACTCCGGTAACTTCGCCGCCGCCGCCAAATGCCTCGGCTTCATCGCCAGCCCCGACGAACCACGCGCCAACCCCAAGGAAGTCTGGCGCTACCTCGGCAAAGCCCGCCTCGAAACCGGCGACAACGAAGGCGCCCTCACCGCCATCACCAACGTGCTCGCCGTCGAAGACAGCACCGCATGGAAAGCCGACGGCCTGCACGACCGCGGCCGCGCCCTGCTCAACCTCAAACGCCCCGCCGAAGCCCGCATCGCCGCAGACGAAGCCATGGCACTCCGCCCCCAGGGACGCACCAGCGCCAAACTCCGCATCCTCATCGGCGACCTCGAAATGCACGACGGCAACCCGAAAAAAGCCGCCGCCGAATACCTCATCGTCGTCCAGTTTCACGAAGACGCGGAAATCAAACCCGAAGCCCTCTGGAAACTCGTCAAGGCCTTCGAATCCGCCGGCAACTCGCCGGAAGCAGAAAAATACCGCCAACAACTCAAGGCCGAGTTTCCAGACTGGACCCCGCCGGTCAAATAGTCCTCTCTCCCGCACCCCGCGACCTCCACGCTCCCACCCGGCGTCCTCGGCCGCCAATCGACACCGCCTCAGCCGCACACATCCGGATGACAACACCCTCACTCTCCGTTTCCAACAACCCCTCCAAAGAGCCCAAAAACGGCTGGTCCACCTCCAAGTCCGCCGAACTCTACGACCTCAACGCATGGGGCCGGGAATACTTCTCCATCAACCGCAAGGGCCACGTCACCGTGCGCCTCGAAGACGGCGAGGAACAAAAGGACGTCTCCCTCCACGACATCATCGAAGGCCTCCAGGACCGCGGCACCCCCGCCCCCGTCCTGCTCCGCTTCCGCGACATCCTCCACTCCCGCATCAGCGAAATCAACGAATCCTTCCGCCGCGCCATGAAAGCCGCCAACTTCAAGGGCGAATACCGCGGCGTCTACCCCATCAAGGTCAACCAGCAGCGCCAGGTCATCGAGGAAATCACCGCCTTCGGCGAAACCTACCACTACGGCCTCGAAGCCGGGTCCAAACCCGAACTTATCGCCGCCCTCGCCCACATGCACGACCCGGAGGCCTACCTCATCTGCAACGGCTACAAGGACGAGGAATTCATCGACCTCGCCCTCAACGCCCAGAAAATGGGCCTCAAGGTCATGCTCGTCCTGGAAATGCCCAGCGAACTCGCCCTCATCCTCGAACGGTCCCGCAAAATCGGCGTGCTCCCCAACCTCGGCGTCCGCGTCCGCCTCTCCACCCGCGGATCCGGCCACTGGCAGGAATCCGCCGGCGACAAATCCGTCTTCGGCCTCAACGCCGCCCAGATCATCGAGGTCGTCGACAGCCTCAAGGAGGAAGGCTACCTCGCCTGCCTCAAAATGCTCCACTACCATCAGGGATCCCAAATCCCCAACATCGCCGCCATCCGCGAGGGCGCCACCGAAGCCGTCCGCATGTACTGCGACCTCGTCAAGGAAGGCGCCCCCATGGGCGTGCTCGACATCGGCGGCGGCATGGCCGTCGACTACGACGGATCACACACCAACTTCCACGCATCCTGCAACTACTCGGTCGCCGAATACTGCACCGACATCGTCGAAGTCATCTCGCAAATCTGCGACAAGGCCAACGTCTCCCACCCCGACCTCATCTCCGAAAGCGGACGCGCCGTCGTCGCCTACTACTCGGTCCTCGTCTTCAATATCCTCGACGTCACCACCGCCCAAACCTCCGAAGCGGAACCCCCCGCCGTCCCCAAAACCGCACCCCAGAACCTCCTCAACCTCGTCGACGTCAACCGCACGCTCTCCAAGAAAAACCTCCAGGAAAGCCTCAACGACGCCGTCTACTACCGCGACCAACTCCGCGCCCAGTTCTTCTACGGCAACGCCTCACTCCGCGAACGCGGCCTCGCCGACGCCTGGTTCTGGCACATCCTCACCCGCATCTCCAACCTCATCGACCAACTCGACGAAACCCCGGAAGAACTCCGCGAACTCTCCTCCTCACTGGTCGACTTCTACTACGGCAACTTCTCCCTCTTCCAGTCCCTCCCGGACTCCTGGGCCATCGACCAACTCTTCCCCGTGATGCCCATCCACCGCCTCGGGGAAAAACCCAAAAACCGCGCCGTCCTCGCCGACATCACCTGCGACTGCGACGGCAAAATCGACCGCTTCATCGACAAGGAGGACGTCTCGAAAATCCTCCCCCTCCACCACCTCAAACCCGACGAACCCTACTACGTCGGCGTCTTCCTCGTCGGCGCCTATCAGGAAACCCTCGGCGACCTCCACAACCTCCTGGGCGACACCAACGTCGTCGGCGTCCACCTCGAAAACGGCAAACCCGTCTACACCCACGAAGTCGAGGGCGACACCGTCGCCGACGTCCTCACCTACGTCGAATACGACCCCAAGGAACTCGTCGCCAAATTCCGCAACTTCGCCGAAAAAGCCGTCACCCACGGCCGCATCTCCCCCAAGGAACGCCGCCAGATCCTCGACCACTACCGCTCCGGACTCGCCGGCTACACCTACTTCGAAAGCTGAGCCGGAACACACCCCGCCACAACCGGCAACCGCAACCGGCGAAACAACGACCCGCGTAGTAACACCACCGCGGGATCCCACCCCGCGCCGGACCGCCCACGGCTGACGCCGCAACCTCACGCCCGCACCTCGCACCAGCCGGCCGACCACCGGACCCCCAGCTTGACCCCATAAAGCCCCTCCAGCCTCCCCGCGTTGATCGTCCGCCGCTTCGGACCGTCCGCAAACACCCCGCCGTCCTTCAACAAAACCACCCGCTCCACCTCCGGCGGAATCTCCCCCGGGTGATGCGTCACCCACACCAGATCCCGCCCGGCCCGCACCAACCCGCGCAGGGTCGCCGTCAACTGCGCCGCCGCCGCGAAATCCAGCGCCGTCGACGGCTCGTCGAGCACCAGCACCTCCGGGTCGTGCACCAGCGCGCGCGCGATCAGGATCCGCCGCTGCTGGCCGGATGACAGCCTGCCGAACTCGCGCCGCGCCAGATCCGCCACCCCCATCACCTCCATCGCCTCCGCCGCGCGCTGCCGTTCCACCCTCGAAAACCGCATCCGCCACGCCAGCCCGTAGGCCCCGCGCAGCGACGACAACACGGCATCCTCCACCACCTCCTCCGGCTCAAACCGCGCCACCTCCTCCGGCATCACCACCCCGATCCGGTGCCGGATCTCCTCGATGTCCCACAGCTCCTCACCAAACAACCGGCACCGCCCGCGACCGCCCGCCGCCGGCCGCAACTCGCCCGTCAGCAACTTCAGCAACGAACTCTTGCCCGCCCCGTTCGGACCCAGCACCGCAACACTCTCGCCATGCCTCAACGTCAGGGAAAAATCCCTCAACGCCAGCGTCTCACCACGCCAGACATCGGCCTCAACACATTCGAAAAACTCACCGTCCACACCGCGGATCAAGCATCCCGAACCCCAACCACGCAACGCCAAATCCCGACCAGCCCGCAGGGCTACCTCACTTTGAGTAGTAGTTCATATTGTCCGATATTTCACTTGTACTCTATATGTAGTGGCCCACTATGCCGGAATGTCTGACAGAACA
>JAUTCT010000138.1 GCA_030673875.1 Verrucomicrobiota bacterium JB025 | reverse complement strand
GAGGGATCACAGCCAGTAGCCGGGGGTCGAGCGCAGCGACACCCCCGGATTCCCACGCCCCCCAAATTCACCGCATCCCGGCAGGGATGCCAGCGCCGCGCGTCATCACTTGCTTCATCGAGTTGCCAACAGTCTGCCGGCAACGCCCCGCCCCCAGCCCACTCCACCCTCAACCTTCCAGCGGAATCACATCCACCCCCACCTCCAGCCGCTGCCCGCCCGCACCCAGCGTCACCCCCCGCAGCGGACTCACATCCGAGAAATCCCGCCCCCACGCCACCGTGATGTGCCGCTCGCCCGGCAGCACGTCGTTGGTCGGATCCGTGTCGATCCACCCCGCCTCCTCACCGCAGAAAACCGACACCCACGCATGCGACGCATCCGCGCCGATCAAGCGCTCCTGCCCCTCCGGCGGCTTGGTCTCCAAATACCCGCTCACATACCGCGCCGGCACCCCGATCGACCGCAGACACGCCAGCATCAGGTGCGCGAAATCCTGGCACACCCCGGCCTTCTTCCGCAGCACCTCCGCCACCGGCGTCGCCACATCCGTCGCCCGCGGGTCAAAGGCAAACTCGTCAAACACCCGGTGCGTGAACGCCACCACCGCCTCCAGCACCGGCCGACCCTTGGTGAAATCCTTCCGCGCGTAACTCGCAAACTCCGGCCCCACCGGCACCATCGGCGACGCAAAACGAAACGCTCCCGCCTCCGACCCCGGCGTCAGCTTCTCCCCCTCACACGCCGCCCGCACCTGCTCCCATGCCGGAGTCGACCCCGGCTCCGGATGCGGCGCCGCAAACACCTCCACCAAACTCTTCGCCGTCACCACCAACTCGTCATGACTGCCCTCGATCTCGAAATACTCCGCCGCATTGCCAAACGAATCCACATGCACCCCACGCCCCACCGGCTCCGGCTGGATCTCCAGCTCGTGCCACGGACACCGCTGCGTGACCAGCGTCCGCGGAGCCAGCCGCGCCAGGTGGTGGGATACCGTCACCGTCCCGTCATAGGAATACTTCGTGCTGTGCCGGAGCTGATATCTCATGACCTTTTGGTTAATAAACCCTCCTCACCGAATGGCTGAAGAAATGCTGCGTCAGCAAATCCGAAAATTCCTCCAGCGCATCCGCCATCCCCTCGAATTTCTCCGGCGTGTTCCCACCCTTCTTCAAACAATCCGCCAGCAGTTGGTCCATGTCCTCCCGGATCTTCGGCAGCAACCCGTAGTTCGGCCGGATCGTGAACTGCGACAACTCGTCATGCACCACCTGCAGCTGGTGCATCACCGAGCGCGGGTTGCTCGCATCCCGGAACACCAGATTCACCACCTCCCTGAATACCGGGCGGGAAAAATGCCGCCGCCGGTAGGTCATCACGCTGTCGCACGCCTCCAGCACCGGTTCCAGCACCAGCGACTCGCCCTCACCCTCTTTCGCCGCCACCGCCAGCAACCGCGAGGTCCCCATCGCCCGCTCCACCCGCCGGCCGATCTCCAGAAACCGCCAGCCGTGCCCGCGCGTCATGTTCTCCGCCTGCATCCCCGCAAACGCCGCCAGATGAAGCACCAGCGTGTCCAGCTTGCGCTGCAAATGCGCCACTCCCGCCACCCCCTTCGCTTCAAACACAATGCCTTCCAGCAAATTGAAAAACCGCCACGTGTCATCGGACAGCCGGTCCCGTGCCGCCGCCGCATTGAATAACAACGACCTCGTCAGCGAGGGAATCCCGCCCGCCGCACCCGCGTCATGCACCATCCGCGAAACCGTCTTGAGCATCTCGTTCGGACGGATCGACATCCCTTCCGGAATCAATCCCGCCCCTTCGATCAGCGCCACACACGCCGCCACCTGGGCGTCGCCCCGGCGCCCGGAATCCCCCGCCACCCGGCCCAGAGCCGCCCGCAGCAACCTCGTTTCCAACTCAATCCGCTCCGCATAGCGGCCCAGCCAGAACAACTGCTCCGCGATCCGGCTCGGCACCTCCGGCGGCCCCTCGTGCCGCGCCAACCTCGGATGCGGGTTCTCAATCTCCGCCTTCGGATACGCAATCCCGCTTTCCGGAACCCACACATCCTTCGTGAACCCGGCGTGATTCGGCCACAACTGCGGCGAATACCCGCTCTTGCCCACCTGCGCCAATCCACCCGGCAGCGCTGCGGACCCACCGCGCGCATTCAGCGCGAATGCCCGCCAGATCACCGGACGGTCGCGGATTCCCCGCGCCACCAGTGAGGGCGCCTCGCTCGCCACCACATCCACCTGTGCCACAAAATCCCACGGCCGGCTCTCAATCGTCGCCATCCACTGCCGCCGCGCCGTCGGCGAAAGCCCGGCACATCGGATCGGCAGCGGCGCCTCGCCAAATGGAGACGCAGACAACAGCACGTAGCGGTTCAGATCCGCCAACACCCGCTTCCTCACCCCCTCCTGCCCCAGCCACCACGTCTCCACAAACCCCAGCTTCAGCTCCTCACCAAACCACTCCCGGCAAATCCGCGGCAAAAATGGCAGCAACGCCACGCTCGAGGCCAACACACTGCCCGGCCCGTTCGCCAGCGCCACGTTCCCCGTGCGCCATGCCTCCGCGATCCCCGGCACCCCACCGCCCGCTCCGCCACCCCAGTGCTCCAGCGGATCAAGCCCCGTCTGGCCCGTCCGGCACACCACACCATCGATCCTCCGCAGCCCCGCCAGCGTCTTCAGGTAAACCCGCCGCTCGCGCACCGTCAGGTCGTCGGTCTCAACCAGCGGAAACCCCAACAACCGTGCATGATAGGCGTGCTCGAAATACGACGGATGCCGGAATCCCGGCGTCAGAAACACAATGTTCGCCCGCTCTCCACGGGTCAGCGCGTGCGCCTGCAGCGACGACCGCTCCAGGTTCAGGAAACCACCCAGCTTCGCCACCCGCATGCCGTCGTAAATCCCGGACAGCAAATTGGAAATCACCTTCCGGTTCTCAAACACCTGCCCCAGCCCGCCCGGATTTCCCGAGTGATCGCGCAGCACCTGCCAGCTCCCTCCCTTGCCCCGCACCAAATCACAACCCGCCAATACCAAAAACCGCCCGCCCGTCGGATTCAGCCCGCGCACATACTGCTCGAACCCCGGATTCGCATGCACCAGCCCCGGCGGCACCAAACCCTTCTTCATCAGCGTCTGCGGACCATACAAATCCGCCAGAACCGCATCCAGCAACCGCGCCCGCTGGCACAACCCCGCCGACACCACCGCCCACTCAGCCGACGAAATCACCAACGGAATCGAATCCAGCCCATACGGCTGACCCACCCCCCCCGCATCGCTGAAAACATTGAAGGTCGTCCCCAGATCCTCGATCATCCGCGCCGCCGTCGCCGCCAGATCCCGCCGCTCACCCGCGTCCCACTGCTGCATCTGCCGCTCCAACTCACGCCAGTGCCCGCGGACCTTCCCGCCCGCCTCCTTCATTTCATTCCATGCCACGTCCTTGCCACTGGAGTGGGGCCTCCGGATCACTTGGGCCTGGGATTGGGATGCGGGACGTGGAGATTCTGCCATCGGCGCGGGTTGTCGGCGAACACAACACAATGGCTCACGGAATCATCCGCAAGTCCAGCGTGAACGGGAAATCCGGACTCGCGGGCGGATCCGCCGCCCGAATCCTGCCACCCGTGTGCCCGTGACGGAAAAACCGCGCCAGCCGCCTCGCCTCGGCCTCGAACGAATTCACCGGAAAATCATCGTGACTCCGCCCGCCCGGGTGCGCCGCATGGTAGCTGCAGCCACCCAGCGATCGCTCGTTCCAGGTATCCACCAGATCAAACGTCAGCGGCGTATTCACCGGAATCGTCGGGTGCAGGCAGTTCGGCGGCTGCCACGCACGATAGCGCACGCCCGCCACATACTCACCGTGCGTGCCCGTCGGATGCAGCGGAATCTTCACCCCGTTGCACGCCAGCAGGTGCCGCTCGCCGGTCATCCCCCGCACATGCACCTGCATGCGCTCCACCGAACTGTCGACAAACCTCACCGCACCCGCACCGGAGTCCTCCTCGCCCAACACATGCCACGGCTCGATCGCATGCCGCAGCTCCACATCCACCCCGCGCTGCTGGAACTCGCCAATCACCGGAAACCGGAACTCCAGATGCGGCGCAAACCAATCATCCTCAATCGCCGTGCCGTGATCCCGCAGGTCCGCGAGAATGTCGCTGAAATCCTGCCAAATGAAATGCGGCAGCATCCACCGGTCGTGAATCGCACTGTCCCAGCGCACCAGCGGCTTCTGATACGGATCCTTCCAGAATCGCGCGATCAATCCCCGCAGCACCAAATGCTGCGCCAGACTCATCTGATAGTGCGGCGGCATCTCGAAATTCCGCATCTCCAACAACCCGAGCCTGCCGCTCGCGCTGTCCGGACTGTAAAGCTTGTCGATGCAGAACTCCGCGCGGTGCGTGTTGCCCGTCGCGTCGATCAGCAGGTTCCGGAACGCACGGTCCACATGCCACGGCAGCACCTCCGTCTGCCGGTCCAGCGAACTGAACGCCACCTCCAACTCGTGAATCGAATCATTCCGCGCCTCGTCCGCCCTCGGCGCCTGCGATGTCGGACCCACAAACAACCCGGAAAACAAATAACTCAACGACGGATGGTGGTTCCAATACGTCACCATGCTCCGCAACAGGTCGGGCCGCCGCAGAATCGGACTGTCAGACGGCGTCTCACCACCAATGATGATGTGATTTCCCCCGCCCGTCCCGCAGTGGCGCCCGTCGACCATGAACTTCTCGGTCGCCAACCGGCACTGCCGCGCCTCACGGTAAAGCACCGAGGTATTCCGCACCAACTCGTCCCACGACTTCGCCGGCTGCAGGTTCACCTCGATCACCCCCGGGTCCGGCGTCACCTTCACCACCTCGATCCGAGAATCGTAGTCCGGCGGAGTGCCCTCCACCACCACCGGCGTGCCAAGCTCCGCCGCCGTCTGCTCGATGCACGCGATCAAGTCCAGAAAGTCCTCGGTCTCGTCCACCGGCGGCAGAAAGACATGCAACCGTCCGTCCCGCGGCTCCACACACAACGCGGACCGAATGATCCACGACGCGCTTTCCTGCCCCTCGGGCCGCCGTTCGCGCCGCTTCCGCAGCGCCTCCAGCGGCGACGACGGATGAGCGCCGAATCCCTTGCCGCCACTTGCGTAATACTGCGCCAGATCCTCGTGCTCCCGCTCCGCAGCACGCCTCTGGATCGCAATCCGCCGCGCCGAATCCAGTTGGATCGGCGGCAGCGCACGCGTCGGATCATTCGGCACCGACCACGGGAAATCCTCCTCCTTCACCCACGGCAGCGAATCCAGCGGAAGCCGCAGGCCGATCGGTGAATCTCCCGGCAGCAGGAACAACCGCTCGTCCCGCATGAACCACGGACCGCTCGTCCAAACCTCCCCTTCCGGACCGCGCGTCCGCTCCAGCGGCAGCACGTAGCCGACCACCTCATCCAGCCCGTCATCAAAGATCCGCGCAATCCGCTCGCGCTCATACTTGTCCTTCAGGTTGTTCTTCAGCGGATCCACATTCCCCGGCAACCGCCGCTCCTTCCACAGGTAGTAAAAGGCATCCTCATACGCCGGCAGCATCCACTTCTTGTCCGCGCCCAACCGCTCGGCCAAAGTCTCGCCGAACCGTTGCGCATCCTCCGCCGTGTGCCCGTAGTCGATCGTTTCATCGGCGATCAATCCCACGTCCTGCCAGATCGGCAGCCCGTCCTTGCGCCAGTAACAATTCAGCGAAAACCGCGGCAACTGCTCGCCCGGATACCATTTCCCCTGACCGTAAAACAACAAGCCGCCCGGCGCGAACTCCTTGTGCAGCCGCCGGATCAGCTCCTCCGAGAGCCGCCGCTTCATCGGCCCCACCGCCGAGGTGTTCCACTCCGCCCCGTCAAAATCATCCATCGAGATGAACGTCGGCTCGCCACCCATCGTCAACCGCACATCCATCTCCTCCAGCTCACGGTCGGTCGCTCGCCCGCTCTCCTGGATCTTCCGCCACGTCTCATCGGAATACGGCAAAGTCGTCCGCGGACTCTCGTGGACCCGCGTCACCACCATCTCGTGCTCCATCGTGCTCTCGCACTTCTCCACCCCGCCCGTCACCGGCGCCGCGCTCGAGGGCTCCGGCGAACACGCCAGCGGCAAATGCCCCTCGCCGGCAAACAGTCCCGACGTCGGATCCAGCCCGACCCAACCCGCCCCCGGCAGATACACCTCCGCCCACGCGTGCAGGTCCGTGAAGTCCTCCTCCGCCCCGCTCGGCCCGTCCAGACTCTTCACATCCGCCTTCAGCTGGATCAGGTAGCCCGAGACAAATCGCGCCGCATACCCGAGATGCCGCATCAGCTGCACCATCAGCCACGCCGAATCCCGGCACGACCCCGACGCCTTTTCCAATGTCTCCTCCGGCGTCTGCACGCCCGGCTCCATCCGGATGTTGTAGCCGATCGCCTGCTCCAGCGCCGAATTGATCTCCACCAGATAGTCAATCGTCCGGCACTCGTGGTCCTCGAACCTCGCGATCCACTCGCCCAGCAGCGGCCCCGCCTCGTCCTTCACCAAATACGGCGCCAACTCCGTCGCCAATGCCCCGCCATACCTGAACGGCACCTCCTCCGCGTGCTCCTCCAGAAAGAAATCAAACGGATTCTGCACCGACATCTCAACCACCAGATCCACCACCACGTCCAGCCTGTCCGTCTTCTCCGGAAATACCAACCGCGCCAGATAGTTCGACTGCGGGTCCTGCTGCCAGTTCAGGAAATGCTTCGCCGGCTCGACCTTCAGGCTATACGCCAGAATCCGCGACCGACAATGCGGCGCCGGCCGCAAACGGACGACATGAGCACCGTGCTCAACGGGACGGTCGTAACGGTAGGAGGTCCTGTGATGCAGGGCGACGTGGATCGACATAATTGAGCCGCCCACTAGCAAGATCGATGCCGGGATATCAACCAATAAATCCGGCCCGCAAGCGACAAACTCGTCACCCCCGCCCAAACCCGGCCAACCGCCCCCGCGAACTCACCGGATTTCACCAGAGAAACCCATCAACTTCCCCCCAATAATCCACCACCCACCCGCGTTAACCCCTTGAAATCCCGCATTTCCTCCCATCAGCCCGGAACTTTTCTACTGGCATGCCCGTCCCCGAAAGCTAACATTTCTCAGTAAAACCATGAGCCTCCACGCAGAACTCACCGAAGAATCCCGCGCCAGACTCCACGCGCAACAGCGGAATTCCACAATCTCCTCCATCATCATCGCGGTCCTCGTCATCGTCCTGATCGCCCTCATCCTCGGCTGGATCTTCATCAAGCCGCTCATCAAGGAGACCCCGACCATCGTCACCTACCAGTCCAACGTCGTCGAAGAAGAACAGGTCGACCAGAAACGGGTCAAAACCAGCACCCAGAAAAAACCCGCATCTCCCGCGTCACAAATGGCGAAAACCATCGTCGCCAACACCGCATCCCCCACCTCCATCCCCGTCCCCACCGTCGACGTCAGCACCCCCACCATGGACTTCGGATCGTCCGACGACTTCGGCAGCTCATGGGGCGAGGTCGCCGAAACCGGCTTCGGCAACATCCCCGCCACCATGAAAAAACGCTGCTCCAAGGCAGACCGCCTCGCGCGACTCCAGGAAACCGGCGGAACCCCGCAATGCGAAGACGCCGTCGTCAAGGCTCTCAACTTCCTCAAATCCACCCAGAAATCCAACGGCTCATGGGCCGGCGGATACTCCCCTAGCAAACCCACCGCCATGACCGGCCTCGCCCTGCTCGCCTACCTCGGCCACTGCGAGACCCCCACCTCCAAAGACTACGGCGACACCGTGCTCCGCGCCATCACCTACCTCGTCGATGTCGGCATGAAAAACAACGGCCGCCTCACCCTCAACCCCACCGAATCCCACTGGCCATACGAACACGCCATCGCCACCTACGCTCTCGGCGAGGCCGCCACCTTCTGCAAACAAGGCAACATCAACGTCCCCAACCTCTTCGAAGTCACCCAAAAAGCCGGCCAGATCATCATCGACAACCAACACCGGAAAACCGGCGGCTGGGACTACCTCTACGACACCGAGGGCAAACGCGGCGGCGACCTCTCCGTCGCCGCATGGCAAATCCAGGCACTCAAAGCCTGCTACCACACCGGACTCGAATACAAGGGCCTCACCCGCGCCGCCAACCGCGGCATCGATTACACCATGTCCATGCACTGCGACGACGGCGGCTTCGCCTACGCCAAGGCAAACGAAAAAAGCCACGGCGACGGCTACCGCACCATGACCGGCGGCGGCGTGCTCTGCCTCCAAATGTGGAACAAATCCTCGTCGTCCCAAGCACGCCAGGGACTCAAATACATCGAGAAAAACTCCAAATTCGACTACGACACCAAATATTCCGACCTCTACGGCCACTACTACGAAGCCCAGGCCGCCATCAACCGCGGCGGAGAAACCTGGCGCAAATACAACGCCATGGTGCGTGATGAAATCCTCCAGGCCCAGCTGCCCGACGGCTCATGGCCCCCGCCCTCCTCCAAGGACAAGGACCAGCGCGCCGTCGCCGGTGCACTGCAGAAAAACTCAAACCCGCACTACCGCACCTGCCTGCTGACCCTCACCCTCGAAGTCTACTACCGCTTCCTCCCCGGAACCGGCGTGCACGCCAAATAACACCCGCAACCCCTCGCTCCTCCTCATTCCCCGACCCCGCGTCTGCGGGGTCGTTTCGTATCCGGTCATGAAGACCCCCGCCCAACACCTCGCCGCCAGCGCCCGCCTGCCCAACCTCCCCAGCGTCGTCTCCAACGTCTGGCTCGGTATCGCCATGGCCGCCGCCATCCATCCGGATGCCAAGCTGTCCGCCGCCACCACCATGCCCGTCTACTCCGGCCTGCTGCTCTGCCTCGCCGGCAATTTCCTCAACGACTGGGCCGACCGCGAATGGGACAAAACCCACCGCCCGGAACGCGCCCTGCCACGCCTGGTCTTCCCCCCATCGCTCTACCTCACCAACTCCTTCGCCTGCATGGGCATCGCCCTCGTCTGCGCCCTCGCCTCCTCACCCCAGGCAAGCGTCGTCTGCCTCGCCATCATCGCATCCATCCTCATCTACACCTGGAGCCACAAGAAAACCATCTGGTCGGTCATCCCCATGGGCCTCTGCCGCGGCCTGCTCCCCGTGCTCGGCTTCGCCGCCATCGCACCCCACGCCACCAGCGCGGCCTACCTCGCCTGCCTCGGACTCCTCATCTACATCACCGGCCTCACCCTCGGCGCGCGTTTCGAAACCCTCTCCCGCATCCCCAAACCCGCCAAACTCGCCACCCGGGCCCTGCTCGTCCTCTCCCCGCTCCCGCTGCTCGCCGCCGCGCTCGGCCCGCTCGGCCTGCCCGCGCCACTTGCCATCGGCGCCCTCATCCCCGTCGCGATCTGGCTCGCCTCCACCCTCCCGGGCTTCGCCCGCAACATCCCCAAAACCGTCTCCGCCCTCCTCGCCGGCCTGCCCCTGCTGGACGCGGTGATCCTCTTCCCCCTCGCCGCCGGCTTCCCCGCCGACGGCCGGCTCCTGATGATGATCGCCAGCTTCGCCATCCCCGTCATCACCTTCCTCGCCGCCATCAGGCTCCAACGCCACACTCCCGCCACCTGAACCGCCCCCATTTCCCGCCCCCCTTCCCCTTGCCCCCCGGCCAAATCCACGCTCTCATCCCCCCATCCATGAGCACCATCGCCGAAAAACAGGAAAACCTCCTCGAAGAACTCTCCCTCTTTCAAGATTGGACCGAACGCTATGAATACGTCATCGGCCTCGGAAAATCGCTCCCGCCCATGGCCGAAAGCGAAAAATCCGCCGATCACCTCATCAAGGGATGCCAGTCCCAGGTCTGGCTCGACGCCTCATTCGAAAACGGCAAAGTCCACTACGTCGCCGACTCGGACTCACTCATCACCAAGGGCATGATCGCCCTCTTCATCCGCGTCCTCAACGAGGAAACACCCGACGCCATCCTCACCGCCAACATGGACTTCATCGAAAAAACCGGCCTCAAGGAACACCTCGCGCCCACCCGCGCCAACGCCCTCAACCTCATGGCCACCCAGATGAAACAACGCGCCCTCGCCTTCTCGTCCTGATCCCCCGCGCCATCCCCCCCGCACCATCCCCCCACCGCGCGGTCTCTCCGCGCCATCCCCTCCAATTGGAATCTTCCCTCGGAATTCCCATTGGAACCCCGCCCCGTCTTGTTAGCATGACTCCACGCCATGTTTGACTTTTCCTGGTTCTCAGCCCCCTCCGCATGGGCGGCCCTCGCCACCCTCACCCTGCTCGAAATCGTCCTCGGCATCGACAACATCGTCTTCCTCTCCATCCTCGTCGACCGCCTCCCGCCCGCCCAGCGCCAGTCCGGCCGCATCATCGGCCTCGGCCTCGCCATGGTCACCCGCCTCATGCTCCTCGCCACCATCAGCTGGATCATGAGCCTCCAGGAAACCCTCTTCTCATTCCCCGTCCACCCGGCCCTCTGGCAACTCTCACCCGATGTCGCCGGACACCACGGCATGCTCGGCATCACCGGCAAAGGCCTCATCCTCCTCGCCGGCGGATGCTTCCTCATCTGGAAGTCCACCAAGGAAATCCACCACAAGATCGAAGGCATCGAAGACGCCGAAGTCTCCGTCCGCGGCAGTTCCTTCACCGCCATCATCATCCAGATCGCCCTCATCGACATCATCTTCTCGCTCGACAGCGTGATCACCGCCACCGGCATGGCCGACCACCTCTCGGTCATGGCCCTCGCCGTCGTCATCGCCATCGGCATCATGATGATCGCCGCCAAACCCATCAGCGAGTTCGTCTCCGATCACCCCACCATGAAGATGCTCGCCCTCTCATTCCTCATCCTCATCGGCACTGCCCTCATCGCCGAAGGCCTCCACTTCAAAATCCCCAAAGGCTACATCTACTTCGCCATGGTCTTCTCACTCGGCGTGGAAATCCTCAACCTCCGCGCCCGCGCCAGAATCCAGCCGCCCCCCGCCGCTCGCATCTAATCAACACGCCACCGGCGCCCCACCCCGCTCGCGCGCCGACTCATTCGCCGCCAGCGTCACCGCCAGCGTCTTCATCGCATCACCGTAGTCGGAGCGCACCAACCCGCGGTCCCCCGTCCACACCGCCTCCACAAACGCCCGGTTCTGCCGCACGAAAACATCCTCGTCCACCGGCAGCCCCTCCACCTCGTCCTCCCCGCAGTGCATCGTCCCCTCCAGATTCCAGCCGCTCATGACCAGCCGGTGCTGCCTCGCGGAAAACGTCAGGCCGATCCCGCCCCCGCCCTCCGCATGCCCGCCTAACGGATAACACCCGGTGCAAAACGATCCCAGCGCGCCCGAGGCAAACCGCGCGTTCACCACCATCGCATCGTCCACCGAAAATCCCGCCACCCCCTCCATCCGGCCACCGGTCCGCCACGCACTCACCTCCACGATTTCCCCGAACACATAGCGGCTCAGGTCCACCAGGTGCGTGCACTGCTCCACAAACTGCCCGCCGGACTGCTCGAAACTCCGCCACCACATCGGCGGCGGCATCCGCGTGATCCACCAACCGTGCGCCATCACCCCCGGATCCCCGTCCGCCTTGAAAACCCCGCGCGCCACATCCACCGCACGCCGGTAACGGTTCATGTAGCCCACCGCCACCAGGGTCCCCGCCCTCTTGAACGCCTCGTGCGCCCGCTCCGCCGCCTCCATCGACTGCGAAACCGGCTTCTCCACCAGCACCGCACCCACATGCTCCGAACACACAACCTCCAGCTCGCCGTGCAAATGCGGCGGCAGCAGGATCGCCACCGCATCCAATGACTCCCTCTCCAGCATCGGCAGCACCTCCCCATACACCTTCGCTCCGCTCGGCTCCGCCAACTCGCGCCCCCGGACCTCGTTTCTCCCCGCAATCGCCACCACCTCCACTCCATCGATCTTCCCGAACGCATCCAAATGATGCCCTGCCACCCAGCCCGTGCCAATGATTCCAATCTTCACGCACCAACCCTAATCCGCCCGCCCCTGGGAGATCAAGATAGGGTGAAACTCACTCACGGGCACATCCGGCAACCCGGCGCCCGGCAACACAACCATTCAAATTCAAGGCAAGGCGCGACGAGCAAGTGAATAGCCATTCACGACCGAGCAGCAACGAAGCATTGCGTTTGAAGGCGCTGCGCCCGCAACGGCGGCACTTACCTTTCCCCGGCGAAACCGCTCCAATCAACAGCACCAAACTCTGCCGCGGCGGGTGTTGGGTTGCCGGATCTGCCCTCCAGAAGCGCCAATAAAACCACCGATTCAGACTGATGAGTCCGGATTGCACTGATTTTCTAAAACCTTTGAGGGTGAAGAACTCCCAACTCGCGGGACCGTCGGAACACCATGCCTTCCCAGACAGAAAAACCATCAGTGATTTCAGAGCCATCAGTGGTGCTGCAGCCGAACTGATCAAGCGCTTCTCCCTCGCCTGGTCGCCCACCCGCCGGCGGATTTTCCTCGCCATCCCGGCCATTCCCATTTCCCCTCCGGACAACCCCACCCGTCACCCGCAAAGCACATGCTCGTCCTCGAATTCATGGCGGTGATCATCTCCGCCACCTACGGCTTCCTACTCGCCGCCCGCGCGAAAATGGACTTCATCGGGTCATTCACCGTCGCCTCCCTCGCCGCATTCGGCGGCGGCACCCTCCGCGACATCTTCCTCGACCTCCACCCGCTCTTCTGGATCGGCAAACCCCACTACCCGCTCTCCGTCTTCGCCCTCTGCATCATCCTCCCCTTCCTCACCCGCCTCCTGCCCAGAATCAAACCGATCCTGATCTATCCGGACGCCCTCGGCATGGCCCTGTTCACCACCGTCGGCACCGCCATCAGCCTCGAGGCCCAGCCATCCGCCTTCATCGCCGTCCTCCTCGGCACCATCACCGGAACCTTCGGCGGCGTCCTCGCCGATGTCGTTTGCAACGAAATCCCCTCACTCTTCACCCCCACCCCATTCTGCGCCACCTGCGCCTTCACCGGCTCATGGCTCTACATTCTCGGCGACCACCTCCAGTGGCACCAAACCGCCCTCGCCTCCGCCACCATCCTCACCATCGTCGTCTTCCGCATCCTCTCCGTCCACCTCAACTGGAAATTCCCGCCAATCCGCGACCCCGGCTGAACCACCCCGACCCCCGCGCCCACCCCGCCTCCGACCGTCATTTGCCCGTCATTTGCCCGTCATTTGCCTCTTGCCCGACGCCAACCGACATGGCAACCCAAGCACGCAGGAATCGTCCGCAACGCGCACGAATCGCCAACCCAGCACCGGATCCATGCACGCCAACCCGTCACCCAAGGAACTTCGGGACCAATTCCTGGCCGAACTCAACACCCCCATGATCTCGGAGCGGCTCTTCGCCGAGATCCCGGACATCGTGTTCTGCATCAAGAACCGCAACGGCCTCTACATCTCCGCAAACGCCGCATTCGCCCACAGACTCGGCCTCCAGTCGGTCAACGCCATCCTCGGAAAATCCGTCACCGACATCTTCCCGCCCCTCCTCGCCAAAACCTACCTGGCACAGGATGAACACGTCTTCCTCACCGGAAAGGAAATCAACGACCAGCTCGAACTCATCTCCAACCGGGACGGCTCCCTGGGATGGTACCTCGCCCGCAAAGTCCCGCTGATGGGAAAACACGGCGACGTCATCGGCCTCGCGTCCATCTCCAGGGACCTCCTCACCCCCGGCGATGCCGACCTCCGCTTCGCCGGCCTTGCCAAGGTGATCTCAACCATCCAGGCGAACTATGCCGAGGACCTCCACCCGCCGGACCTCGCCGCCCTCGCCAACCTCTCCCACGCACAACTCGAAAGACGAATGCGTAAAATCTTCAAACTCACAACCTCACAGTTCATCCGCAAAACCCGGATCGAAAAAGCCGCGCGCCGCCTCGCAAACACCGACAAACCAATCATCGACATCGCCCTCGACTGCGGCTACGGCGACCAATCCGCCTTCGCCAGACAGTTCAAGGCAACCGTCGGAATGACCCCCGGAACCTACCGGGAAGCCTACCGAACCCCAAAAAATTAACCCCTCCCACAACCCGCTTGTGCCGAAAAATCCGCCTTTCGCGTCCCACCCGGTCAAGACGGGGACTCGGATCCCGGACATAGTGGGCCCATGACTCAGGATCTCATCCAATCCACTCTGCAGGGCACCGACCTCACCTCGCTTTCCGACGATCAAGTCGCCGATCTCGCCGTCACCCTCGCCGCCAAACTCCTCCAAACCGCCGAAGCCAACCAAAAGGCATCCGAACGCCGCCAAGGCGAAAAAATGGCACGCATGATGAGCGACCCGATGGGCAAAACCCTCACCCTCGCCATGGCCGACCAGGTGTTCCGGCCACCGTCCAACAGCCGCTCCGCCGAACAATTCCGCTACCTCATCAAGGAATACGGCATCCCGGAATACCCGCCCGCTCACGAACGCGCCGCCATGAAAATGGGCGCCGTCGCATCCGCCATCATGCCGGATATCGTCATGCCCGCCATCACCTGGAAAATGCGCGACGAATCCAGCGAAGTCATCCTCCCCAGCGAAGATGAAAAACTCGTCCCCCACCTCAAACAACGCAAGCAACAGGGGATCCGCATGAACATCAACCAGCTTGGCGAAGCCATCCTCGGCGAAGAGGAGGCCAGCCATCGCATGGACCAGATCGTCAAACGACTCGAAGACCCGAACTGCGAATACATCTCGGTCAAAATCTCCGCAATCTTCAGCCAGATCAATACCCTCGCATACGACCACACGCTCGACGAAATCAAACAGCGCATCCGCCGCCTCTACCGCACCGCCCAAGCCAACCCCTTCACCAACGACCAGGGCGAAACCGCTCCCAAATTCGTCAACCTCGACATGGAGGAATACCGCGACCTCCACCTCACCTGCGACGCGTTCACCCAGATCCTGATGGAAGAGGAATTCCTCAACCTCCGCGCCGGCATCGTCCTCCAGGCCTACCTGCCGGACTCCTTCGAAGTCCAGAAACACCTCACCGAATGGGCCCGCCAGCGCGTCGCCGCCGGCGGCGCCACCATCAAGGTCCGCATCGTCAAGGGCGCCAACCTCGCCATGGAGGAAGTCGAAGCCAGCATCCACGACTGGGAACTCGCACCCTACCCGAACAAGGCCGACGTCGACGCCAACTACAAACGCATGGTCCACTTCGGCTGCAAACCCGAAAATGCGGCAGTCGTCCAGCTCGGCATCGCCAGCCACAACCTGTTTGAAATCGCCTACGCAATGGTCCTGCGGGCACTCAACCACGTCGAACCTCACGTCGAGTTCGAAATGCTCGAAGGCATGGCCAACCATCAGGCGCGCGCCGTGCGCGATGCCGTCGGCGGACTCCTCCTCTACGCCCCCGTGGTCAAAAAGGAGGACTTCCACTCCGCCATCGCATACCTCGTCCGCAGACTCGACGAAAACACCGCCGAACAAAACTTCCTCCACGACCTCTTCGGCATGAAGGAAGGCGACGCCAGCTGGGAAAAACAACGCCGCATGTTCCTCGAGGCATGCCAACGCCGCGACCAGGTGTCCACCGAACCCGCCCGCAAACAGGACCGCTCCACCGAACACCACATCCTCAACCTCAACGCCCCGTTCAAAAACGAACCGGACACCGATTGGTCGCTCAAGCACAACGCCCGCTGGATCAACCGAATCGTCGAACAATACAACGCTACCCCCGTCCAGCCCATCCCCGTCCAGATCGCCGGCGAATTCATCCACACCGAAACCACCAAAATCGGCCGCAACCCCGCCTGCCCGGAAAAGGAAAGCTACCGCTTCAGCGGAACCGACACCGCCGGCGTCGAACGCGCACTCCAGTGCGCAAAGGATGCCCAACCCGCATGGCAGGCCCTCGGCATCGAAAAACGCCGCCAGATCCTCCGCCAGGTGGCCGTGGAAATCGCCAACGACCGCGGCGAATGCATCGCCGCCACCATGTTCGACGGCGGGAAATCCGCCCCCGAAGCCGACGCCGAAGTCTCCGAAGCCATCGACTTCGCCAACTACTACGCCGACAGTTTGAACAACCCGGCCTTCTTCGACGGCACCCGACCGGAAGCCCTCGGCACCGTGGTCGTCACCCCGCCGTGGAACTTCCCCTTCGCCATCCCCTGCGGCAGCGTGCTCGCCGCCCTCATGGCCGGAAACTCCGTCATCCTCAAACCCGCCACCGAAGCCGTCCTCACCTCGTGGATAATGATCCAGCTCCTCTGGAAAGCCGGCATCCCCAAAGACGTGCTCCAGTTCGTCATGGTTGCCGACCGCGCCGACGGCCGCACCCTGCTCACCGACCCGCGCTGCAACGGAGTCATCCTCACCGGCGGCTACCCCACCGCACGCATGTTCCAGGACTGGAAACCCGACATCCGACTGTTCGCCGAAACCAGCGGCAAAAACGCCCTCATCATCACCAACGCCGCAGACCCGGACCAGGCGGTCAAGGACCTCGTCAAAAGCGCCTTCGGCCACTCCGGCCAGAAATGCTCCGCCGCATCCCTCGCCATCATTGAGGCGGACCTCTACGACAGCCCCGCATTCATGCGCCAGCTGCGCGACGCCGCCGCATCCCTCAACGTCGGCCCGTCCTCAAACCCACAGTCCATCGCAACCCCCGTCATCCACGAACCGGATGCCGACCTCTCACGCGCCCAAACCACCCTCGACAATCAGGAAACCTGGCTGCTCGAACCCAAAATGATCGATGGCAACCCATGCCTCTGGTCACCCGGCATCAAAACCAATGTCGATCCCGACAGCTGGTTCCGCCACACCGAATGCTTCGGCCCGGTGCTCGGACTCATCCGCGCCCGCAACCTCGAACACGCCATCGAAATCCAGAATAGCTCGAACTTCGGCCTCACCGGCGGCATCCACTCGCTCGACGCCCGCGAAATCGCCCTCTGGCGCGAAGCCGTGGAAGTCGGCAACGCCTACATCAACCGCGGAATCACCGGCGCCATCGTCCAGCGCCAACCCTTCGGCGGATGGAAAAACTCGGTCTTCGGCCCCGGATCCAAAGCCGGCGGGCCGAACTACGTCTCGCTCTTCGCCCACTGGTCGGAAACCGCGCTCCCCGAACTCACCGCCCCGGTCGCCGGCGCAGCCGGCACCCTGCTCGGCAAACTCACCACCCTCCTCCCCGAGGACAAACCCGCCCTCGAAGCCACCGCAGCCAGCTGCGCCCGCTGGTGGAACGACGAGTTTTCCATCGAACACGACCCGTCCCAACTCCACGGCGAAACCAACCACTTCCGCTACCGCCCCTTCCCGGCGGCCCTCCTCCGCGCCGACGGCATGAGCCCGCTGGAAATCGCCAAAGTCGCCATCAACTGCGCAACCTGCGGCACCAAACTCGACATCAGCGCCAGCCAATCCTCCCCCTTGCTCACCGCCATCGGAACCGTCACCACCGAATCCGAACAGGAACTCATCGACCGCCTGCCGAAACTCGAACACCAGTTTGGCATCCTCCGCGTCCTCACCCCGAGCGACGCTCTCCAGCGCGCCGCCAACGACGCATCGCTGCAAACCATCGTCTCCCAGCCGCTCGCCAACGCCCGCCTCGAAATGCTCAACTACCTGCGCGAACAATCGATCGCTGAAACCACCCACCGATACGGCAACGTCATCCCCAAGGCAAAAGACCTCCGCATGGAAATCGCCGGCTGACCCCCGCCTCCGCACTGCCACATCACCACTGCCGGCGCATGCATCGTCCGCAGTGGGGATCCGGCACGGCCGGCCGACCGGTCGCTTTTCCCAACCATCCGGACACAAAAAACCCGGCGGAATCCGAACTGCACGGGGGGAAATGCTTTCGGGTTTCGCCGGGTATTTTTGCTCAGCAGCTTGTCGTTCGCGATGACCTGTGATTGGGGGGGAGGAGATCCTCGCGGCAACAGGAATAACCTATCCCATTTTCGGCCATAGGGGAATCCCGTGAACGCGTGTGCGGATTCGGGGAGGGCCCCGCAACACGAGTCAGACGCAAATCCAACACCTCGCCGAACCAGCAATGCACCGCCGGCACGGCAAAAATCTGCCTCCATTGCCCGGCACCACTTCAGCGGTTTGCACTTCAGCGATGTGCACTTGGGATTCCCTACCCGGTCGACAGAAATGCCACCCCGCGCTGGCTGCTCCCGTCACCATTCACGCGCCACGACCTCAACCACGCTCGCACCACCCGGCGCGGCCCCGCCTCCATCCTCAGGACCTTTTGATGTGGGTTGCCACGGCCAACACAAATCCTCCCATGAACACAATCAGCACCCCAACGAAGGCCGGCTCATTCCCTGAAAAATGGTAGTCACAAGCCGACTTCCGTGGGGCCCTATCCCCCCCATCGAAACATATGCCACTGGATGAACAATCATCGCGACCCCGATCACGCAGGCCGTAATTCCCCCGATCACCAGGCCTGCGACCGGATGATCCTCCCTGCTCTGCCGCTTCTGCCCCTTCTGCCCCTTCTGCAGCTTCTTCTTTCGCTTATCCATTTCCCTGCAGCATCTCACCAGCACGATGCCGGCCGCAGCCTGATACACGATCGACCGTTGCGCTCACCAACAAAAACCAACCCGGACCGGCTACCGGGCTGACCACCGGCAGCGTGGCTCTCCGGAGCCATCCACTCCAGCTCCTCCGCTCAATCCGACACCGGACCAATCACCTTTCTCAACCCGATCCTCTCGAATCCTGTCGGAAAATTCGGAAACCGGCAGAACTCACGATAACCCAGACGCTCGTAAAACCCGGCAGCCTGCCAGTCCTGCGTCCACAACCAGATCCCCTGAAGACCCGCCGAACTCGCCCACTCCTCGGCCGACTCCATCAACCTCGTTCCCACACCCGCACCCCGCAGCTCCCTGCCGACCCAAAGCTCATCGATATACATCCAATCCCATACCACCTCGGCGGTCAGCGCCGCCCGAAGCTCGCCCTCCTCGTCACAACCGAGCCACTTCAGCTGCTTCCTGATGAATGCAGGTGCGCGTTGCTCTTCGGAGTGTTCGCGAAACCCAGCGCAAACCACCGCTTGCTCCGACTCGGAAAGTGCGCCGTCGTGTTCTTCTATCCGGATCATTTCAAACTCCTGCCAACATCCGGTATCGCACGCAACCGCACCACATGCTCCTCATGCCCACCCGTATGCAATCCACTGCTCCTCCCAATGATGTTCACCACTCGGGACTGATACCCTGCTGCGCCAACCTTGACCGGAAGCCCCCCGTCCAATGGCAACCCGACGACCGAAATCACCACCCGATCCTCACCCGGATGCGCAACGCTTGCCGGAGGAACCCCCTTCTCAAACGGCGACACTCGCTCGTAATCCCAATGAACCTCCGGGTCCAACCGGTCGAACGTCGAATCGTCAACCGCCCGAATGATGGCGAAATACTGCACGGCCGGGTATCGACCCTCATCGGCTTCGACAAACACCACCCTCCACAACACAACCATCACCAGAACAATCACGCCCAGCGCCAACACGACATATGATCCGAACTTCTTCATTTCCAGCCCCGAACATCCTCGCTCCCGCGACGACGACCCGCAACCCTCTGGTTTCAATCCGGATGCTCTACCCGGTCGCCCGGAAAATCTGATTCGCCCAAGGTGAATCTATTTCAAATGAGCGGTCCCATCGTCATCCAGTTCTTCCTTGATGAAGTCACGCTCGGGTAAATGGACGGTCAGGGTGGGCCTTCCGAACGTTCGCTGAATCAACAGGCAGGCCACCAGGAATCCGAAAAGCCCGAATCCAACGGCCGCGAACGATTGGCCATTCATCCAGTAGACGGTGTAAGCGATCAGGTAGGAAGCCATCAACGCGCCCCTGGACAGCATCGGGCGCGCCGGAGAAACCTGCAGCAGTGTGCCGCAGGCACCACATTCGAAGGGAACTCCGATTCGATGCTCAAAGATCGGCGACAGTTCTATCGCCGCATGGTGCCCGCAACATGGACAGGATCCGACAAGAATCTTCTTCATATCATTCACTAACGTTCTCCCGGACGGCCCGGCCCTGAGCTCTGGTGTTCGTTCTGGGCCATCCACCGGGTCTCACGCAGCGGATTTACCCAACCGGATGCCTCCGGCCAGCGTCAAGCAATCGCGGAACTGCAACGAGCCACGCAGACATCGGCACTCCTCGCCCGAAACCACACTTCCATGCGAAGCCCGATTCCCATCCAAATCTCATTCCGTTCCGGCTAGTGCATCGTCAGTGAAATAAACGGCATAGAAACTGCTTTAGTTATTGCATGCCGAAAGCACTTCCGCCCCTGAAAATCAGCCCGTCCCAAATGACGGAACTTCAAAGCCTGAGCCGAAGCCGCACTGGAGCGGGGGC
>JAUTCT010000137.1 GCA_030673875.1 Verrucomicrobiota bacterium JB025 | reverse complement strand
CGTTCAAGCTCAGGCGACCCGGCCCTGTGCTTTCACTTCAAATTTGGACGCTTTACCGGGTCGCCTGCAGCGGCTTGTTCTGCCTTTTTCGTTTTGAGCAGGCCAAGCGATTCTACTTCGGTGAGGAACGTCTCCAAATCTTTCTCGGGTAGGCGCAAGTGAAGTTCAAATTCCTCATCAGGCATAATCCCTATGAACCTTAGCCGTGCTCCAAGATCACACATCTCAGCTGCCACGAAGAATCCGAATTCCATACTCAATCGTTCAACAACACCAAACAGCCCCTCATATGACTCTTCGTTGGCCTCAGATGGAGGATCAATCTTGATGCGCGTCGACACGAGTTCTCCCGCCGCAACCAAATCATCCAGCGCCTCATCAATCCCTTTAAGCGCAACCTTGTGCGTCGATGGATCTGGAACCGCGTCCCGACCAACAATCATTAGTTGGCGCTGCAGGTTCTGTGATCTTGCGGACAAGGCTTGCCACTTACGCAACACCCCTTCCTCGGCTCCGAACACGACTTCCGTCGCCAGTAGGATCAATAGGCCAATTAGTGTCCCTCTGTTTTTCATTCTTTGGCAGAACGTCGAAGTCCTCTCACACCTGCCCGAGGGCGAGGCTTCGACTGTGGGTTGAAGGTGGAATAGTCATGACAGGTTGAACTCGCGGCGGGGCAGGTGTTGAGAGCGACGCCTTGTTCGACTTATAGTTTGTTCAGGGCGGCATCGAGAGTCGCCTTAACTTTCTTCTTCTCGATCTCAGGGTCAATCCTCTGAAGATATTCAACTGCAGCGAGGTCGTCGCCTCGCTTCCGGTTCTGGCGGGGCTCAAGTGCTTCAATCAAGATAGCTTCGAGTGCCGGAATGAGCTTCGCTGCCATAAACGAATCGGGTAGTGGCTTGAGTTGTCCTGAGTCGGCAACAGGCAAGAGCCCGAACCAAGAAAACCTGTCCCATCTGGCAGACAGGCGATCAAGAGTGTGTTCGTATAGTCTCCGTCCAAGTGGGCGATCTGTCGTCCTTCCGACGTAGATCACTTCGCGTCCATCGTAGAGAAGGTAGATGCCAAGCTGCTTGTTAAAGTCGACGGGAGTCGCGCCAATCTGCTGCATACCAAGGAGCTTTGGAGTGGCGGCCCACTCGACTGCATCCTTACGCCAGAACATCCCGAATGAGGTGACGATGTCATACTGCTCTTCCGAGTCCTCCGACTCGGTTACTTCTGGGGTCAGTTTCGGCTTGGTAGTAGCGGAAGAGACTGAACCTCCCCTAAGAGCGAAAGTTCCCTTGTCGACTCGGATATAGGGAGACTTCTCTCCATTCTTCTTGATCGAACTCGAAATCTGCGCGTTGACCGTAGCAGCCGGAGTAGCTCCAAGGCTAGTGCGGTAACCCTCTGAGATAATCCTCTCTGTGATCTCATTGTAGTGGAGAGCTTTAGATGAAGCGGCGAGCACCTTGTCGATGGCCTTTCTCCAAGTTAGTTCTTTAGGCATGTTGTCAGGGGTCTAAACGGTTCTGAATCTCGCAGAAACATGCCAGAGAATTGGCGGTCATCACAAGCTCTTCTGTGGATGGCCCTTCTGACGTTCCTTCTCTCTCAGCGATAGTCCTCACAAGGACGCCTCTCACAGTCTCCATCCAGATTCGGTATCGGCTCAAGGTAGCCTCGCCGCCACAAATCTGATTCAGTGCAGCCCTCTCCAGCCGCGCCTGCATCATCTGGGGTGATTCTGAACTGTGCGGCTCGTTGAGGCCTTCAAAAGGGGAGATTCTCTGTTCTTCGGAGTAGAGCTCAATCAGCTCGTGGAGTTCGGATTCATCCATGTTTTCTTTGTCGAACGTCGAAGTGGTGGCACCCGCTACCGGGAGCGCCAGTCCGACTCATGTTAAAAGGTTCTAATCACAGTTCAATCTCCGACTCGTGGCGGGGTAGCGGGTTGTCCACCCACGCCTTGTTCGCTGTTGTTTCGTCGGTAGATGCCTCCGGTCTCGACGTTCATAGCAACCTCGCAGTCGCAGAATCCTCCCAGAGCCATCAGTGCTCCCAAGGCCCGTGTCGGGGGATGGCGATGCTCAGTCAGCCAAGCTCTTGTAAGTCGATGAGTGTGATCGCACCCACTGCGTTGGATCTCGGCATCAACCCAATCGAGGAGATCATTCAATTCGTCCTCTTCGAGAGGCATTCGGACCAAGCGATCAGAGGACGGTCCGAAGAACCCATGAGCATCCCCGCTAACAAGTACGTCCCAGTCGTCCTTGATGCGTCTCTCAATGAGAAATGAGAGTGTGGCATCGACTGGCAGTTCCCGGTCCTTTAGGAATGCCGTGGTGACCGCAAAATCGTGCTCGTGTCCGTGGTCCACCAGATGATCGCTTACGTGATCGACCATGGCCTCAAAGTCCGATCGCGAAATAGGGCAAGCCTCTGCCGCTTCTTGATTGCGGCGTTGTTGTTCACGTTCAATGGCAAGTCGCCGTAGTTCCTTCTTGGATGCCATTTTCTTCAGCGAACAGTTTATTCGCAAACACCTTCGTGTGTTTGCGCACCGCCTTATAGCCGACTTTTCTGTGGATATCTATTCCAAATTCCGAAGGGATGTAGGATATTCAGCCAAATTGGGGGTAAAACCCACATTTTTGTCGACTACTCCCCCGAATTGGCACATAAATCAATGTGTTCACGCGAACATGCCAAAATTCCGAAACCATGAAATTGGAAGACCAATTGAGAAGCCTGATGCGCAAGGAGCATTATTCCCGGAAAACCGAGGAGGGGTATGTGGGCTGGTATCGCCGCTACGTGCTGTGGCACGGCAAACGGCATCCGGCGGAAATGGACGCACCGGAGATTTCGGCGTTTCTGACACACTTGGCGGTGAACAAGAGGGTAGCTCCATCCACCCAGAATCAGGCGCTCAACGCGATCGTGTTCCTCTACCGGAGAGTGTTGGGGATCGAGATCACCGGGATCGACGCGCAGCGGGCGAAGTTCCGCAAGAAGCTGCCGGTCGTGCTGAGCGTGGAGGAGACGCGGGAACTGCTGCGCGGAACGGGGCCTGACGCGGTGGGAATGGTGGTGCGCCTGTTGTATGGTTGCGGTCTGCGGGTGAGCGAGGCCCTGAGGCTGCGGGTAAAGGATCTGGATTTGTCCGGAGGCAAGGTGGAGGTGCGCGGAGGCAAGGGAGGAAAGGACCGCGTGGTCACGCTGCCAAAATCGATGAACGCCCGGCTCCGGGAGCATCTTGAACGGGTGAGACAGGTTCACCTGAGCGACCGTGAGGCCGGGGCTAGCGGCGTCTACCTGCCCTATGCGATGGCGGCAAAGAATCCGTCGGCGGCCACGTCCTGGCCCTGGTTCTGGGCGTTTCCCGCGAAGCGACTGTCGGCGGACCCGCGTGCCGGAGGATTGGTGCGCCGACATCATATTCACGAAATATCCGTGAGTCGGGAGCTGGACCGGGCGGTAAAACTGGCCCGGATACCCAAACGGGTGACGGCCCACACCCTGCGCCACAGTTTCGCCACCCATCTGGTCCTTCGCGGGGTGGACATCCGGAGCGTGCAGGAGCTACTGGGCCATTCGAGCATGAAGACGACCGAGATCTATGTGCAGCTGGCGCGCGCGATGCGGGGGGATGTGGGAAGTCCTCTGGATGATCTGTGAGACAGGGCGGACCTTCGGAAGAAGATGGACGAAAGAGCGGAAACCGCTTCGCCTCCGCCTCCGATGACGCTGCCCCCCCCGTGGTCGTTTCGGACGGACAGGTCCGAAAACCATCGGTGGCGCGGTCGTGGCTGTCGTCGCTGGTGGAGGATCTGCAGGTGGCGTATTCGACGCAAAAGCAGGCGCTCAATGCACTGGCGTTTTTCTACAAGGATGTGTGCGAGCGGGAGGAGTCGGATCTACGGGTGCGTTTCCGGAAGATATCGCCACGCGAGCCGGTGATTTTGAATCCGACGGAGCTGGATGCGTTGTTTGAGCAGTTGGCTCCGGGTTACAAGACTCCGGCGCTGCTGCAGTATGGCGCGGGGTTGCGGCTGAAGGAGTTGGTGACGCTGCGGATCAAGGATGTGGATCTGGAACTGGGTACTCTGACGGTGCGCCAGGGCAAGGGCGACAAGGATTATCCTCTCCTCCGGAGACGATCCGCAGTTAGTAGGAGTGCTCCTCCGCACTCGATTCTTGGCGGGCGCTACTGCGCAGAGGCGGTGTGTGACAGTGGTGCCGAATTGCCTGAAGGAGGCACTGGAGGCGCAGATGCGGGTGGCGAGGATGTATTGGGAGAGCGACCGGAAAAACAAGGTGGCCGGGGTGTTTCTGCCGGGGGCGCTCTCGAGGAAGATGCCGAAGGCGGGTGAAACGTGGCCGTGGATGTGGTTTTTTCCGGCGCATCAGTTGTCGAACGATCCGCACAGCAACGTGACGCGGCGGTATCACCTGCATGCCAAGGCGTATGGGATGGCGGTGCGGCGGGCGGCGGAGAAGGCGGATATCGGGAAACGGGTGACGACACACGCGCTGCGGCATGCATTTGATTCGCCCCGACCCCACCCGGGGCTCACCCATGCGAGGCACGTCGCGTTCGCTCCTGTCCAAAACACCTACAAGCCTTCGGTGTTTTTGCCACGCAGTTGTTGCGGGATGGGACGGATATCCGGACGCTGCAGGATTTGCTCGGGCACGCGGATGTGGAGACGACGCAGATTTACACGCACGCGGCGGAAATCGGGAGCGAAACCGGGGTGCGCAGTCCGCTGGATCGCCTGGGGAGTGGATTGGGAGGAGGAAAATAGAGCGCGTTTGGATTCCGGACGAGTGAGTTGGCCCTGGTTGAGGAGACCGTGGAGACCGGGTGAGACCGTGGAGACCGGGCGATTGAACGAGGTTTGACCAGTCTTGGGAGTCACTATTTTCGAATTTGAGGGCACATCCGGCAACCCAACACCCGCCGCGGCAGAGTTTGGTACGGTTGATTGGAGCGGCTTCGCCGAGGAATGGGAAGTGCCGCCGGACGCCGGGTTGCCGGATGTGCCCTTGAGATAGGCCGAATGGCAGATGGATGGCTGATTGGCAGGGGGCCGGTGCGTTTGGAAATGCTGGGAAGGCGCGGTTGAGGGCCGGGAGAAGCGATCGAGAGGCGATCGAGAGGCCATCGAGAGGTTTTGGCACGAGGCGGAGGGATTATTCTCGGCGGTTGGGCATTCTTAGCTACCGGGGGCGACGTTGCGGGCGGAGGAAACGGACCGCGATGCCTGAGGAACCAGCCTCAGTGGGGTGTGAGTTGCCCGGATTTCCCCGGATTTCCCTGAATTTTCCGATGAGGCACGCTGCCGCCGACGGTCGAATCGGAGGCGATGTCCGAAAACCGCAGGGGTGGTGGTTGATTTACGATGTGTTCTATCTAGCGAAACTGGTGATGTCAGTTACAAAATGTTGTCATTTTCGGCATTTCCGACTTGATCGATTCATCAGTCGACGGGGGTGCCCTATTGATTGAATGGGGAGGATTTTTTCCCCCTGGTGTCGACCAACTCCCGGCTCGGGTCCTGACCTGGCCGCTCCCCGGTTCCGGCAGTTCCTTGCGGCAAACGGTCAAGCGGGATTGAAAAGTGGTCTCGTGAGGCGGCGTGAGCCGAGATTTGGGTGGGTCGTGGAAATTGGTGGCTGCCATGGCGCTCGAAAATTAATGCCCACGCATGCGGTCCGGAGTTTTTGACAGTTGGATGCGGGGTAAAAGTTCTTATTGGCGTTGTCAGGGACCGGAATATTCGATCCTTTGGCCGAGGTCCCGTGTTTCATTTACCGGGATGCGATGTTTTGATGTTCATAATTCGAGACTCTGTCGAAGGGTCTGAATTTTGGCTTCTCAATCAAGGCGAAGATGTGATTTCATGAGTGGAGTTCCGGCAACAGGAAGGGACATGACCACATGAACAAGGCGCCGAGCCGTTTTGGCGTGTGGATTGGCCGCGCAGTGCGCACGCGACGTCTCCGCTACAGGACCGGCGCCAGGTTGCCCCCCATCAGAAAGCCATCGCGATGCAGAAGCTCCGTCATCACCACATTCTTGACCGCGCCACGCGTTTTTTGACTTGCTGGCGGAATCTGGCACCGGATGCCACCTTTGCCGGGCTTAGGCCGTCTGATCTCGAGAACGAACATGCGCTGGCACAGAAGGCACGTGAGGATGTCCTTGCTGCTGAGAACGCACTGCGAGCCTGCCGCCACGCCCGCAGGCAGGCAGACCGACGTCTCGCCCGGTTTTTGATTCGCTTTGCGAACGGGGTGCGAGGTCATTCCGATTACGGTATGAACAGCGCATTTTATCATGCACTCGGATTCGTCACTGCGGACCGGAACCGCAGCGGCAGACCACGTGGAGAGCGCAAAAGAAAGCCTCCGAGCGGGTCGGAATAAGCGCAACTGCGATGATCCCGGCGGGCATGGGCTTTGGGGAACATCCGACAAGCCAACTAGCGACGCGGCAGATGTTGTTTCTGCTGATTGGTGCGGCTTCGCCGAGAATGGGTGAGTGCCGCCGTTCCGGGGCAGCATTTTCAAACCCAATGCTTCGTTGCTCCCCGGTTGTGAATGGCTATCCACTTCCGCGTCACACCTTGCCTTGCCTTGCCTTGCCTTGAATTTGAATGCTTGCGTCGCCAGACACCGGATTGCCGGATACGACGCCCTTTAGACCTGGCGATTACCATCCCGTCGCACCGGCCGGTTTGAGCCGGGAAAGGTCACATGCCGTAGATGAGGGCTTTCGCCGTCCGCCATGGCGGATCCGGTTCGGCGTTTCAGGATGAGAGGGCGAGTCTGGATCGTGTCAAATCCGGGCGGGACTCCCCTCACCTGTCCCGGACGGGGCGAGTGTCCGGGAGTTTGTGGAAAGCGCTTCGAGCCGAAGGAGGATCGAAACAGCATCTGGTTGCGATGTATCCGGCGGCAACTTCAGGACCGCCGGGCTGTTGCGCTACGGGTGAACGTTTCACGGCTTGAGGGCCGGAGGGCCGGACCCGGTAGTGCGGCGGCAACACCAAAGCAGGCGCCTCCGGTGGATGCCCGGATGCGCCGCCGGTGACGGTCCGGACTTGTTGGGCGTTCGGCAGCAATCGTTCGATCGGCCGCAATCGTCGTAAGGAATCCTCAAATCGCTGCCAATTCGTTTGCCGGCAATGCCCCGGTTTGGGGGGATGGGAGGAATTCGATGGCAACCGGTGGAATGCCAGCCCCATGCGTGGGCACGAAAAAACCCCGTATTTCAGGGGCTTTTCAAGGATTCAAGGGTGGTCGGGGCGGCCAGATTCGAACTGACGACATCCTGCTCCCAAAGCAGGCACTCTACCAGGCTGAGTTACGCCCCGTGCCTTGCGGCGGCGGGAAACTTGGCTATTACGCCGCACGAATCAAGGATTTCCTCATTTCGTCGTCCGATTTTCACCGCCTCCCTTGACAGACCCCACCCTGAAACCGAAACTCACGGTCCAGACAGGGGAGCCCGCCGACCGCCGGGCCGAGAATTTCCAACGCGTGGAAGAAACCCTTCGAACCTGATGCGGATCACGCCGCCGTAGGAAGTCGAGACATCACCGTCCCCCTTCTCCCGGCCGTGCCATCCGCGCACGGCCTTTTTCATTTCTCCGACGTTTCCTGAAATCCACAGCCCCTGAAATCCCCATGATCTCCGCCGACGAATCCGCACCGAACCACGACGACTCCCGCGCGCCTCTCCCCGCATCCACCCGCGTCTACCTGCAAGGCAGCATGCATCCGTCGGTCCGCGTCCCGATGCGCGAGATCGCGCTGCAGGACACCAGTTCCATCTCCGGCGAGGTCACCAAGAACGATCCCGTCCGCGTCTACGACTGCTCCGGCCCGTGGGGCGACCCGGCCTTCACCGGCACCGTCGAGCAGGGCCTCCCCGCCCTCCGCCGCGACTGGATCATGGCCCGCGGCGACGTCGAGGAATACGACGGCCGCAAGGTCCAGCCGCAGGACAACGGCTACCTGACCGAAAAGCACGCCGAGTTTGCCTCCCAGGCGGAAAAAGGCAACCGCCTCACCGAGTTTCCCGGCCTCACCGCCGACCGCCGCAAGCCGCTCCGGTCCACCGGAAAGCCGGTCACCCAGCTTCACTACGCGCGCCAGGGCATCATCACGCCGGAGATGGAGTTCATCGCCATCCGGGAAAACATGCGCCGCGCCGAGATCGCCGACCTGCGCGACGACATCCTGCGCAACGACCTCGAAAAACAACACGCCGGATCCACCCAGCTGCACGACAGCCCCTACACGCCCGGCATTTTCCAGCGTTTCCCGCAGCGCATCCCGAAGGAGATCACCCCCGAGTTCGTGCGCGACGAGATCGCCGCCGGCCGCGCGATCATCCCGAACAACATCAACCACCCGGAAAGCGAACCGATGATCATCGGCCGCAACTTCCTCGTCAAAATCAACGCCAACATCGGCAACTCCGCCGTCGCCTCCTCCATCGAGGAAGAGGTCGAGAAAATGCGCTGGGCCACCAAGTGGGGAGCGGACACCGTGATGGACCTTTCCACCGGCAAGAACATCCACGCCACCCGCGAGTGGATCCTGCGCAACTCGCCGGTTCCCATCGGCACCGTGCCGATCTATCAGGCGCTCGAAAAGGTCAACGGCAAGGCCGAGGACCTCACCTGGGAACTGTTCCGCGACACCCTCATCGAGCAGGCCGAGCAAGGCGTCGATTATTTCACCATCCACGCCGGCGTGCTGCTGCGCTTCGTGCCGATGACCGCCGCCCGCATGACCGGCATCGTCTCCCGCGGTGGATCCATCATGGCCAAGTGGTGCCTGTCCCATCACAAGGAGAATTTCCTCTACACCCACTGGGATGAAATCTGCGACATCTGCGCCGCCTACGACGTTGCCTTCTCGATCGGCGACGGCCTGCGTCCCGGCTCCGTGGCCGACGCCAATGACAAGGCCCAGTTCGGCGAACTCGAAGTCCAGGGCGAACTCACCACCCGCGCGTGGGAAAAAGGCTGCCAGGTCATGAACGAAGGCCCCGGCCACGTCCCGATGCACATGATCGAGGAAAACATGGCCAAACAACTCGAGTGGTGCCACGAAGCGCCGTTCTACACGCTCGGCCCCCTCACCACCGACATCGCCCCCGGCTACGACCACATCACCAGCGGCATCGGCGCCGCCATGATCGGCTGGTATGGCTGCGCCATGCTCTGCTACGTCACGCCAAAGGAACACCTCGGCCTGCCCAACAAGGACGACGTCCGCGAAGGCGTGATCACCTACAAACTCGCCGCCCACGCCGCCGACCTCGCCAAAGGCCATCCCGGCGCCCAATACCGCGACAACGCGCTGTCAAAAGCCCGCTTCGAATTCCGCTGGGAAGACCAGTTCAACCTCGGGCTCGACCCCGACAAGGCCCGTTCCTTCCACGACGAAACCCTCCCGCAAGAGGGTGCCAAAACCGCCCACTTCTGTTCCATGTGCGGCCCTCATTTCTGCTCGATGAAAATCAGCGAAGACGTCCGCCAGTTCGCCAAGCAACAAGGGATATCCGAACAGGAAGCCCTCGAAAAAGGCATGGAGGAGAAATCCAAAGAATTCGTCGAAAAAGGCGCCGAAGTCTATCAGAAGGCGTGAGCCCCCGATCGCCGGTAGGGACGTCTCGATGAGACGTCCGCCGCGAATGACGCTGCCATCGGCTTGGGCCCTGCGCATTCGCCGGACCGATCGCGCCATCGGCTTGGGCTCCTGCGCATTCGCAAATTCAATCGCGCCAGTCAACCACCCGACGCCCCGGCGGTGCGCCCCTACCGGCTAACCGCGCCCACGCACCGGTAGGGACGTCTCGATGAGGCGTCCGCAGCGAATGACGGAGCCATCGGCTTGCGCGCGTGCGCATTCGCAACTTCAATCGCGCCAGCCAACCACCGGACGCCCCGGCGGTGCGTCCCTACCGATTGTTCCGCGAGCCATCATAAACAAACGGCCAATGGTCCGGATGCTCCACTAACCCTGCTCTAACCGGATTCATCAGGATATATCGTCTCTTCTCCTCGCCACTTTCCCAACTCCGCAGTCGGTGATCGAAAAACCCCTTCTGCCACACGATCTCCGACCGGGATCCGCACCAACGTTTCCAATCAGCAACCGCATCCTTCATCCCGCTTGTACCGGCAAAACGAAACAATCCATGCACATGATCCGGCATCGCCAGAAACAAGCTGCAGTGCCAGATACCCCGTGCATTCCGGCGTTCCACCGTCTCCAAAAGGAAGCTCCACGCCGGCTCTTTCGCCAGTTGGTTCAGTCCACGCTGTTGGCAGCAAATCGTGAGAAAAAAGACCGGATCGACATCCCCCACCTGTTCCGGCACCCCGTGCCGCAACCAGCTACGTTTCGGTTTCTCCCCATCAAGAGACATGGTATTATTTAAGCATCAACCACCGCCGCAGTCCACCCGGTAGGGACGTCTCGATGAGGCGTCCGCAGCGAATGAACACGCCATCGGCTTGCGCGCCTGCGCATTCGCAAATTCAATCGCGCCAGTCAACCACCGGACGCCCCGGCGGTGCGTCCCTACCGACTCACCACGCCCCCCCCCGCACCGGATCGGATGGGGTCATGGGGATTGCGCCCCATGACCCTTCCACACCACCGGACATGCGGTTTTCCGCATCCGGCGGTTGAACCCAGCTTCTATTCACCTGCCGACTCCAGATGCTGATGCGACTTCCCAAGGGATG
>JAUTCT010000136.1 GCA_030673875.1 Verrucomicrobiota bacterium JB025 | reverse complement strand
TGGCCGCTTCACTCCGGGGCTATGGGTCGAATGACGGACAATGGAAGCTGGGTGTGTGGAATGCCGCAGGGACAGCGCAAACGGTTCCCGCGCCTTGGAACGACATGTTTTGGCATGCACCATCGGTTTCGGAAGTTTCGGGCGGGAATCATGTGGTGGCGGTGACGGTTGGAGAGGGTGGAGAGGTCTTTGTGCCGGGTGACGGAAATGCGATGGGACGTGTGCCGTCGTTTTCCGGCAAAGGGGTTCTGTCTTTTTGCGGGGATGGAACGGCGGTGACTTTGGGGATGGGATTCTGGCGGAACGGGGAGTTCCTGCCGCTGGCGGATGTCTGTCCGGCCCTGTCTGGGGTTTCGGACGAGGGCGGCATGGTTGTTCCGCTGCGGGCTAACAAGAACGGAGTCCATCTGGTGAAGGCGGTCGACGCGCAGGGGGCGGAAGAGCCGAAGCTCGTGGCACCCTACCGGCTGCTGGAACACGAGACCGAGAGTGGTTTCGACAATTTCGAGCGCCTCCGCGAGGAGGAACAGCCGGAGCGACCGTGGCTGATGGTGCCGGGTGACGGGCAGACGGCCGGCAAATGCGAGCTGCACGGGCTGAAGGCGCTCAAGCTGCCGCTTTCCGTAGAGGGCGGCACGCAGAACGTCACTCCAGAGGAAACGGGAGCCTCCGATCCGTTGACGCTCGCCGTGCAGGGCGCGGGCAACGGGGCCGAGGCATTCGTGGATCTGGGCGGAAACCGGATTCTCGATCTGGCGGCTTATGAGAAGAAAACGTTCAAGATCACCGTGCATGCCATCACCATGTTCAACAACGACGTGGACTTGGAAAACATCAAGGAGGGGGAGGGGCTACCAGGGTCCACCTGTATCGTGGCCGGGGAGTCCGGAATACTCTATTCCACAGAGCAAGGTGATGATGTGTGGGGCTCAGGAAAGATCACCACTGGTCCAGATGGGAAATGCGATACGGTGGCCGACTCCCGTGATGTGCAGGTGATCCCGAAGGGAGAGGGAAAGCCGAACGTTACCTTCATCACCGCCGGACCGGATGGGGCGATCAGCACTCCGGTAGATTTCCGCGACACTAAGGAAAGCAACTGTGTAACGACGGGAGGGGACGGTATCCGGAACACCGGTCCGGTGGAGCAGTGGGTGGCCCCCAAGGACGTCCCCACCGCCGCGGAACTCAAGGAGTATCTGGACCGTGTGTTCGGGAAACAGGCGAACATCTTCTTCGATGTGGCCCCGGTGAACCACGTGAAGGTGGCATTCGATATAGGCACTCCGGATGGCGAGTATCCCGGCATGCCGAGAATCGATGTGAACGGGATGTATGATTATTTTTATGGTAGTAATCGAACCCCTGAGGAGTTGGTGGTGAAAGCCGTTGCGTATGACGGGGACGCGCATTTCAATCTTTACTATTTACCGGTAAAAATCCAAGGGCACTACGTCGATTTGAGGGCTAAATACGAAACTAATACTCCGCTGGGAATCGCTCTTTCAAATAAGAAGACTCCGCTGATTTCGGCTACCCACCTGGACACGACCGGTTTGCTCCATGCTGCAGCTCACGAACTGGGACACAATGTGTTTCCCGATGCCGACGAAGGCTTGGGGCATCCGAGGCATTATCTTACCGGAAAACCAGGCGGAAAGGGTAACGACAGCTTCCCTCTCAAGAGATTGGAGGATGACAAGAAGCGCTTGATGTGGGGGGGGATTGGTTGGTTTGACCCTGAGACCATGGATTCCGGTTATTATCTGAACCCCAGGACCGGGAAACCTTGTGTGCTTCTCATCAAGGACGAATGCGATATCCTCCAAGGAATTTCAGAATGACTACGAAATCGAGAATTATGGGGTGGTTGTGGAAGGGTTTCCTGATCGTGGGGATGGCTCTGGCGTGGTCCCTGCCGGTTTTGGCTGTTTCGGAATTAGAATGGGAATCAGATACCCATAAAAAGAACTTTGATTTGCTTGAAGAACTAGAACCCAAGAGGGCGGTGCTCCGTTACTATGGTCTTAAGGCAACCTATGCATGGGGTGCGGGTAGGGAGAAGGAAAAGGCCATACTTGTTTCCAAACTTCTGAATAACCCCGAAGTTCGCGAGTTTCTGGAAACTAGGATCGAAGAACTTCCCCACAGCTATTTCAATTCGGGAGAGAGAAACAATGCCATACGGGTTCTTGGAGACATTCGCGAGGAGTGGTCGTTGAAACTCCTAGGAAAATACCTGATGGATGACCGGCCTGTGACTGCCCCGCCAGGAACCCCGGATGAGGATGTCAACTATTTGCTCAGGACTGACGGGTATTCCACCAATCCCGGGCTGGCGGCTTGCATTTTGAAACGGATTGGCTTGAAGGACGCACCAGTAAAGCAAGAATGGAGCTGGGGAGCCAATCCCGAGGAAGTGGATAAATGGAAAACATGGTGGCGTGAGCATGAGGGTGATCTGGCCTCGGCATTGGAGGATGGAAAGACCGAGTCTTCAGATCGTATTCCCGGAGGCGAAGGTGCGAGGGGTGGCCGTGGACCGGTTTTGAAGTCGGACGCCGATTCGGAGGATGGCGATTCCCGGGTATTTGGTTTCGATTGGTGGTGGGTCGTTGTGGTTTTCTTGCTTGTGATTTTTGGAGTCTATTTCAAAGTCCGAAGGCAGGAAGTTTCCCGTGGATGAGATGGCGGAAGCCAAGAAGCGCCTGATTTGGGGAGTGATTGAGTGGGGCGTCCCCCTGAAGAACTGGACAGGCAATAAGAGCTTTCGGAAACCCGGAGAGCTTGAGAAAAAGATCCAATCACACAGGGGGCGTGGTCAAGCTGACGACAGCTTGCCTGGGTCCGGGGCAGGCAGCCCTGGGTTGAGCCCGTGCCTGAAAGGATGCCTCCAATGAGTGAAGAAAAAGAGGTTCTTCGTCGCCAGTGCATGACGGTTTTTCGCTAGAATCGAGGTGACATCCCCTTGTCGGGATGGTCTTGAACGGGTGTGAATGTCCGAAATATCAAGGCTTTGGCTCCCTTCAAGGGGTATGTCGTTACAGGAATCAGATTCGAGGAAATCGGGGCGCAAATCAACCTCGATTTCGACAAGCGCTCCGGACCGAGGTGCCCACACTGCCAAGGAAAGCTCCCCCGCAACAAGATCGGCCGCAGGGCCGTGATGGATTGCCCCATGCCGCACGGCTCCATCGTCTATCTGGTTTTCCCCACGGTGCAGGGGCTCTGCCAGTCCTGCAACCGCTACGTGACCACTTGTCCGAAGGAAGTCCATCCCGACTGTCACGCAACATGGCGGCTGATGAGGCTTGTGAGCTCGTGGGCCGCGCTTGCGACCAATTCCGAGGTCGCCGCCATGTTTGAGATCAGCGACGGCACGGTGCGCCGCTACGACAAGATCGTCCTCAAGGAGGACACGCCGCCCCCGTGCCTCGACGGATTGACCAAACTGCTCATCGACGAGAAATCGGTCCGCAAGGGGCACTGCTATGTCACCATCATCCTCAACGGGGAGACCGGCGAACTGCTCCACATGCAGGAGGGCCGGAAAAAGGAATGCGTCGAGTCCTTCTTCGGGCAGCTCACCGAGGGGCAGCGTGCGGGCATCAAGGCCGTTGGCATCGACCGTTCCGGAGCGTATCAAGCTGCCGTCGAGGCTTGGCTTCCCAACGCGGAGATCGTCTATGATCGGTTCCACCTGGTGATGAACGTCAACCAGGCCGTCGATGAAGTGCGCCGATCCCAGTGCCGCAGGGCTAGCAAGGAAGACCGGCAGCTCCTCAAGGGGCAGCGCTATCTGATCCTCGGCAACCAGGAGAACCTCGACTCCGACGGACGGGAAAAACTCGACCGGCTCCTTGAGGCCAACGAAGCCATTAGCACGGCATACATCCTCAAGGAACAGTTCCGAGCCCTCTTCAGCTACCAACGCAAGGGCTGGGCCATGCGGGCTCTGGCCAACTGGTGCGCGCTCGCTCTTGCCAGCGGACTCGCGCCTTTCCAGCGGCTTGCCAGAAGCTTCACTCAACATGGCGAGCGGGTCTGCGGTTTCGTGAAACACGGACTGACATCGGCGCTGATCGAGGGCTTCAACAATCTTATCTCAAGAATGGTTCACAAGGCGTGCGGATTCCGTGATCTGGACTACCTGGAACTCAAACTTCGCCATCATTCCGTCATGCGCTGACGACGAAGAGCCGAAAAAGACATCAAGCGATGGACCGCGCGACGCAAGGCGGCGGTCGTTATGGATATTTGAAGTGATCCCGGGAAACGGAGCCAGCGGTTTGTTGAGAACTTGAGCTGGTCTGACGGGGCGATGATCCGTTTTGCCAGAGGAAGGCGTGGAAAGGTGTGGGGGTGCCGCCGTTCCGGAAGCGGATATTGAGGCGGAAGTGATCAGAAGCGGAGTTTGAGGCCGGCTTCGACGAAGGGGGCGGGGTCGAGGTCTTCGTCGAGGAGGGTGTGGTTGTCGTTGTCTTCGATTTCCATGTTCCGGAAGACCGAGTAGCCGCCGGCGAGGGATGCCCAGAAGATTCCGCCGAGGTGGTATTCGGCTTTGAGGCCGAGCTGGAGCGCGGACATTTCGATGTCGCGGTCGGGTCCGAGGGAGTCGGCGCCGACGTGCCAGGTGGGGGATTTGTATTCGCCGAAGAGGCTGAGGGTCCAGTTTTCGTGGATCCGGTAGTTGACGGCGCCCATGGGGCCGAGGACGGAGACTTCCCAGAGTGGGTCGGGGCGCCAGATGAAGCCGATGCCGGGGACGGCGAAATGGTCGTGGAATCCGTAGGAGTAGTAGCCGCCGGCGAAGAGGAGGAATTCATCGCTGAAGGCGTATCCGAAGCCGAGTGCGGCGGCGATGGTGAGGTCGTCGCTTGACGATTGGTTGCCGGAGAATCCGGGCATGAGCATGGCGCCCCAGATCCATTTGTCGGAGATGTCGTGGAGGAAGATGACGGGGAGGCGGAAGCGGTGGAGGGTGTCTAGGGTGAGGAGGTTTGAGTCGCTGGTGTTGTAGCGGGTGGCGGAGTAGCGGCCGAGGGCGAAGAGGCGGAACTGGTCGAAGTCGAGGGGGAGGATGGGGAAGGTGGCGGAGAATTCGTCCGAGCTGACGTCGCCCGGGAGGGAGTCGAAGTCGGCGGCGAAGGTGTGGTTGTATTTGATGCCGGCGAAGGAGTATCCGGGGAGTTCGGAGTCGGAGTTGCGCCGGCCGAAGCGGAGTGGGGATGTGCCGATGGCGGCGGATCCGGTGAGGGCGTCGGCTTCGGTTGCCGGCAGGGGGGTGACGGGTTCGCCCGCGAAGGATTGGGTGAGCACGATGGTCGAGATGAGGGAGGGGGCGATGAGGGTTTTCACGGTTTACGTTTCGTGCAAATGGCAGGGGAATGCAAACAAGAAAGAAGGCGGTAAGGTGCAATTTGTGGATTGAGGTGGGGCGGTCGGGGTGGCATGGTTTCGGGCATGGATTTGTCGAAATTCGGGCAGATGGACCCGCATCTTTTGGTGGGCTTGGTGAATACCGAGCTGCGCAACCAGTGTGAGTCGCTGGAGGATCTGGTGAAGACGCACGGGTTGGACGGGGCGGCGCTTGAAGAGCGGTTGGCGGGGGCGGACTACCGGTATCAGGAGGAGCAGAACCAATTCCGTTGATTTGCGGGGCCGTGTGGACCTGTTGATCGGAAGAATGCGAACGGATCGATGTGATGAATGCCGAACAGCAGCGTCTGAAGGAGGACAAGGAGGAGAAGGCGAACTGGCGCCTGTGGGGGCCGTTTCTGAGCGAGCGGCAGTGGGGGACGGTGCGGGAGGATCACTCCGACCACGGCAACAGTTGGGCGCATTTCACCCATGACCAGGCGCGGTCGACGGCGTATCGCTGGGGTGAGGACGGGCTGCAGGGGTGGAGTGACGACGAGGGGTTGTTGTGTTTCGCGCCGGCCTTGTGGAATGGGAAGGATCCGATTCTGAAGGAGCGTTTGTTCGGGTTGGGCGGGCATGAGGGGAATCACGGGGAGGACGTGAAGGAGAGTTACTTCTATCTCGATTCCACGCCGACGCATTCGTATACGAAGGCGCTCTACAAGTATCCGCAGCGGGAGTTTCCGTATGTCGAGTTGCTGACGAGGAACCGGGACCGTGGGAAGCAGCAGTCCGAGTTGTCGCTGGCGGATATCGGTGGCTTTGACGAGGGGCGGTATTTCGACGTGGTGCAGGAGGTGGCGAAGCGGTCGCCGGCGGACATGTTGTGGCGGATCACGGTGACGAACCACGGGCCGGAGGCGGCGGAGCTGCATTTGCTGCCGACCTTGTGGTTCCGGAACATCTGGGGCTGGGGGGAAACGCGAGAGAAGCCGAAGGCGATTCCGGACATGAGGCTGGTGGACGGGGTGTTGCGGATCGGGCACGGGTTGTTAGGCCGGTATCTGTTTCACGTGGACAGTCCGAACCATGCGGCGTCCGGGGCGGAGTGGTGGTTTACCGAGAACGAGAGCCGGGTGGATCCGCTGACGGGTGAGGAGCGGGAGGTGGCGAAGGACGGGTTTCACCGGCGCTTGATCGACGGCGAGGTGGGAGCGGTGAGCCGGGAGCGGGCGGGGACGAAGGCGGCGGCGCATTTCGTGTTTGTGATTCCGGCGGGGAAGTCGGTGGAGGTGCGGGGGCGCTTGCACTCGGTGAAGGAGGGCAACGGGGTTGTTGGGCTGGCCGGGTTCGACGAGTGTTTCGAGCGTCGGAAGGCGGAGAGTGACGCGTTCTATCAGGATTTTGTGCCGAGTTGTTCCGCCGAGGAGCAGCGGATCTGCAGGCAGGGGTATGCGGGGCTGTTGTGGACGAAGCAGTTTTATCATTACATCGTCGAGGACTGGCTTGAGGGGGATCCGGAGGGGATTCCTGCGCCGCACAACCGGATGCAGGGGCGCAATGCCGACTGGCCGCATCTGTATGCGAAGGATGTGCTTTCGATGCCGGACAAGTGGGAGTATCCGTGGTTTGCGGCATGGGACACGGCGTTTCACATGCTGCCGTTTTCGGTGATTGATCCGGAGTTTGCGAAGAGCCAGTTGTTGTTGCTGCTGCGCGAGTGGTACATGCATCCGAACGGTCAGCTACCGGCGTATGAGTGGAATTTTTCCGACGTGAATCCGCCGGTGCACGCGTGGTCGGTGTGGCGGGTTTACAAGATCACGGGCAAGCGTGGGGTGCCGGACATCCTGTTTCTGGAGAGGGCGTTTCAGAAGCTGCTGGTGAACTTCACCTGGTGGGTGAACCGCAAGGATGAGGAGGGCCGGCACGTGTTTGGCGGCGGGTTCCTGGGTCTGGACAACATCGGGGTTTTCGACCGGTCGCACGCGCTGCCGGGCGGCGGGCGCCTGCACCAGGCGGACGGGACCGGGTGGATGGCGGGGTATTGCCTGACGATGTTGTCGATCGCGCTGGAGCTGGCCTTGCAGAAGCCGGCGTATGAGGACATTGCCTCGAAGTTTTTCGAGCATTTCATTTCGATCACCGATGCGATGAACTCGCTCGGCGGGACGGGGTTGTGGGATGACGAGGACGGGTTTTATTACGACCAGTTGATCGTGGATCATCAGGATCCGATTCCGCTGAAGATCCGATCGCTGGTGGGGCTGCTGCCGTTGTGTGCGGTTTCTGTGTTGAAGCAGGAGACGATCGACGCGCTGCCGGGTTTCCGGAAGCGGATGGACTGGTTTCTCATCTATCGGAAAGATATCTTGAAATACATTCAGGTGAGGCGTGCGAGGAAGGGCGAGAAGCGCGGTTTGTGCATGCTGGCGGTGCCCTCCGAGCAGCGGTTCCGCAAGGTGCTGGGCTATTTGTTGGACGAGAACGAATTCCTCTCCCCGTATGGGATCCGCTCACTGAGCAAGGCGCATGAGGAGGAGCCGTTCGTGTTCGAGCACGGCGGGAAGCGGCATGAGGTGCCCTACACGCCGGGCGAGGCGCAGACGGACATGTTTGGCGGCAACTCGAACTGGCGCGGGCCGATCTGGTTTCCGACGAATTTCCTGATTCTGGAGGCGCTGGAGAAATACCACTGGTTCCATGGCGATTCGTTCAAGGTTGAATACCCGACCGGCTCGGGCAAGGAGGTGCCGCTGCGTGAGGTGGCGATGGATTTGTGCGACCGGTTGATCGCGCTTTTCATGCCGGACAAGGACGGTCGGCGGCCGTGTTTTGGTGAAGCGCACCGGTATGCGGAGGTGGAGCACTGGAAGAACCTGGTGCTTTTCCACGAGTATTTCCACGGCGAGACCGGGGAGGGGCTTGGGGCGAGCCACCAGACGGGCTGGACGGCGCTGGTGGTGAAGATCATCCGCCACCGGCGGGAGAAGTTGGTGAAGATGGGCGAGGAGGATTGCGCCGCGGATGTGGTGAGGGAATGACGGCAATGCGCCCGGCCCGTAATGGAGCTGGATGCTCTCCGGCGAGGGGGGCGGTTAGCGGTCGCCGACGAAGAGGGTGTGGGTGAAGCGTTTGGCTTTCGGATAGGCCTTGGCGGGGATGCTTTGGGTGTGGGCGAAGGTGCGCTCGAGGGCTCTGGCGAATGCGCGGTCCTGGTTGGCGGACCAGTAGACGACGCGGCCATGCGGGTGGAGTGCGGCTTTGGCTTGTTCGAGGCCGCGGCGGTTGTAGAGGCGGGCGTTGCCCTTTTGCACGAGCGGGTCCGGGGAGTTGTCGACATCGAGCATGATGGCGTGGAAGCGGTCGGGGCCGGAGGCGCGGGCGAGGAGGTCGCAGACGTCGCCCTGGTGGATGGTGACGCGCGGGTCGTCGAGGAGTGTGCCGTTGATTTCGGTGAGGAATTCGCGGTTCCAGGAGATGATTTCCGGGAGGAGTTCGGCGACGACGACGGTGGCGTCCGGCGGGGTGAGTTCGAGGGTGCGGCGGAGGGTGAAGCCGAAGCCGAGGCCGCCGATGAGGACGCGGGGTTTGGCGGGGACGAGCTGGCAGGCGATTTCGGCCATTTGTTGTTCGGATGAGGACGCGGTGGTGCTCATGAGCTGGACGCCGTCGATGCGCAGGTAGTGGTGTCCGTCGTGGGACTGGAGGACGAGTTTGGAGCCGTCGTCGGTGGTGTGGGTTGCGAGCGTGGTGGTGGGCTTCACGGCGGGAGGAAAGCACGGAGCGCGGGATTTCCCAAGGGATTCCGGATGGGGATGCGGGGCTCTTACTCAGCTGAGGAGTTCGAGGGTTTTGGTGGTGGCTCCGCGGTGTGGGGTGAGGATGGCGGTGGCGTTGGTGGTTTGTTTGCCGGCGGTTTCCGGGTCGAGTGCGGACTGGATGGCGGTGGCGAGGTCCGCGGTGCCGGTGGTGCGGATGGCGGCGTGGGTCTCGACGAGTCTGGTGGCGAGGGGTTCGAAGTTTTCCATGTGGGGGCCGAAGATGACGGGGACGCGAGCGAGGATGGCTTCGCAGGGGTTTTGGCCGCCGGTGGAGAGGAAGGATTTGCCGATGATGACGACGTTGGCGTGTGCGGTCCAGTCGCGGAGTTCGCCGGTGGTGTCGATGACGAGGATGTCGCCGGGTTGGGTTTGCGGGGTGAAGGAGGAGCGGAGGGTGACGGAGAAGCCGGCTTGTTCGAGGGCGGATTTGACCTCGCTGCGGCGTTCGGCGTGGCGGGGGACGATGACGGGCAGGGCGTGGGGGGCGGCGGTGCGGATGGCGGTGGCGATGGGGGCGTCTTCGCCGGCGTGGGTGGAGGCGGCGAGGACGACGGGGCGGGAGGGGCCGAAGGTGTCGAGGATGTGTTGGAATTCGGGGTGTTTGGCGGGGAGGGTGCCGGATCCGGGGTCGAATTTGACGGATCCGGTGAGGTGGATGTTGGCGGGGGCGACGCCGAGGTTCAGCCAGATTTCGCGGTCTTCCGGTTGTTGGATGCCGACGTTTGCGAGCAGGGAGTAGAACGGGCGGAGGTGTTTGGCGAAGCGGGTCATGCGGCGTGCGGAGCGGGGCGACATGCGGGCGTTGGCGAGCGAGACGGGGATGGCGCGCTGGTGGCAGGCGCGCATGAAGTGGGGCCAGACTTCGGCTTCGATGAGGACGATTTGCGACGGTTGGAAGCGCTTGAGGTAGCGGGCGACCATGAACGGGAAGTCGAGCGGGGAGTAGGTGACGCGGAGCCCGGGGATGCCGGCGGCGCTGGCGACGGCGTGGCCGGTGGCGGTGCCGGTGGCAAGGACGAATGCTTGGTCTGGGTGTTGGGCCCGCCAGGCGCGGATGAGTTTGAGGGCGAGCATGGCTTCGCCGACGCTGATGGCGTGGAAGTGGACGGCACGGTTTGGCTCGGCGGATTTCGGTGAGGAGTAGATGGCGAGGCGTTCGCCGAGGCGGGTGCCGAGGCCGCCGCGTTTGATCATCTTGACGATCCAGCCGGGGAAGGCGGCGAGGAAGATGAGCGGGAGGGCGAGTGTGTATGCGAGGAGCATCTGGCGGTGGTGATGGGTGGCGGGCGTGGAGCGGAGCGGGGTGGGGAGGGCCCGGTGCTAGAGGGATGGTTTTTGATAGAAGAGGACGGATGATGAGCCGTATTGGCGGCGGTCGGCGAGGGGGAGGGTGGAGTCTTCCGGCGGGCGGTAGTTGGAGGAGACTTCGGCGATGAAGAGGGCGCCCTCGGCGAGGCGGGGGGCGATGAGGTCTTTGGCGAGCAGGTCGCGGATGTGGTCGGTGTCGCCGGGGTGTTTCCAGTAGGGTGGGTCGGCGAAGATGATGTCGTAGGTGGTGGTGTCCCGCTTGAGGAAGGAGGAGACCTCGGCGGTGGCGACGCGAGCGCCATCGAGGCGGGATTTGGCGAGGTTGGCCTGGATGGTTTTGCAGGCTTGGCGGTGTTCTTCGACGAAGAGGCAGGATGCGGCGCCGCGGGAGAGGGCTTCGAGGCCGAGGGCGCCGGAGCCGGCGAAGAGGTCGAGGACGCGGGCGTCCGCGACGGTTTCTCCGAGGATGGAGTAGAGGGCCTGGCGGACGAAGTCGGTGGTGGGCCGGCTGACGGCGGGTGGGACTTTGATGGCGATGCGACCGGCTTTTCCTGCGATGATTCTCATGGGGCGGGGATGACTGGGATGACTGGGCCGTCTTTTCCGAGGCGGAGGGAAATGTGGCTGATGTCACCGAAGGCTTCCAGATCAAAGGCGTTTCTCTGGGGTGAGGAGAGGGGGGTGAAGGCGGGTGGTGAGGGGGGATCCGGGAAGAGTGTGGAGGTGATGGACCGGTTGGCGCCGGGGGTGGTGACGATGCGGAGGATGGCGGCGAAGCGTCCGTCGGGCAGCGCGGTGGCGTTGCCGAGGAGGGAGAGGCTGTCGGAGATGAGGCGGGCGTCGGGGCAGGTGATGGTGCCGCCGCGGGTGAGGGTGGCGATGGATCCGGTGTCGAAGGTGGCGGTGTGGCCGTGCGCGCTGAGGGTGGCGTTGCGGGTTTCTGCGGCGAGGTTTCCCTGCCAGGTGGAGGGGGAGAGCAGGAGGCCGCGGAGGCGTGCGCGAGCGGCGAGGTGTTTGGCGGAGGCGCGGAGGGTGTGCGGGAGGGTGGTGGCGGGGAGCGGTTGCGGGGGGAGGAGGAAGTCGAGCTGGAACGGGAGGGCGCTGTGTTTGCCGATGCGGGCGGCGAGGGTGAAGTCGAGGTTGGCGGCGTGGTGGTCGATGGGGCCGAAGGTGAGCAGGGGGGAGGTCCAGGAGACGGGGATTTGGAGGCCGGTGAGGAGGGTGGTTTCGCGGGCTTTGAGGGACTGGAGGGTGAGGGTCGAGTGGGCGGCGGTGCCGCCGGTGGGGAGTGAACCGTTGAGGTTCAGGGCATCAAGCAGGGTGGTTTGTTTGGAGGCGGAGACGAGGGTGAGTCTGGCGTTGCGGATGTGGAGCCAGGTGGTGGGTTGGCTGGGTTGGCTGGGATTTGGTTGTGTCCGGGGCTGGGTGGCCGGGGTGTTGGTGGGGGTGGCGGGTGGATTTTGAGCGGGTGGATTTGGTGTGGGTTGCGGGGGAGACGGTGGCTGTGGGGTGGGGTGGGCGGCAGCGGGTGTGGGTGTAGGTGATTGGGGTTGCTGCCGTGGTGTGGTGGTGTTGGCGGTTTTGGCGAGGTCGAGCAGGAGTTCCGCGGGGATGGTGGCGTGGGGGGAGTCGATTTCGATCCGGTGGGTTTCCGGGTTTCCGCGGAGCCAGGCGCGCCAGACGGGGGTGACGTTGACGCGTGCGATGCGGACGAGGGGCGTGCGGATGGTTGCCGCGAGCCGGGGTGGCTGGGCGAGACGGATGCCGTTGATGGTGAGGCCGCCCCAGGGGGTGATGGTGGCGGAGTCGACCCGGGTGTCGAGGTGGGTGCGGTGGTGGATTTTACGCGCGAGCCAGCGGGTTCCGAACGGGCTGGAGAGCCAGGCGTTGGGAAGGGCGAGGAGGGTGGCGGGCAGGAGGATCAGCAGCAGCCAGAGCCGACGGCGGAATCCCCGGGGCATGGGGACTTCGCGGGGCATGGCTTAGTTTTTCGCTGGGCTGCCGGTTTTGACGTGGCCGGCTTTGCCGAGGGCGAAGCGGACGACGAGGCTTTTGTCGAGCAGGCGGGTGCCTTCGGAGGTGAGTTCCTGCATGCGGTAGACGATGAGTCCGAATTGGTCGCCCTTGAAGGTTCCGATGGCGATGTTTTCCTTGGTTTTGCCGAGGCCGGTTTCCTCTTCGAATTTCCATTCCTTGCCGGTCCATGCGCCGAGGATGCTGTTGGCGTCGGCATCGATGTCGTCGATGCGTTTGAGTGTTCCGTTAGGCGAGCGGAAGGTATCGTCTTTCGGTTCGTAGCGGAGGGTGGTGAGCATGCTGGCGCCGCCGGTAGCGGTGAGGCTCCAGGTGTTGTTGGTGGTTTGGCGGAGGATGACGCCGACTTCCTCGATGGGTCGGAATTCGCGTTTATTCCAGAGTTCGAGGTATGTTTCGTATTCCTCTTTGGTGAGTCCGAGGTTTTCGTGGTATGGGAGCGGGACGCCGGGTTTGGCTTTGGCTGAGAATTCCTTGAACCACTGGGGGTCCTTGCGGGCGGCGGATTCGACTTTGGCGACGTATTTGTCGATTTCCGATGGGGGCAGGACCATTCCGATCTGGCCTTTGACGGGGATGTCCGGGGAGAAGAGACCGCTGAAGATTTTCGGAGGCTCGGCGGCGGAGAGTTTGGCGGCGAGCAGGGCGGTGGCGAGGAGGAGGAGCGGTTTCATCGGGAAGCAGTCGGAGGCTGACGGTGGATGTGGGATTACTCAAGCAGCAATCCGGGGATCAGGGTTCGCCGTCCGGGAAGATGGCGGGGATGGGGGTTTCGATGTGTTGGTCGATCCAGCGATCGAGGGCGGCGCGCATGGGGGCGAGGACTTCGGGGCGTTGCGGGGCGAGGTTGTGAAGGCAGTGCGGGTCGGTGGGGATGTGGAAGAGGGTGAAGTGGCGGGTGCCGGCAGCGGTGGGGGTGCAGACGAGTTTCCAGTCGCGGGTTTTGAGGCAGCGTTGTTTGGCGTCGACGAGGGGTTTGAGCCATTGGGGTTTGAGGACGAACTGGTAGTTGTAGTCCTTGTCGATCCAGGTGAGTTCGTCCATTGGCGGGAGTGCGGGACGTTCGACGCCGTTGACGCTGAACTGGATGAACGGGAAGCCGGTTTCGCCGTAGAGTGGGAGATCCTGGCGCGGGTGGCCGGGGTCGGTGATCCATGGGGCGAGGCTCCGGCCTTTCCATGACGGGTGGGGTGGGATGCCGGCGAGTTCGGCGAGGGTGGGTGCGATGTCGAGCAGGCGGACGGATTCGGGGATGGTGGCGGGTTTGGTGCCGGGGACGTGGAAGATGAACGGGATGTGGTTGGCCTGGAGGCCGCCGTTGAAGGTGAGTCCGTGGCCGAGGGTGACGTTGGGTTCGTAGAGGTCGTCGCCGTGGTCGGAGGTGATGACGATGATGGTGTTTTCGAGGAGTTGGTGTTTTTCGAGGGAGTCGAGGATTTCTGCGACGCAGGAGTCGAAGAGGCGGGTGGCGCCGTCGTAGAGCGAGCGGATTTGGCGGACTTCTGCGGGCGGGAGTGCCTTCCATTTGGATTCGAGGTCGGTGCCGCCGATGAAGGTGTCGATGTCGAAGTCGACGCTGGTGCGGTTTGGGCCGTCGTATGCGGGGTCCGAGAACATCGAGTTGTAGGGTTCCGCGGACCGGTATGGGAGGTGGTTGCAGGAGTAGAAGACGTGCCAGAGGAAGGGTTTTTTGCTGTTGGCGGCGTGTTCGATGCGGGCTTTGACGCGCTGGGTGACGACTTCCGGGGTGACGAACTGTGCGAAGGACTGGAGTTGGGGGAAGAGTTGGTAGCCGAGTGAGTTGTCGAAGTAGAGCGGGACGACGAAGTGGGCCATGACGACGGCCTGGCTCATGTAGACTTTGAAGTTGTCGAAATTGGAGACGGATATTTGATCGAACCCGAGGGGCATGACCTCGTAGTAGCTGGCGCACCAGTCGCCCATGGCGGCGGTTTCGTAGCCGTGGTTTGAGAAGACTTCCGCGAGTGGGGTGGTGATGCGGTTGGCGTGTTCGACGGTTTCGCGGCTGGGGTACATTTGCCGGATGCCGGTGTCCTGCGGGTATTGCGAGGTCATGGCGGTGACGGCGGACTCGAGGGTGGACGCGATGGGGGTGTAGCAGTTGTCGAAGCGCGTGGAGGAGGCGGCGATGGAGTCGATGACGGGCGAGACGCCGGCGGCGGCGGGTCCGTCGGTGCGGTCGGGGCGGTATCCGTAGCATCCGAGGCGGTCGGCGCGCAGGGAGTCGGAGCCGATGATGATGATGTTGGGGCGGGATGAGGTGGTTGCGGCGTGAGCCGGGCTGTGGGATGAGATGACGAGGCGGCCGGTGGCGGCGATGGCCGTGAGGGCGATGATCGCGGTGAGGGCGATTTTGGATTTCCGGCCGAGGCGGAGGATGTGCCAGATGAGGCAGCCGGTGATGAATGCGGCGGGGAGCAGGGTGAAGAGGATGAGGAAGACGGTGGGTTTGATGGCTTCCGGGATGGCGTCGAGGGCCTGATAGTGTTTCCAGCCGAAGTCGCCGGGGCTGAGGAAGTAGGGGCGGGTTTGGATGAGGCGGAGTTTGCAGAATCCGTGGATGGCCCAGCAGAGGGCGAAGGCGGTGAGTGCGGGGGCGAGCGGGCGGCGGCAGGGGATGCGGTGGGCGAGGAGGTCGGTGAGGGGGCGGACGAGGAGGAAGCCGATGATGCCGATGATGGCGTAGGCGACGAGCATCAGGAGGTTTTGCTGGATCAGGAAGCCGAGGTATTGGTCGCGGGCGATCGAGCTGAATTTATTCATCATGCCGCCGGAGGAGGCGTTGAGCTTGATGAGGGCGATGGTGTATTGGACGGCGAGAAAGGCCGAGGTCCCGAGGATGGCGGGACGGAGGGTGGACACCGGGGTTTGCGTGTTCTCCATGCGCGTCAAGGACGTGGGAAGGTGGGGGAAGATCCGCGGGGATCAAGGCTGGATGTCCGGAGGGGTGACAAAAATCCAGCGGGGTGCAAGGAGTTTTTCGATCCAGACGCCGGAGCGGGACATGGTGTTTTCCGGGAGTCTGAGTCTGAGGATGGCGGCGGTTTTGGCGGAATTGTTTTTGTGGACGAGTTGTTTGAGCTCGCTGGCGACCTGGCTGTCCGCGTGCATGTAGCCGAAGAGGTGGGCATCGCTGTCGCGGGTGGTGAGTTTGCAGCAGAGGAGATCTGCGGAGTTGGCGAACTCGTGGCTGTAGAAGTTGTCCGGTTTGAGGTAGATGCGGAAGTCGAGGGTGGTGCCGCCGGGTCGGTTGGTGACGTAGTCGTCCCAGTTCATCGGCTGGTAGCAGGTGTGGGTTTCCCAGTCGATGAGCGGAGGGCCGTGTTCCATGACCTCGATGATGATTTGTTGGTCGCCGGCGTTTTCGGTTTCGACTTTGGCGAGCCAGAAATTCCCCTGGTTTTCGAGGGTGAATGGTTTGAGTGAGGAGATTCGGACGAGTTTGAACGGCTGGAATGGGTGGCGTGAGTAGTGGTCTGCGATCAACGGGGCGACCCGCTCGGGATGGCGGACGCAGGGGAGGAGGTCGTCCGGGGTGGCTGCGGCGAAGTAGCTTGTGGTGGCGGATTCGAGGTTTTTGACGAGTTCGGTGGCTTCACGGACTTCGCGTTCTTCGTCGATGAGTGTGGTGACGGTTTCCTCGCGGATGAGGTCGGCTTGTTTTTCGGCTTCACCGAGTTTGCCGATGGACCAGATGAGGGCGCCGATGATGGCGATGAGGAGGAGGATGAACCAGCCCCACGGGACGGGGCGTTTGGCGTGATCCTGATTGCCCCAGTTTTCCTCGAGGGCTTCGTTGTCGGAGGCGTCGGGCTCGATGAGGGATTCGATGTCCGGTTCCTGTGAGCGGAGGTCGACGTCTTTTTTGGTGGGGACGGTGAGGCGCTGGCTGACCTCGGTGGGTTCGTCCGGATCGGCGGATTTGGCGGTCGGATTGAGTTTGACCGGTTTTGGGGTGCTGTCCGTGGCGGCGTTGTGCAGACGGAATACGGGCTTCGGTTGTTCGATTTCCTCGTCAACCGTCTTGAGTTTCACCGGCTTAGGGTCCTTTGGCATTCCTGGAGGGAAGGAAAGCTTGAAAAGCTCGTGGACGCAACGTCCGTGTGCCTATAAAAACGGCGGCACACGCACTTCATGGCTGAGAAACGACGAATTTTGATTGTGACAGCCGCATTTGGCGAGGGGCACAACAGCGCGGCCCGGAATCTGGCGCTGGCGCTGGAGGACATGGGGGTGACGGTGCGTGTGGAGGATCCGTGTTTTCAGGGGTTGCCGGTTTTGACGCCGATCGTGAGCAAGCTGTATCGCGGGGTGACGACGCACGCGCCGCGGTTGTGGGCGAGGATTTACAAGTCGACGGACCAGTGTGATTTCAGCAAGGAGCGCTTGTCGTTCATGCGCAAGCCGGAGCGGGCGCTGGCGGGGGTGATGGAGGAGTTCAAGCCGGACGCGGTGGTGAGCACGTATCCGCTGTATCCGTATCATTTGGAGCGGATTTTCGCGGCTGACGGGAGGCGGGTGCCGATTTTCACAGCGGTGACGGATTCGATCGAGATCAACGCGGCGTGGATGAACGCGCCGACGGACTGGTGGCTGGTGACGGACGGGGCGACGAGGGACGCGATGGTTGGCGAGGGGTTGGATCCGGGGAGGATCGTGGATACGGGGTTTCCGGTGCATCCGAAGTTGGGGGATCTCAGGCCCTTGTCGGCGGAGGACGGGTGCGATCCGTTCCGGGTGCTGTATTTTCCGACGGCGAAGCTGCCGTATGTGCGCCGGCACAGCAAGGCGCTGCTGAATGCGGACGAGCGGGTGACGCTGACGATCGTGTTGGGCAAGAACGTGCGGCGGTTGTATTCGCGGGCGGCAGAGATCAAGCGGGCGTATCCGGGGCGGGTGCGGTTGGTGGGGTGGACGCGGAGGGTGCCGGAGTATCTGAGCCGGCATCATCTGGTGGTGGGCAAGGCGGGGGGGGCGACGGTGCACGAGTCGATCGCGGCGCGGTGTCCGATGTTGATTCATCATTTGGTGCCCGGCCAGGAGGAGGGGAATTTGCGGTTGCTGGAGCAGATCGGCGGGGGGTATCTGGCGGAGACGCCGGAGAAGCTTGGTGCGCGGGTGGCGGATCTGCTGGCGGACGGGCAGGCCGGCTGGCGTTCGATGAAACGGGCGCTTGCGGTTCACGGTCACAGTCTCGGTGCGGTTTCCGGCGCGAGGTTTATCTTGAAAAACCTCGCAGAGGACCGATGAAGGGGCGTGCCGGGATGCCGGCGGAAACGAGGCTGTTTACATGACTTTTTTGTACGATATCGGACGGGTGCTGCTGGATTTTGAGTTTGAACCGAGATTGGCGCGGCTGATGCCGGCGGGGGTGGAGGATGGTGAGGCACGGTTGGCGCGGTTGCTGGAGCGGAAGGATGATTTTGAAGCCGGGAGGATCCCGGCGGACGAGTGGACCGCGTGGTGCCTGGAGGTGCTGGGCAGCGATGCGGATGCGCAGGTTTTCCGCGAGACGTGGCAGGATATCTTCACCCCGAACGAGCCGATGTGGGAGGTGGTCCGGCGGCTGAAGGAGGCGGGTCACCGGTTGATTTTGTTTTCCAATACGAACGCGATCCATTGCCCGTGGGTATTTGAGAAATACCCGCAGTTTTCGCTGTTTGACGAGGCGGTGTTGTCGTTTGAGGCGGGTGAGGTGAAGCCGCATGCGCCGATTTACGAAACTGCGGTGGACCGTCACGCGCTGGTGCCGGAGGAGACGCTCTACATCGACGATCTGGCGCAGAACATCGAGACCGGGAAGGCGTTCGGGTTTCACTGCTGGCAGTATGACTTCAACGACCACGCTTCGTTCGAGGAGTGGCTGGCCGGATTTTCCCTTTTTTCCCGTAGAATCGCATCATGACACCACTGAAGATCGCCGACCGTGAATTCAATTCCCGCCTGTTTCTGGGGACCGGGAAATTTCCATCCAACGAAGCCATGCGGGACGCGCTGGCGGCAAGTGGGACGGAGATTGTGACGGTGGCGCTGCGGCGCGCGGACTTGAGCGGCGGGCATGATCCGTATGCCAATATCCTCGAGTTTGTGGATCCGGAGAAGTATCTGCTGCTGCCGAATACGAGCGGGGCGATGAATGCGGAGGAGGCGGTTCGTCTGGCGAGGCTGGCGGAGGCGGCGGGTCTGCCGAAGTGGGTGAAGCTGGAGATTCATCCGGACCCGACGTATTTGCTGCCGGACCCGATCGAGACGCTGAAGGCGGCGGAAATTCTGGTGAAGGAGGGGTTCACGGTGCTGCCGTATATCAATGCGGACCCGGTGCTGGCGAAACGCCTGCAGGAGGTGGGCACGGCGACGGTGATGCCGCTGGGTGCGCCGATCGGTTCCAACCGGGGGATTGCGACGCGCGATCAGATCCGGATCATCATCGAGCAGGCGACGGTGCCGGTGGTGGTGGATGCGGGAATCGGTGTGCCGAGCCATGCGGCGGAGGCGATGGAGATGGGGGCGGATGCGGTGCTGGTGAATACGGCGATTGCGATCGCGAGCGATCCGGTGCGGATGGGTGTGGCGTTCAAGCAGGCGGTGGAAGCCGGGCGCGAGGCGTTTGAATTGGGTCTGCCGGAGGTGATCGATGCGGCGAGCGCGACCAGTCCGCTGACCGGCTTTCTGGATGCCTGAGGCCGGTGGCTGAGTCGTTGAGGGCTGTGGTGTGCTGGATTTCCCCCGGGATGAGCGGGCGCTCAGGCGGATTTTCCGCGGGGTGGCGTGATTGGCGGAGTGCCGGGGGGCGGCGGAATTGGCGTGGGCAGGGGAAGCGCTGAATCAGAGTGATTTTTCTTCTAAGGAAACAGAGATTGGTGTGTCGTTTTCAATGTGATGAAGGCGATTGCTTATTTGTGTGCGTTGTTGGTGATTTCCGGTGTGGCGTGGGGTGACGGGTTCGCGGATTTGCGCAAGGAGCGGGACCGGTTGTCCGAGGGTGGGATGTGGCGCGAGTTGATCGATCTTTATGAGGGGAAGTTGATCGAGTTTTCCGATGAGCAGTCGGCCGAGGATCTGCGGCAGGCATTCAAGGGGGTGGGGAAATTGAACGCGTGGGGTGAGTTTGACGCGCTGGTCGAGCGTGCGGTGGAGACGCATCCGGAGAATGCGATGGTGCTGATGCAGGCGGGGCTGATGTATCAGCAGGCGCAGCACATCGGACGGATCGTGGGCGGGGAGTTCGAGCGGGCGGACCGGAATGGGGTGTATCGGATGCAGGACGGCAAGCCGGCGGCCGGGCAGGTGGTGCAGACGGCGTATCGGGACCGGGTGAGGTCGGTGCAGTTGTATTTGAAGGCGCTGCCCCACGCGGATGATGACGGGAAATTCATGATTTGGAACCGGGTGGCGGGTGCCCTGCAGACGGGTGCGTCATGGAAGCTGCAGAGTTTGACGGATTTGGCTGAGTTGCCGGATTGGGGTGACATGGGTCCGGAGGGTGGCACGGAGGGTGCGCCGTGGTTGGTTGACGGGCCGTTGTTGTTCGGGGTGCCGGAGTCCTGGGATGCGGCGGCGAACGACGGCGAGCGCTGGCGGTTTGCGCTGGCGGAGCAGGCGCGGTTGAAGCCGGACCATGCGGCGGACGTGACGGTGGAGCTGGCGCGATTTTTCCGCAATGAGTTTGGCGTGCAGACGCTGGCGGGATACGGCTGGTGGCGGGGTCGGGATGCGGACGAGGAGAAGGGGGTGCTGGCGGTGCACACGCTGGCGGAGGATGAGTGCCTGGCGAAGACCTCGGACGGGGTGCGGCGATTCAAGCTGCCGGCGGACGAGCATTTCATCGCGATGTATCGCTCGGTGATGGATGAGCGGGATCATGCGGGGGACGAGTTGGTCGAGGTGTTTCTGAACCGTCGGCAGTTTGTGAAGGCGCGGGAGGTGCTGGAGCGGGTGATTGCGAAGCACGGGCCGGGGTATCGGAACCAGCGGAAGAAGCGGCTTGAGCAGATTACGGGGAACTGGGGGCGCTTTGAGGTGCCGGAGCCGGTTCCGGCGGGCGAGCGGCCGCAGGTCCCGCTGGTGTTTCGGAATGGTCACTCGGTCGCGCTGACGGCGGCGCCGGTGGATGTGGATGAGTTGTTGGGGGATGTGATTTCCTATCTGAAGAGCAATCCGAAGGAGCTGGACTGGCAGAGGATCCAGTTCGGGCAGATTGGCTCGCGGTTGATCCGGGAGAAGAAGTCGAAGTATGTGGGTGAGGTGGCGGAGCGCTGGGTGCGGGAGTTGGAGCCGCGGACGGGGCATGCGGATGCGCGGGCGATGGTCGAGGTGCCGGTGGATGAGGCCGGGGCATGGTGGATCACGGGGAAAATGGAGGGCGGGGACGAGTTTCACGCGTTGGCGTGGGTGGTGGATTCGGTGTTGGTGACGCGTGGTGTGGGTGGGCGCGAGCAATGGTGGCTGGTGGATGCCGGCAGTGGTGCGCCGGTGGCGGATGCGAAGCTGGAGTATTTCGGGTATCGGCGGGTGCAGCGCGAGCGGAAGATTCCGCTGGGGCGGCGGCAGGACATCCTGACCAAGGAGTTTGAGAAGGGGACGGATGCGGAGGGCAAGGTGTTGCTGAAGCCGGGTGACGCGGATTCGAGATATCAATGGCTGGCGATGGCGAGGAAGGGCGGCAAGCTGGTGGCATTCAGCGGATACTGCGGGATTCACATCAATCCGGTGCGCGGGCAGCAGGGGACGCGGGACATGAGCTATGGTCTGTCCGACCGGCCGCTCTACAAGCCGGGGAATACGGCGCACTTGAAGTTCTTCCTCCGCAATGTGGGGTATGACGGGGCCGACGAGGACAAGTGGGCGGGCAAGGTCGGGAGTCTGGTGGTGCGGGACGGGCACGGCGGGGAAGTGGTGAAGGTGGAGAAGCTGAAGACGGACGAGCTGGGTGCGGTGGAGGCTGAGGTGGTGCTGCCGAAAGAGGGTGCGCTGGGGGGCTGGCATGCGGTGTTTTCCATTTCCAACCGGATGCAGGCGTCGGTTTCGTTCCGGGTGGAGGAGTATCGGAAGCCGGAGTATGAGGTGACGGTGGAGGCGCCGGACGAGCCGGTGAGGCTGGGTGAGAAGTTCGAGGTGAAGGTGGTGGCGAATTACTTCCACGGCGCGCCGGTCCGGAATGCGGAGGTGGAGGTGATCGTGAAGCGGGCGTCGATGGGCGAGAAGTGGTTCCCGGCCTGGCGGTGGGACTGGCTGTATGGGCGCGGTGCGTGGTGGCTGGGAGAAACCGCGGCGTGGCATCCGGGGTGGGACCGGTGGTGCTGCATCCCGCCGAATCCGCCGTGGTGGCGTGGCAACCGCTGGACGCCGGAGGAGCTGGTGATGAAGCGCGAGCTGGCGATCGGGCCGGACGGGACGGTGACGGTGGAGGTGGATACGGCTTTGACCAAGGAGATCCACGGCGACATGGATGCGAGGTTCAACGTGGAGGCGCGGGTGGTGGATGCATCGCGGCGCGAGGAGCGGGGGACGGGCAGCGTGATCGCGGCGCGGCGGCCGTTCGAGGTGGTGCTGTGGATGGACCGCGGGCATGTCTCGCCCGGAAACAAGGTGGTGGCGACGGTGGCGGCGGCGACGCTGGCCGGCAAACCGGTGGCGGGCGCGAAGGGGCGGCTGGTGATGTATCGGTTGTCGATGGATGATGGAGGATTGGTGGGCGAGAAGGAAGTGAAGGTGTGGGATGTGGTGACGGATGCGGAGGGCCGGGTGAGGCAGGAGTTTGCCGCGCCGGAGGCTGGGCAGTATCGGCTGGCGGCGGAGTTGGCTCACGATGGGGGTGAGATGGTGGAAAACGGGGTGGTGTTCGCGGTTTTCGGCGAAGGCCGGGTGGATCCGGACGAGTGGCGGTTCGGGCCGCTGGAACTGGTGGCGGACAAGTCGGAGTATGCGCCGGGTGAGACGGTGAAGCTGCGGGTGAACAGCGACCGGGAGAATGCGGACGTGTGGGTTTTCCTGCGGGCCGGGATGCCGGCGGCGGAGGAGGCGAAACTGGTGAAGCTGGATGGCAAGAGCCGGGAGATCGAGGTGCCGGTGGAGCTGGCGGACATGCCGAATGTGTTTATCGAGGGGGTGACGGTGCACGGGGCGCGGGTGCACACGGCGGTGCGGCAGATCCTGCTGCCGCCGGTGAGCAAGCTGGTGGAGGTGACGCTGGAGCCGGCGAAGGAGCGGGTGAAGCCGGGCGAGGAGTCGGCGCTGCGGGTGACGCTGCGTGATGAGCATGGCGACCCGGTGTCCGGGACGGCGGTGCTGGCGGTGTATGACAAGGCGCTGGAGGCGATCACGGGCGGATCCAACGTCGGGCCGGTCCGCGAGGCGTTCTGGAAGTGGCAGAATCACTACTATGGGGGTCGTATTTCAGGCTCGGTGCCGGCCGCCGCGGGCGGGCTGGTGAGGGAGGGCATGGAGCGGATGGGGGACCTCGGGATTTTCGTCTATGCGGGGATCGCGGGTGAGGGGAGTGTGGATGCATTTGCCTCCGAAGGGGCGTTCGGCCGGGGAGTCATGAGGAAGAGCCGGTCGCTCGCCATGGATGCGGTGGCGCCTTTGGCGGAGACGGCAGCGCCGACGAACGGGCTGAGGAGCGGGGATTTCGCGATCACGAGGAACAGCATTGATGCGATCCTCAACAACCCCGACGGCAGGGCGGAGATCGTGGTGCGGAAGGATTTCGCGGATTTGCTGAAGTGGGCGGGCGAGGTCGAGGTGGGAGCGGATGGATCGGTGGAAATTCCGCTGGAGTTTCCGGACAACCTGACGACGTGGAAGGCGCGGGTGTGGACCTTGTTGCCCGGGACACGGGTGGGCGAGGGGGCTGCGGAGATCGTGGCATCGAAGGATCTGCTGGTGAGGCTGCAGGCCCCGCGTTTCCTGGTGGAGCGGGATGAGGCGGTGCTGAGCGCGGTGGTGCACAATGATCACGGTGAGGCGAAATCGGTGACGGTTTCGCTGGAACTGGATGGTGGCGAGTTGGAGTTGGTCGAGGGTGGGACGCGGACCGTGGAGATCGCGGCGCGGTCCGAGGCGCGGGTGGACTGGCGGGTGAAGGCGCTGAAGGAGGGCGAGGCGGTGGTGCGGATGAAGGCGGATGCGGGCGACGACGGCGATGCGGTGGAACGCAAGCTGCCGGTGCTGGTGCACGGGATGTCGCGGCAGGATGCGTGGAGCCGGGCGGTGGGTCCGGACGAGCAGAGCGCGCGGATCGTGATGCAGGTGCCGGACCGGCGCAGGCCGGACCAGACGAAGCTGACGGTGCGGTTTTCACCGACGGTGGCGGGTGCGGTGGTGGATGCGATTCCGTATCTGGCGGACTACCCGCACGGGTGCACGGAGCAGACGCTGAACCGGTTCGTGCCGGCGGTGATCGCGCAGAAGATGCTGGAGGATCTGGACCTGAGTCTGGATGAGGTGCGGGCGAAGCGGAACAACCTGAACCCGCAGGAGCTGGGGGACGCCGGCGAGCGTGCGGCGCAGTGGAAGCGCTGGCAGCGGAATCCGGTGTTTGACGAGGTGGAGCTGGAGAAGATGGTGGAGCAGGGAGTTTCCAAGCTGATGGACATGCAGAATTTCGACGGTGGCTGGGGATGGTTTTCCGGTTACCGGGAACGGTCGTGGCCACATACTACGGCGGTCGTGGTTCACGGGCTGCTGGTGGCGAGGGCGCACGGTGCGGAGGTGCCGGAGAGGATGCTCGACGCTGGCGTGACGTGGCTGGCGGAGCACGAGAAGACGCAGGTGGCGGGACTGCAGCGCTGGGTGGAGCGCGAGGCGGTGCGCAAGGCGGGCAAAGAGCCGAAGGAAACGAGGAAGCTGGTGAAGCGCCGCTGCGACGCGATGGATGCGTTCACGCGGATGGTGCTCGGCGAGTCGGGGTTGGATTCGGAGCCGATGCTGGCGTTTCTCTATCGGGACCGGGTGGAGTTGCCGGTGTATGCGAAGTGCCTGGTCGGGCTGGAACAGCACCGGGTAGGCGACGAGGCGCGGCGGGATGAGCTGATCCGGCTGGTTTCCCAGTTCCAGAAGCGGGATGAGGAGAATCAGACGAGTTATCTCGAGCTGCCGAACGACGGGTATTGGTGGTTCTGGTATGGCAGCCGGTTCGAGGCGCACGCGTGGTATCTGAAATTGCTGGCGGCGGCGAAGCCGGACGACGAGGACACGCGGGGGCTGGTGAAGTATCTGGTGAACAACCGGAAGCACGCGACGTATTGGGATTCGACGCGGGACACGGCGTATGCGGTCGAGGCGATAGCGGCGTATTTCAAGGCGAGCGGCGAGGATGCGCCGGAGATGGAGGTCGAGGTGCTGGTGGACGGGATGCCGGTGAGGAAGGTGAAGATCGACCGGGAGAACCTGTTTTCATTCGATGGTACGGTGGTTCTAGCAGGTGAAGCCGTTTCCGGCGGGGACCATGTGGTGGAGCTGCGCAAGACCGGCAGGGGGACGCTGTATGCGAATGCGTATCTGGAGGTGTTCACGCTGGAGGACAAGCTGCGCGCGGCGGGGCTGGAGGTGAAGGTGGCTCGCAAGGTGTGGAAGCTGGTGCCGCTGGAGGATGAGACGGAGGTGCCGGATGAAACCGGGCTGGTGGTGAAGCAGAAGGTCGAGAAGTTCGAGCGGATCGAGCTGAAGGACGGGGATGCGGTGAAGTCCGGCGAGCGGATCGAGGTGGAGCTGATCCTGGAGAGCAAGAACGACTATGAGTATCTGGTTTTCTCCGATGCGAAGGCGGCGGGGTTCGAGGCGGTGGAGGCCCTGAGCGGGTATGTGCCGGGGGGATTGGGCGTCTATATGGAACCGCGTGACGAGACGGTGGATTTCTTCATCCGGAGGCTGCCGCGGGGGACGCAGACGCTGCGCTATCAGCTGAGGGCGGAGACGCCGGGGATGTTCAAGGCGCTGCCGGCGACGGCGGAGGCGATGTATGCGCCTGAGCTGCGCGGGAACTCGGAGGACATCCGGCTGGGAGTGGAGGGCGGGGAGTTCTGAACCGCGGGGTTTCGGGATGGGATGAGGGGCGCGGGTTGGGGGCTTGGGTTGGGGGCTTGGGTTGGGGGCTTGGGTTGGGGGCTTGGGTTGGGGGGAATTTGAACCGCCAAGAAGCCAAGGG
>JAUTCT010000135.1 GCA_030673875.1 Verrucomicrobiota bacterium JB025 | reverse complement strand
CATCCCTTGGGAAGTCGCATCAGCATCTGGAGTCGGCAGGTGAATAGAAGCTGGGTTCAACCGCCGGATGCGGAAAACCGCATGTCCGGTGGTGTGGAAGGGTCATGGGGCGCAATCCCCATGACCCCATCCGATCCGGTGGTGCGTCCCTACCGGTGGTGCGTCCCTGCCGGTGGGCTTTAACCGATGGTTCATGACTGACTGATGTTTGCGGCGTTGCATGTTGCTGATTTTGCGGTGGTGGCGGTGACCCGCGGCCAGGTGGATGCCTTGTGTCCGGCGGCGGTTTTGGCGAAGCCGGAGGGGAAGGAGGTGCATGGCAAGCTGCCGTTGCTGGCGGTGAACCGGGTGGCGCGGGGCGCGGGGGTGATGGCGGGGTGGCCGCTGAACCGGGCGCTGGTGCGGTGCCCGGACCTGCGGGTGCTGGAGCGGGATGCGGAGGCGGAAGCGGGGTTGCGGGCGGAGTTGGTGAAGCTGGCGGACGGGCTGGTGCCGGATGTGGAGATCACTTCGGCGGACGCGGTGGTGCTGGATCTGGCGACGCGGCGGCGGCAGGTGGACGAGGAGTTGCTGGCGCTGGAGATCGACGGTGCGGAGATCTGGCACGCGCGGGCGGAGACGCCGGACCTGGCGTATTTGGCGGCGCGGGACGAACGGTTGTGCGGGTTGGTGATTTCCCCGGAGGATCTGGAACCGCTGCCGCTGGATGTGCTGGGGGCATTGGGCGGGCGCGGGGGGACGGTGGAGTTGTTAGGCGGCTGGGGCTTGCGGAGTTTGGGGGATTTCATGCGTTTGCCGCGGCAGGCGCTGGCGGAACGGCTGGGTCCGGAGGTGGGGCGCTGGCATGATTTGTTGCACGGCAGGACGCGGCGGTTGCTGCGGCTGCACCGTCCGCCGGAGTCGCTGGCGGGGCGCTTTGTGTTTGAGGACCCGGTGTCCTCGCTGGAGCCGGTGGTGTTTGCGCTGCGGCGCTTGCTGCATGCGGTGAGCGGGCGGCTGGCGGCGCGGCATCTGGCGGCGCGGGAATTGGAGTTGGGGCTGGAACTGGAGACGAGCGATGCGGTGAGGCGGCGGCTGCGGCTGGCGGAACCGCAGGTGACGGTGGAGGGGATGTTGGCGCCGCTGCAGGTGATGCTGGAGGAGGTGAAGCTGAGCGCCCCGGTGGTGGCGCTGGAGCTGGATGCGGTGGCGTCATTTGCGACGGCGGCGCAGCGCGAGTGGTTCGGGCGGCAGCTGCCGCAGCCGGAACGCTGGGCGGAGACGCTGGCGAAGCTGGAGGCGATGTTAGGAGCTGATAGAGTGGGGATCCCGGTGCCGCCGGGAACGCATGAGCCGGACGGGTTTTCACTGCATCCGGCGGCGGGGGCGGGTGAGGTGGCGTGTGATGGGTCGTTTCTGCCGGCGTCGACGCTGCCGTTGCGGAGGTTTCGGCCGCCGCGGGAGGTGGCGGTGGCGCATGAGGAGGGCGGGCGTTTTCCGGATCCGCTGGCGATTCTCACGGGGCCGTATCCGGGGAGGATCACGGGGAAGCGGGGGCCGTTTCCGGTGTCGGGGAATTGGTGGGCGAAGGAGCGGGCGTGGCAGCAGGTGGAGTGGGACGTGCGGGTGGAAAGCGGAAGTCTGGTGAGACTGGCATTCCGGGTGCCGGGGACGTGGCGGGTGGAGGGGGATTACTAATGACTAATGACTAAGTGCAAATGACTAATTGGAAGAGTGCGGCCCTGCGGGCCGTTGAGAGGACGCGGACGCCCCGGCGGTGCGTCCCTACCGGCGCGTTGTTATGTCAGCGGGTTCCAGACTTTTTCGAAGCCGAGGTTTTTGAAATCCTTGACGTTGGCAGTGGCGAAATGGGTGACGCCGTGGTGCTGGAGCGTGAGGGCGAGACGGAGGTCGAAAATCCGCCGGCGCGGGAAACCCGGACGGGAGGCCATTTCCCAGATCTGCTCCATGACGGGGGCGTTTTCGGCACGGGTGACCGTGGGGTGTTTGAGATAACTTGTGACGATGCCGGCGGCGGCTTTTGCGGTGAGGGGTTTCTTGAGAACGACCGGATTGCGGAGCAGGTTGTACAGTTCGACGAGGACGTAGTCGGTGATGACCACCTGTCCGTCGGCGAGCGTGTTTTGGAGGAAGTCGCGGGCTTTCCCATGCCGCTCGGAGCCTGGGTTGAGGGAGTAGAGGAGGATGTTGGTGTCGACGCTGGTCATTGCCGTATGCCGCGGAGGGATTCGTCGTCGCTTGCGAGGGAGCGGAAGTCGAGTTGGTCGAAGTTCTCGGAAAACGCTTCTTCCTTGAGAACGGGAAGATTGGCTTCGGTTGCTGATGCGGGTGGGTGGGTGCGGGCCATGTATTCGAGTCCGCGCCGCATGACTTCGGCCAGAGACCATTCCCGTTCCTTGGCGATCTGTTTCGCTTTGCGATACAACTCGTCCGGGATCTGGACTTGCGTTTTGATCATGATGGCAATTTGCCATGTGTGGAGAATTTGTCAACAAGGAGGGAGGAGATGAGTGGTCGAAGGTTTGTTGAATGTCACGCGCGGTCGGCGTTTTCGTTTCTGGAGGGGGCGAGCGAGCCGGAGGCGGTGGTGCGGGAGGCGGCGCGGCTGGGGCTTGAGGCGGTGGCGGTGACGGACCGGGCGGGGTTTTATGGGTCGGCGCGGGCGCATCATGCGGCGGTGGAGTGCGGGGTGCGGGCGCTGGTGGGGGCGATGCTGGAGGAGGCGGACGGGGCGGGTTTTCCGGTGTTGTGCGCGACGCGGGAGGGGTATCAGGCGCTGGGGCGGCATTTGACGGACCGGCATCTGCATCCGGATGAGGGGTTTGGTCTGGAGCTGGCGGATGGCGGGTTGCTGGCGCTGACGGGGGATCGGGACGGGCCGCTGTGCCGGCGCTTGTTGCGGGGGGATCGGAAAGGTGGGCTGCGGTTTGTGAAGAGGTTGGTGGAGCGGTTCGGGGTGGGGAATGTGTTTGTGGAGGTGACGCGGCACGGGCTGCGGGATGACGGGAAACTGGGGCGCTTGCTGGTGGATCTGGCGGGGCATTTGCGGTTGCCGGTTTTGGCGAGCAACGCGCCGTTGCACGCGCGGCGGGGCGACCGGATGCTGGCGGATGCGTTTGCGTGCCTGCGGAATCATGTGCCGTTGGACGGGGCGGGGCGCTTGCTGGCGCCGAATGGGGAGCGGCATGTGAAGGGCGCGGGGGAGATGGCGGCGCTGTTCGCGGATTTGCCGGAGGCGGTGGAGAACACGCTGAGGCTGGCGGACCGGGTGGGGTTCACGCTGGAGAATCTGGGGTATCGGTTTCCGGATTTTCCGGACGGGCGGGGGATGCCGCTTTCGCAGGGGGAGCAGTGCACGCTGTTGCGGCGGCTGACGTATGCGGGGGCGGCGCGGAGATACGGGGTTTGTAGTAGCAAGGTGAAGGCGCAGCTGGAGAAGGAGCTGGAGATGATCCAGCGGCTGGGGTTTCCGGGGTATTTCCTGATCGTGAATGATCTGGTGGAGTTTGCGAGGGGGCGGGGGATTTTGTGCCAGGGGCGGGGGTCGGCGGCGAATTCGGCGGTGTGCTACGCGCTGGGGATCACGGCGGTGGATCCGGTGGGGGGAGGGTTGTTGTTCGAGCGGTTTCTGAGTGAGAACCGGAAGAGCTGGCCGGATGTGGACATTGATTTTCCCTCGGGCGAGCGGCGGGAGGAGGTGATCCAGCACGTGTTCCGGAAATACGGCGAGCGGGGTGCGGCGATGACGGCGAACGTGATCACCTACCGGAAGAAGTCGGCGTTTCGGGAGATGAGCAAGGTGCTCGGGTTTCCGCCGGAGGCGGCGGACCGGTTTTCCGATCTATCAGCGGCATTCCGGAGTTTCGGCGAGGGCGAGGTGAAGGAGCGGATGGCGGAGTTTGAGGACCGGGTGGCGTCGATTCTGCCGCCGTCTCATCCGCGGGTCGGGGCGCTGTGCCATCTCTATCATGCGGTGCTGGGGAAGCCGCGGCATCTGGGGCAGCATTCGGGCGGGATGATCGTGTGCGACCGCGGGCTGGACGCGGTGGTGCCGCTGCAGCCGGCGGCGATGCCGGGGCGGAATGTGGTGCAGTGGGACAAGGATGATTGCGAGGACATGGGGATCGTGAAGATTGATTTGCTGGGGCTGGGGATGCTGGCGGCGATGGAGCGGGCGCTGGAGATCCGGGCGCGGCGCGGGGAGCCGGTGGATCTGGCGCTGATTCCGAAGGATGATCCGGCGGTGTTTGATTTGCTGTGTCGGGCGGACACGGTGGGGACGTTCCAGGTGGAGAGCCGGGCGCAGATGGCGACGCTGCCGGTGATGCGGCCGGCGACGTTTTACGATTTGGCGATCGAGGTGGCGATCATCCGGCCGGGGCCGATTGTGGGGGATTTGGTGCATCCGTATTTGAACCGGCGAAACGGTCGGGAGGCGGTGGATTACATGCATCCGGCGTGCGAGCCGATTTTGAAGCGGACGCTGGGTGTGCCGTTGTTTCAGGAGCAGGTGTTGCGGATGGCGATGGAGGTGGCGGGTTTCAGCGGGGCGGAGGCGGACGAGCTGCGGCGGGCGATGTCGTTCAAGCGGAGTGACGAGCGGATGGTGAGGGTGACGGAGCGGTTGCGGCAGCGGATGACGGAGCGGGGTGTGGGGGAGCTGGTGCAGGAGAAGATTGTCGAGTCGATCGGGTCGTTTGCGCTGTATGGGTTTCCGGAGAGTCATGCGATTTCGTTCGCGTTGATCGCGTATGCGAGTTGCTGGCTGAAGGTGCACCATCCGGCGGAGTTTTACGCGGGGCTGATCAACGAGCAGCCGATGGGTTTCTACTCGGTGAACACGCTGATCCAGGATGCGAAGCGGCACGGGGTGCGGGTGCGGCCGGTGTGTTGTGTGGCGAGCGAGGTGGAGACGGTGGTGGTGGATGATGCGACGCTGCGGCTGGGGCTGCACCGGCTGAAGGGGGTCTCGCGTGGGACGGCGGCGCGGGTGGTGCGGGAGAGGGGGGCGATGGGGTTTGATTCGCTGGAGGATTTTCTCACGCGGGTGGGTCCGTCGGCGAAGGAGCGGCGGGTGCTGGCGAAGGCGGGGGCGCTGAACGCGCTGCCGGAGGTGGGGCACCGGCGGCAGGCGCAGTGGCAGGTGGAGCTGCCGTTGTATGGGGATTTGCTGGATGGGGGCGATGACGGGGGGGCGGACGCCCCGGCGGTGCGTCCCTACCGCGCGCCGTTGGAGGCGATGGGGATGGGGGAGAGGTTGAGCGCGGATTTCGCGACGCAGGGGGCGAGCGTGGGGCCGCATCCGATGAGGCTGTGGCGGGAGGCGCACGGGACGCGGGAGGTGCTGCGGGCGAGCGAGTTGACGAATCTGCCGGGCGGCTTGCCGGTGACGGTGGCGGGGATGGCGATTTGCCGTCAGCGGCCGGGGACGGCGAAGGGGCATTGTTTCATCACGCTGGAGGATGAAACGGGGATTGCGAATTTGTTTGTGCCGAAGACGACGTTTGAGGAGCTGCGGATGGTGATCGTAAGCGAGCCGTTTTTGTTAGCGTGCGGGCGGGTGCAGCGGAATGAGGCGGACCAGGTGACGGTGTATGTGACGGGGGTGGAGCCGCTGGGCGGGGTGGACCCGGCGCATGCGGGGAGGAGTTATGATTTCCACTGAGGAAATGGCTGATGGCTGATGACTAATGGATTTGTGCGGCCCCGGTGGGCCGTGGGTGAGGGCGGATGGGCTCTGCGGCGGATGGGCTCTGTGTGCGCTCTCATCGAGAGCGCACTACCTCGGATGGGCTTTGGGGCGGACGCTCCGGCGGTGCGTCCCTACCGGCGGACGGGATCTGGGGCGGATGGGCTCTGTGTGCGCTCTCATCGAGAGCGCGCTACCTCGGGTGGGCTTTGGCGGATGGGCTCTGTGTGCGCTCTCGTCGAGAGCGCGCTACCTCGGGTGGGCTTTGGCGGATGGGCTCTGGGGCGGACGCCCCGGCGGTGCGGCCCTACCGGCGGACGGGATCTGGGGCGGATGGGCTTTGTGTGCGCTCTCATCGAGAGCGCGCTAGCTCGGGTGGGATTTGGCGGGTAGCGCCCTGCGGGCTGGTGGATGTTTATTTGTCGGAGCCGACGAGGGCTTCGCAGCCTTTGATGTCGAGTTTGCCGGAGGCGAGGACGGGGATTTCGGAGACGGGGATGATGGTTTTTGGGCACCAGAGGGATGAGAGGCCTTCGTCGAGGAGTTTGTAGCGGAGGTCGATGCATTCCTGTTCGAGTGCCTGGCCGGCGATGGTGGAGAGGAGGAGGATGGCTTCGCCCTTTTGTTCGTCGGGGACGCCGACGATGGCGATGCGGCGTTCGGCTTCGTTGTCGAGGCCGAGGACTTTGTTGATGGCGGCTTCGATGGCTTCGTGGGGGACCATTTCGCCGCCGATTTTGGAGAAGCGGGAGATGCGGCCTTCGATGTAGAGGAATCCGTCGTCGTCGACGCGGCCGACGTCGCCGGTGCGGAACCATCCGTTATCGAGCACGTCTTTGGATTTTTCCGGGTTTTTGAGGTATCCGGTGAAGACGTTGGCGCCCTTGAACCAGATGATGCCCTGTTGGGAGAGGGGTTGTTCCTTGTCGGTGACGGGGTCGGTGATGCGGATGGCGAGTCCGGGGAGGAGGTGGCCGACGGATCCGGGGCGTGAGCTGGGGATGGTGACGGCGTCTTTTTCCGGTTCGGGGTCGGGGAGGTTGACGTTGGTGGCGGGTGAGGTTTCGGTGAGGCCGTAGCCTTCCTGTGGGGCGATGCCGAATTTTTCCTCGAAGGCGTTGGCGAGGTTGCGCGGGAGTTTTTCGGCGCCGGTGACGACGAGTTTGAGTGAGGAGAGTTGGGGAGGGTCGATGCGCTTCATGTAGCCGCGCAGGAAGGTGGGTGTGGAGAGCAGGAGGTCGACCTGGTGGAGGGCGATGAGTTCGGCGAGGCGCTTGGTTTCGAGGGGGCTGGGGTAGGTGACGAGGTTGATGCCCTCGATGATGGGGAACCAGAGGGTGACGGTGCAGCCGAAGGAGTGGAAGAGCGGGAGGCAGCCGAGGATGGAGGCGTTTTCGGCGAGGTTGACGCGTGCGGCGAACTGGTTGACGTTGGCGAGCACGTTGCGGTGGGTGAGGGGGACGCCTTTGGGTTCGCCGGCGGAACCGGAGGTGAAGATGACGAGTGCTTCGTCATCGCCTTTGCGTTTGTTGAGCCCGAGCATGAAGCCGAGAGCGCTGGCCGGCATGATTTTGGTGATGGCGGCCCATTTGATGATGTCCTTTTTGATGTTCGGGATGACGCGTTCGACGAGGATGAGGTCGCGGTTGGGCGGCCATGGGAAGGAGGAGACCTTGCGGACGAAGGGGTCGGCGGTGATGAAGCGGTCGACGCCGGACTGGCGGATGCAGGAGCGGACGGCTTCGGGGCCGGCGGTGAAGTTGAGGTTGACGGGGATTTTTCCGGCGAAGATGACGGCGATATTGGCGATGAGGCCGGCTTTTCCGGGTGGCAGGACGATGGCGACGCGGGGTTGGTCGGTTTCGCGTTTGATGACCTTCGAGAGCGCGATGGCGACGGGGAGGACTTTGGCATATGGGAGTTCCGAGTCGTCCGAGCCGTCGAAGATGAGGTTTTTGGATCCGTGTTTGCAGAGGCCTTCGAGGAGGGCCATGCCGAGGGAGCCGTTGAGGAGAGGGCGTGAGCTGAGGGCTTCTTCGCCGGCTTCGTAGAATGATTGTTGCCATGCGGCGGCGCTGGCACGGGTGGCGCCGATGGGTTTGCCGAAGGCGATGACGGTTTGGGGGAGGCTGGCGCGGCGTTCGATGGCGAGTGCGGATTCGCGCGGGCGGTCGATGCAGACCGGGAGGATGGGCAGGCCGAAGGAGCCCATGGCCTTGAGGTGGGATCCGGGGATGTGGCAGGGGGTGGCGGCGCGGGTGGCGGCGCGGCCGGGGACGTAAATGAGGGTGCCGTTGTTGTTAAGGAATTCGCCGAGTTGTTCGCCGGCGGATTCGGGTTTGGCGTCGGCGGCGGAGAACATGGCGCCGGCGCCGGATTTTTCCAAATACGAGCGGAGTTGGGCGTCGTGATGGGATTCTTCCTCGATGAGCCAGGTGATTTGTCTGCCGGCGAAGATTTTTTCGAGTTGGAGGGCCTCTTCGAAGTTGAGGCGGCCGGGGATGACGAGCACGCCGGTGTTCGGGATGCGGTCCTGATTGAGGATTTGAGTGGCGGCGGATGACATGGTGGTTGGGAAAATGCGGATTCGCTGGTAGAGCGGCCGGGGGTATTTTGGGGGAGGATACGCGGTGTGGCACGGATTTTCTCAACGAAAGCGAAGCAAGTTCAGGGGTTGAGCGGGGGTGACTGCCGGGGTGGCGGCAAGCGGGCGGGGTGTGCGGGCAGGCGGTGGTGGTGCGGGACCGGGTGGCCGGGGGCGGGTTTTGGTGGCGGGTGGCGGGGTGGATCTTGGGGGCGCTGAGGGGGCGCTGAGGGGGCGCTGAGGGGATCATTTGGCGGAGATGATGCCGATTTCGGCGGCGGAGACGTGGTTTTTCTCGAGGGCGCGGAGGGCGGTGAAGCGGAAGTGGGTGGCGGTGACGGGTTTGGGGAGGGTGACGGTTCGGGCGACGGGATTGGCGCGGATGTTTGAGAATTCGCCTTCGGCGGCGGTTTGCCAGGTGGTGCCGTCGGTGGAGGTTTCGAAGCGGTAGCGGTCGGTCATGCCGTGGGTGACGCCGTCCTGGCGGGGGAGGTAGGTGAAGGCGGTGATGCGGGTGGTGCTGCCGAGGTCGACGGTGAACGATTGGGGCGGGGGTTGCTGGCCGGCCTCGCCGAGGTGGGTGTGGGTGTGCCAGATGGTGGCGGGGTCGCCATCGATGGCGAGGGTGGCGTCTCCGGCGGTGGCGTGGGTGATTTTCCAGGCGGATTTGGAGAGTCCGGCGGAGGATTGAGTGGTGGGTGATTTTGGCAGGGCAGGGAGTTGGTGGATGGCGAACTGTGAGATGCAGGGCGGGGAGGGACTGGCGGTGATGCGCAGGCGGAGGCGGTCGGTGATGACGGGTAAGGGCAGGCGGGCGAGGCGCTGGCTGCCAATGGTCGGGCCGGTGTGGATGGTCTGCCATGTGCCGTCGAGACGGGCGTCGATGGCGAAGGATTCGACGCGTTGGCCGAGGGCGATGTGTTCGCGGAGGTGGATGACGTCGAATGCGGTGGCTTGTTTGAGGCGGATCTCGGCGGTGGGGGTGTTGAGGTTTCCGGTGGTCCAGTAGGAGTTTTTGTTAGAATTGGTTAGGTTGGCGGTCGGGTGACCGGGTTTCGAGGGGCCGGCGGTGCTGGCGGCGGCTGCGAAGTCGGTGGCGAGGAGTTGGTCGCGGAGGTTTTTGAAGGCAAGTAGGGAGTCGATATCGGGCTGGCGGAGGCGGCCGCTGGAGTCTGGCGGGACGTTGAGGATGAGGTTGGAGCCGCGGCCGACGGAGAGGAACCAGATGTCGAGGAGTTCGGTGGGGGACTTGACGCGGGTGTCTTCGTTTTCATGCCAGAACCAGCCGGGGCGGATGGAGGTGTCTGCTTCGGCGGGTTGCCAGAGGTCGCCGTGGGGGACGCCGGTGGCGAGGTTGCCGGGGCGGCGGGTGTCCATGGTGTGCCAGTGCTGATAGGCGACGGTGCCATTTTCGTTGCCGGCCCAGCGGGCGTCACCGGCTCCCCAGATGACGCAGTTTGGCTGGTGTTTGCGGATGATTTCCTTGGCTGCGGGGAAGCGGTAGTAGTTGGGTGGGATGGTGCGGGTTTCGCGGGCGCCGCCGTAGTGGCCGTCGCCGCCGTTGGCGCCGTCGAACCAGAATTCGAAGAGCGGGCCGTAGTTGGTGACGACTTCGGTGATTTGCTTATGGAAGGTGGTGACGTAGCCGGGGCGGGCGTATTCGGGGTGGTTGCGGTCCCAGGGGGAGATGTAGATGCCGAAGCGGATGTTTTCGGCGCGGCAGGCGTCGGCGAATTCGCGGACGAGGTCGCCTTTGCCGTTTTTCCACGGGCTTTTGGAGATGTTGTACGGGGTGGTTCGGGTGGGCCAGAGGCAGAATCCGTCGTGGTGCTTGGCGGTGAGGATGAGGCCGGTCATGCCGGCCTGGCGGAAGGTGCGGGCGATGGCGCGGGCGTCGAGTTTTTCCGGGTTGAAGAGCGCGGGGTCTTCATCGCCGAATCCCCATTCCCTGTCGGTGAAGGTGTTGAGACCGAGATGGACGAAGCCGTAGTATTGGAGTTGCTGCCAGGCGAGTTGGCGCGGGTGCGGGGTGGCGCCGTGGGGGGACGGCGGGGCGGCAGTGGCGAGGGATGTGAGAAGGATGAGGAGGGCGAGGAGTTTCATGGGGGGGCCGTTTGAGGGGATTGGGATTTTGAATTTTGAATTTTGGATTTTGGATTGGGGATTTTGGATTGGGGATGAGCTGGCGCGCCTGGGATGGGCGGAGCATTGGCGGAAGACTGGTGGGCTCTGGCGGACGCCCCGGCGGTGCGTCCCTAGTGTGCCCGGCATGGGCATGAACTTAACAATTGAAACGTATTGGACGGACTGAGTGACAGCAACCGTAGTGAAAGGCAAGGTCGCCACCGTGAGGTGAGTGAGCCGAAAGAAGCCCGTAGCGAAGGCACGAC
>JAUTCT010000134.1 GCA_030673875.1 Verrucomicrobiota bacterium JB025 | reverse complement strand
TCATCCCTTGGGAAGTCGCATCAGCATCTGGAGTCGGCAGGTGAATAGAAGCTGGGTTCAACCGCCGGATGCGGAAAACCGCATGTCCGGTGGTGTGGAAGGGTCATGGGGCGCAATCCCCATGACCCCATCCGATCCTGTTTGACGCGGCATTGGCAGGAAGACGGACGCCCCGGCGGTGCGTCCCTACCGGGGGCGAATGGGCTTTGGCGGGTAGCGCCCTGCGGGCTGGTGGTGGGTCGGCGATCATGCATCGCCGCTCCTGCGGATGGGCTTTGTGGAAGACGGACGCCGCGGCGGTGCGTTCCTGGCGGGGTTCGGAGATTCGGCGGTCGCGGCTCGGTGGGGTGTTTATTGTCCGCTTTTCCAGAGTTCGATTTGGTCGACGTCGTTGGTGGTGTCGGGGCCCGGGGTGGAGCGGCCGCGTTTGATGTCGGCTTCGAGTTGTTTGAGGAGTCGGTCGGCGATTTCGGGCTGGCTGGCGTAGAGGTTGTTGGTTTCGCCGGGGTCGTTTTCGAGGTTGTAGAGCTGGGCGGCGGGTGCGCCGTCTTTGGTGGCCTGGGCTTCTGCGGGAGCGGTCCAGCCGGCGGAACCGCGAGCGAGGAGGAATTTCCACTGGTCCTGGCGGTAGGCGAAGTGGCCGCTGATCGAGTGGTGGATGATGCCCTGGCGGGTGGCGGGGATGGGCATGCCGGCGAGGGCGGGGGCGAAGCTGACGCTGTCTTCGCCGGCGGTTTCCGGGACGGTGGTTCCGGCGAGTTCGGCGCAGGTGGCCATGAGGTCGGTCTGGCAGATCGTCCGGGAGCAGGAGGTGCCGGGTTTGACCGTGCGGGGCCAGCGGGCGATGAACGGGACGCGGTGGCCGCCGTCCCAGAGGTCGGCCTTGGAGCCGCGGAACCGGGCGCTGGGGTGGTGGCCGCGGGCGAGGAGGTCGGTGATGCCGGCGTCGCGGGAGCAGCCGTTGTCGCTGGTGACGATGACGAGGGTGTTTTCCCTGAAACCGGCGTCATCGACGGCCTGGATGATTTTCCCGATGACGGCATCGGTCTGCATGGTGAAGTCGCCGTAGGGGCCGACTTCGTTTTTGCCCTGCCACTCCGGCGAGGGAACGATGGGGGTGTGGGGCGAGGTGAGGGCGATGTAGGCGAAGAACGGCGTGCCGGGTTTCTGGCTGGTGATGAATCCGGCGGCCTTGGTGCCGATGGTGGGGAGCACGTCGACGGCCTCGAAATCGGCTTCGGCGGGGCCTTCGCGGAGGAAGGTTTTGGTGGTGGTGCACTCGCCGACGAAGCGGTCGTTTTCGATGTAGATGTAGGGGGGCATGTCGAGCGAGGCCGAGATGCCGAAGAAGTGGTCGAAGCCGTGGTGGACCGGCGAGTTGGTGAGGGTGCCCTTCCAGTCGATGTTTGCGCCGTCGCGTTGTTGGGGTTTGCCGTCGGTGGTGGGCAGGGTGAGGCCGAGGTGCCATTTGCCGAAGCATGCGGTCCGGTATCCGCGGGATTGCAGCAGTGCGGCGACGGTGAGTCGGCCGGGGGCGATGAGTGGTTCGCTGAAGCCGAGGAGGACCGAGCGCTGGAGGCGGGTGCGCCAGTTGTAGCGGCCGGTGAGGAGGCTGTAGCGGGTGGGGGTGCAGACCGAGGAGGACGAGTGGGCGTCGGTGAAAGTGATGCCTTCGGAGGCGAGGCGGTCGATGTGTGGAGTGGGGATCTTGCCGAGGTCCGGGTTGAGGCAGGAGACGTCGCCGTAGCCGAGGTCGTCGGCGAGGATGACGACGATGTTGGGTTTTTCCGGTGCGGCGTGGAGCGGGCAGATGGCCAGGGTGAGGGAGAGGCAGGTGAATGCGAGGCGTTTGATCATGATGGAGAGTGGTGGCTGAAATCGGCGGGGCGCGTGGCGGGGCGCGGGGGCGCGGGTGGGCCGTGGCGGGATGGGATGGGTGTGGAGGAAACCGGAGTGGGTGTCGACCCGGGACTGGTTTGGCGGGGTGGATGCGCGAGGTGTGCGGGCTATTTGATGTGGATGGTGAGCGGGATGCTTTGTTGGTCGCGCCAGACGTTGGCGTCGTGTTTTCCCGGTTTGAGTTTGGTGAGGGTGCTGCGGAACGAGCGGGCGGTGGGGGTGGGGCGGTTGCCGACTGTGAGGACGACATCGCCGCTTTTGAATCCATAGGCGGCGAGTTTGCTGCCGGCGGGGACGTCCACCAGGTAGGTGCCGCGTTTTTCGTGGACCCCGGTGGCGGTGACTTCGGCGTCGTTGGTGAGGTTCTTGATCCGTGCGCCGAGGAACTTGTTGGATTTGGCTGTCCGGTAGGTGTTGGTGGCGGCCTTTTCCGGAAGCCGGATGTTGGGGGTGGCGGCTTCGGCCTGCAGGTCGGGCGAGGTGACGCCGAAGCCGGCCATGGGGAAATTCCTGAAGCCGGTTTGCAGGGCCGGGGAGTCTTCGGCGACCTGGAAGTTTCCGTTGTCGGGATCGATGAAGCGGGCGTTGCCGTAGAGGCTGTCCTTGTCGTCCAAGGTCTCCTGTTGGAGTGCGGTGGCGGGTTCGGTTCTGGCGGCGTCCGGGTTGTGGACGAAGGTGCGGTTTCGCGAGCCGCCCCAGAGCGCGGGGTTTGTGGAGCGGTAGACGGTTTCGCTCCAGATGATGTTGGATTCGAAGACGTCGTAGGTGGGTTTCGGGTAAGGGACGTTGCAGGTGTAGTTGTCGAGGATGATGTTGTTTTTGACGATCCGGTGGTATCCCTCGCGGGTTTTCAGGCCGCCTGCGAGGCAGAGGTTGTGTGTGATCTCATAGTTGCTGGAGCCGTCGTCGAGGTCGATGTCCCAGCCGTGGTCGCAGTGCATGCGGTTGTGGCGGATAATGGTTGTCTGATAGGGGTCCCATTTCGGGGAGTCGGGGAATTTTTCGATGTAATGGCTGATGAGTGCCTTGCCGGATTTGTCCCGCTGGTTGGGGCCGCTGGGGTTGGCGCTGTGCCAGATGCGGTCGCGGCCCCAGCTGTTGAATGCGCCGTGGTCGTGGGTTTCGAGCACGGTCTCGAAGCAGTCGTTCCACTCGATGAGGTGGCCGCCCCAAGTGCCGTCGCAGATGTTGATGGCGGCGCGCGGGGTGTGGCTGATGGTGTTGTGGGAAATGGTGACGCGCGATGACATCGAAAGGTTCACGCCGGCGACCTGTTTTTCGAATCGGCCGCAGCGGGTCATGAGGTTGTCGGCGATGCGGCAGTCGGCCGGGTAGTCGTCGGATTTCGGGCCGGGTGTGGTGTCGATTTCATCGAGCGGCGGGGCGGGCGAGCGGTAGCCGAAGGCGGGGTCGCGGACGGCGGCGAAGGATCCGACGAGGTTGACGTCGGACGCGCCGTTGTCGCGGAATCGATTGGAGAGGATTTCGGTGTGTTTGTTATAACTGTCGACGAAGACGGCGTTGCCGCCGAGTTCCTCGAAGCGGCAGCGGGCGATGGTGATGTGTTCGGTGCCGCGGAGGTGGAGGGCGCCGCCGCGATAGATCGACCAGTCCGAGCGCAGGAGCGGTTCGCGGGTTTCCATGAAGGTGCGGGCGGTGCCGGTGAAGGTGAGGCCCTCGATGCGGATGTGGCGGACGGGGGTGGTGGTTTGGTGGGTTTCGACGGTCATTTCGCGCAGGCTGTTGCCGGTGCGGGTGAGGGTCATTTCGGAGGTTTCGGTTTCGCCGTGGAAGTTGATGAGGTGTTTGATTTGGCGGACGGCTTCGAAGGTGGCGGTTTGGAGGTCGATGCCTTCGGCCGGTTGGTAGTAGAGCCAGCCGGATTTCGTGTCGTGAAACCATTCGCCGGGGGAGTCGAGTTCCTCGAAGATGTTTTCGGCCATGCGGTATCCCTTGTGGGGCGATGAGGACCGGTTGTTTTGCCAGCCGCCCTCGTAGTCGAGCGAGCCGTCGGGCTTTTTGCCGAGCACGCGGTAGTGCTGGCTGCCCCAGAGGCCGGAGTGCATGCCGTGGAGGAATGCGCCCGTCGGGTCGGCCCAGTCCTTGGCTTTGGAGGCATCCCAGGCGTTTGGCGTGCTGCCGTCGTAGGGGACGTTGCCGGCTTGTTTGCCGCGCACGGACTTGTCCTTGCCGACGGGGAGGAACCCCGCACCGAGGTTCGGGTAGCGGGCGAGGATCTGGCGTTTGCCGTTGGCGAAGAGCTGGTCGATGGCATCCTTGCCGGGGACGCGGGTGCGGAAGATGCCGTTTTCGGTTTCCTCCCAGGTGGGGCTCAGGAGTTCGGCTCCGGTGATGACGACTTTGCCGTCGCCGGCGGCTTTCCAGACGGCCGGATGTTCTTTGCTGCCGCTGTCGTCTGGGGTGAGTTCGAGCGGTTGCTCGAGCCGGTAGGTGCCGCTGTGGATCAGGACCTGACAGGGTTCCTTGCCGAGTTTGCCGCTGGCCCGGAGGGCGTCGCGGGCGGCGGTGAGCGTGGAGGTCTCGCGGTCGGGTGCGACGTGGATGTCGAGCGCGAGTGCCGGGAACGGGATGAGGGCGAGTGGAAGCAGGGTTTTAAGGGAATGGCGCATGCGAGTGGTTTTGGTCAGGGAAAGAGAGCCGGAACGCTGGCTGTGGGAGGGGTGGGATGTGTGAAAAACACCCATTCCCGACCGGCCTCCCGCTGAGCGTATATGCCACCTCCAAACGTCGACTTCAAGCAACAGGCACGGTCACAGCGAGAGCGGGTGGCTCGCGTCGATGGGCAATCGCTTGATGACATGCGCATCATGATCACACCGGGCCTGTTGGCATCCAGCCATGAGAGTTGGCGGGCACTGGCCACCAAGGCGCTCAAATGACCAGCATTGCAGCGGTGGTTCATTGAGCCGAGCGCTGCGGGAACCCTCGATCCGGTATTCTTCCGGGACAAACTTATGGTTCTTCGTCGCCAGTGCATGACGGTTTTTCGCTAGAATCGAGGTGACATCCCCTTGTCGGGATGGTCTTGAACGGGTGTGAATGTCCGAAATATCAAGGCTTTGGCTCCCTTCAAGGGGTATGTCGTTACAGGAATCA
>JAUTCT010000133.1 GCA_030673875.1 Verrucomicrobiota bacterium JB025 | reverse complement strand
CATCTCGCCGCCGGCGCTGCGGCTCATGACGTGGTAGCAGTTGGTTTCGTCCGTGCTGCCGAGGATGCGTTTCCGGCCGGTCCCGCGAGCCCCGGACCGATGAAATCCGCCCGGGTGCGCACCCGTCGGCAGGCCGGCTTTATCAAGAGGGGATAGCGGAGCTTTGTGGTTGGTTTTCATGGGGTTGTGGGAACGATACGAGTTCGTGACGGGTGTTGTCAACATTATTGTATGCCTGGCATTCAGTAGGAGCCCGTTCAGTATGCCCAGAATGCTTGGCAAACAAGGTGCTGATGAGCGGGGCGGAGAAGGTGGAGGAGTGGGTGGAGGAGTGGGTGGAGTGGGTGGAGCGGGTGGAGCGGGTGGGAAGAACGGAGTGGATTGTGACACGGAGGGAGGGTGGGCCAAGGGGTAGGTCGGTCCGGAAGACCCGGACTGAACAAAAAATATGCCAGGCATACAGACGTATCGAGGGGGAGAAGAGCTTAACGGAGCGGGGGGGCCGGTGGTTGAGGTCCGGGCGGGGTGGGGCGGATTGGTTTGGGGTGGCGGTCGTGGGAAAGAATTTCGGCAGGGGGATTTCTTTTTTCCCCTTTTTCCCTTTTTCCGCGGGGTGGAAAATCCGACGACTGCGGGCGTCTGATGAATGCCCGAACGCTCGCACTCCTTGGCACCGGCTCGGATGTCGGGAAGAGTATTGTCACGACCGCGATCTGCCGGATTTTCCGGCGGCGCGGGCTATCGGTGGCGCCGTTCAAGGCGCAGAACATGTCGAACAATTCCCATGTCACGCTGGATGGCGGTGAGATGGGGCGGGCGCAGGTGGTGCAGGCGGAGGCCTGCGGCATCGAGCCGCACACGGACATGAATCCGGTGTTGCTGAAACCGAATACGGATACCGGATCGCAAGTGGTGCTGCAGGGGAGAGCGATCGGCAACGCCCGGGCGGCGGAGTATTTTTCCGACACCTCGCGGATTCGGGTGCCGGCATTCGAGTCGCTGGCGCGGCTGCGGAAAAACCATGACCTGGTGGTGATTGAGGGCGCGGGTTCGTGTGCGGAGGTGAATCTGCGGTCGCGCGATTACGTCAACTTCGAGACCGCGCGGGCGGCGGATGCGCCGGTGGTGATTGTGGCCGATATCGATCGGGGCGGAGTGTTCGCGCAGCTCATCGGCACGCTGGAGGTGCTGCCACCTGCGGACCGGGAGCGGGTCGTTGGTTTCATCATCAACAAGTTTCGCGGCGACGCCGCCCTGTTTGATGACGGCATCCGGTTCATCGAGGAGCGGACCGGTCTGCCGGTGCTCGGGTTGATTCCGATGTTCCGGGACATCGAGATCGACCCGGAGGATGGCATGCCGCTCGACACGGTGATCGATCCCGGCACGCCGCCGCAGCCGGGGCGGATCAACTTCGGCTGCATCCGGCTTCCGCATATCTCGAACTTTACCGACTTCAACCCGCTGATCCGTCACCCGTCGGTTTGTTTCCACTATCTGGCGAAACCCCGTCCGCTCAGGGGATATGACCTGTTGTTTCTGCCGGGCACGAAGAACACGCGCTTTGATCTGAAGTGGTTGCGGGATACCGGTTGGGACGCGCGGATCCGGGATTTCGCGGGAAACGGGGGCAGGGTGTTCGGGGTTTGCGGTGGCTATCAGATGTTGGGCGGGGCGGTGCATGACCCGGACGGTGTCGAGGGTGAGCCGGGGTCGACGCCCGGGCTGGGCATGCTGGAGGGCGAGACGATTCTGGGGAAAGACAAGACGCTGACGCGGGCCCGCGGGTGGCTGGCCGGAACGGACACGCGCGTCGATGGCTACGAGATCCACATGGGGTGCACGACGAGGCCGGATGGAACGGCGCCGTTTGCCTGGCTGGAAACTCGCAACCGCGAAGTTGTGAGTGAATCCGATGGTGCGGTGTCCGCCGACGGGAGGGTGTGCGGAAGCTACCTGCACGGGCTCTTCGACGCAGCCGCGTTCCGCAACCATTTCCTGCGAACGTTCGATCCGGCCTGCGGGGTCGATGACCCGGAGCAGGCCGCCGGTTTCAAGCAGCGCCAGTATGACCTACTGGCGGATCACTTTGAGGAGCATCTTGATGTGGAGTTCCTCGCGGGGTGTCTGGGAATCCGGTAACGGCGGCGAATGCGGCAACGGGCGGTGGCGGACTGACGCCCGCGCCGCGGTCATGCGGCGGGAGGATCGAAGTCGATGCCGAGGTCATCGATGGTGGCGATGGCCTGGTTCCAGAACTCGGGGGTGGTGATGTCTTCGCCGAGGGTTTCGCGGATGAGGTCCTCGCAGGTCATCGAGCCGGACTTTTCGAGGTAGGTCTGGTAGCGCGGGAGGAAGTCGGTGCCTTGCTGGCGCTTGAGCCGGTGGAGGGCGCGGCTGAGCAGGTAGCCGAAGGTGTAGGGGAAGTTGTAGAAACGCACGCCGGTGATGAAGAAGTGCATTTTGGACGCCCAATACCACGGGTTTTCCTCACCGTGGGCGAGGGTGTCGCCGAAGATCCGGCGCTGGGTGGCGACCATGAGTTCGTTGAGTTCGGAGATCCCGAGTTCGCCGCTGGCGCGACGTTCGTAGAAGGCTTTTTCGAAGTGGAAGCGGACGGGGATGTCGAGCAGGAAGGCGGTGAAATGGTTGAGTTCCTCGTCGACCAACAGCTCTTTGACGCGCGGTGCGACCTGGTCGTTCTGTTGGAGGCCTTCGGTGAGGATGAGTTCGGCGAAGGTGGAGGCGGATTCGGCGAGCGTCATCGGGTAGCGTTTGGCGAAGGGGCGTTCGTCGCGGAGGATGTGACTGTGGAAGGCGTGGCCGATTTCGTGGGCGAGCGTCATGATGTCATGCACGGTGCCGTTGAAGTTCATGAAGACGCGGGATTCGCCGGTGAAGTTGGTGGTGGTGCAGAAGCCGCCGGGGCGCTTGCCGGGGCGGGCGCTGTAGTCGATCCAGCGGTTTTCGAGGTAGGTGTCGAAGAACTCGCCGAGGGCGGGGTAGCCGCTGTGGAATGCCTGGCTGACCCACGAGCAGGCGGTTTCCCAGGAGATTTCCCCGTCGCCGGCGGGGGACGGGATGGCGGCTTCGAGGTCGTGCCATGAGACGGCGTCGACTCCGATGCGGCGGGCTTTGAACCGGATGGCCTTGCGGGAGAGCGGGAGGTTTTGGTCGATGGCCTCGAACATGGCGTCGAGGGTGGGGCGGGAGATGCCGGCATCGAGCAGGGCGGGGTCGAGGAAGTGGCCGGTGCCGCGTTTCGAGTCGAGTGTGAGGCGGGTGCCGCAGATGCCGTTGATGGCGGCTTTCATGGTGTGGCCGACGCTTTCCCATGCCCGGTTGCCTCCGGCGAAGGCGGCCTGGCGGAAGGCGCGGTCGGGGTGGCTGCTGAGCGAGCGCCACTGGGCCATGGGGAGTTCCTGCACGGTGCCGTCCGGGGCATTCATCCGGAAGGTGAGGTTGCCGACCACCGAGTTGTAGAGGCGGCCCCATGCCTGGATGCCGTCGACGGCGAGGGCGGCGGCGAGGTTTTCCTCGGGCAGGGACATGCGGTCGCGGGCGCGCCGCCGGGTGAGCTCGATCCAGTGGCCGCAGCCGGCGAGGGCGTCGCGTTGCTTGAGTTGGTCGAACGATTCGTCGTCGGCCTGGCCGAGGCCGGTTTCGATCGAGTTGCCGAGGGTGGCGACTTTTGCGCCGGTTTCGCTGATGCGCGCCTGTTCGGCGGCGTATTCCTCGTTGGCGGAGTCGGCGGCGGTGAGGCAGCCGAGGTAGACGCCGAGGTGGGATAGGCGGCGGCTGATTTCCTCGAAGTCGAGCAGGGCGTCCTGCCAGGCGTCGAGGTTGTCGGCGGCGGGTGTTGCGAGGGTGGCGAAGGTTGCGGATGCGGCGTCGATCCGGCGGTCGAGATCGGCGATGAATTCGCCCATCTCGGGGCCGCGGAAGCTTGGGAAAAGGGAGTCGAGATTCCAGTCCATGCGGGGAGCATAGACTGGTCCCGGATCATCCGGCCAGCCGGTATGTCCGGAAGAATGGACTCCGGTCAGGCGCGGCTGGCGGACCTGCGGCGGAACGAGCGGCGTCTGCCGTTGCCCGGTTTGGATGCCTTTTTGCGGGCGGGAGCGGTGCCGCGTGCGTGGCGTTCGGCGACGGCTTCGACGTGCCACGAATGGTCGTCCCAGCAGGGGATGGACATCTTGATGATTTTTTCGATGTCGCGGAGGTATTCGAGTTCGTCTTCGGCGCAGAACGAGACGGCGCGGCCGTCGGCTCCGGCGCGGCCGGTGCGGCCGATGCGGTGGACGTAGGCTTCCGGTTCGTTCGGGAGGTCGAAGTTGACGACGAGTCCGACATCGCGGACGTCGACTCCGCGTGCGGCGACGTCGGTGGCGACGAGCACGGGGGTTTCACCGCGTTTGAATCTGGCGAGTGCTTTTTCGCGCTGGGCCTGGGATTTGTTGCCGTGGATGGCATCGGCGGGGATGCCGGCGGCGCTGAGTGCCTTGGCGAGTTTGTTGGCGCCGTGTTTGGTGCGGCTGAAGACGATGCTGAGGTTTTGGGTGTCGGCGGCGGCTTGTTTGCGCAGCAGTTCCTCGAGCAGGGGTTTTTTACTCGAGCGATCGACGAAACAAATGCGTTGTTCGATTTTCTCCGCGGTGGTGAATTGCGGGGTGATGGTGACTTGCGCCGGGTCGTTGAGGATGGTGTGTGCGAGGTTGACGATGTTCGGCGCGAGGGTGGCGGAGAAGAACAGCGATTGGCGACGCTTGGGCAGCAGGGAAACGATGCGTTTCACGTCGCGCAGGAAGCCCATGTCGAGCATGCGGTCGACTTCATCGAGCACGAAGAATTCGACTGCGGAAAGGTCGACGTGGCGTTGGTCGATGAGGTCGAGCAGGCGGCCGGGAGTGGCGACGAGCACGTCGACGCCGCGGCGCATGGCGTTGACCTGCGGGTTTTGGCCGACCCCGCCGTAGACCAGGGTGTGGCTGAACTGGACGTATTGGCCGTAGGTGGCGAAGCTTTTGCCGACCTGGGCGGCGAGTTCGCGGGTGGGTGCCAGCACGAGGGTGCGGCATTTGCGGGTCTGCATCCGGCGCGGGTTTTCGTGCAGGGCGTTGAGGATCGGCAGGGCGAAGCCGGCGGTTTTCCCGGTGCCGGTCTGGGCGCAGCCTAGCAGGTCGCGGCCTTCGAGCAGGAGGGGGATTGCTTGCGACTGGATGGGTGAAGGGGTGTGATAGTCCAGTTCACGCAGCACACGTTGGAGGGGCGCGGCCAGCGGCAGCGCCTCGAATGAATTCGGGGTCATGTAGTCAGTGGGCCAGCTCCATCCGGATTTCCGGGCGCTGGCGGGGTCGATGAGCGGTATTGGTAAACCTCAATCCAAACTCTCATCGATGAAGACCGGAAAAGGGCGGGGAGGGCTATTCCTTCCCGTGTGCGCCTGCCGAAGTGGCGGATCGCAGGGGGCTGATACTCCGGATTTCACGAAACACAAGCGAAATAGAACTCCATGCGGATTCGCGGGATTTCCCGATCGGCTGGAATCCCGGGTCAGGCGGGCGGGGGCCGGCCGCCGAGAAAGTCCGCGGCGCGGCGTTCCGGCCATGATTCGGCGGCGGGTGGGCCGGGGAAGCCGACGTGTCCTCCGCATGCGGGCATTTCGAAATGGAAGTGCGGGTGGTTGGCGGCTTCGGCGCGCGGGTGGCACGCGGCGCCGAGGAAGGGGTCGTTGGCGGCGTTGACGAGCAGGGTGGGCACGCGGATGGCGGGGATGAACGGTTTGGAACTACTACGGGTCCAGTAGTCTCGGGCGTCGCGGAAGCCGTGGAGGGGCGCGGTGTAGCGCTCGTCGAAGTCGTGGAAGTTGCGGATGCCGCGGAGGCCGGCGGGATCGATCCGTTCCGGGAACTGCCGGTGTTTTTCCCGGACTTTTCCGGCGAGGGAGACGAGGAAGCGGCGCATGTAGATGGCGCGGTTGAGCGGCCGGTCGAGTGCGGAGGACGAGCAGGCGAGGTCGCAGGGGACGGAGAAGGCGGCGGCGCGTCCGATGCGGCCGACCGCGCCGGTGCCGAGTTCGCCGAGGTATTTCAAGACGAGGTTGCCGCCGAGGCTGAAGCCGACAAGGTCGACTGTTTCCGCGGGATGGGTGTCGAGCGCGTGGCTTACCACGGCGGCGAGGTCGGTGGTTGCGCCGCTGTGGTAGAAGCGCGGCAGCCGGTTGAGTTGACCGCCGCAGCTGCGGTAGTTCCATGCGAGGGCGTCCCATCCGCGGTTGGCGAGGGCGCGCGCCATGCCCTGGATGTAGGGTGCGCGGGTGCTTGCCTCGAGGCCGTGGCAGAGGATGACGAGGCGCTTGTTTCCGTTGCGCAGCCATTCGAGGTCGAGGAAGTCGCCGTCTGTGAGCTCGATGCGTTCGGGGTGGCGGGTCACGGGCGGCACGAGTCGTGCGAGTGCGGGCACGATCGTCTGGGCATGACCGCCGGGCAGCCACCAGGGTGCGCGGTAGCTGGAGTGCGGGACGATGGGCATGGCTGGAGGTGCGGTCGGGTTGGCGGCGGTGAGAGGTTTGCCGGGTGCGCGGTGCGAGCATAGCGCGCGAGCCGGCGGCTTGTCTCTTCCGGATGCGGGGATTCCTCCGACTGTCTGCCGCGGGGATTCAGGGGCGTGGCGTGACCGGGTTGTTGGTTTGGCTGGAAGATCCGCGGTGTTTGGCAAGTATGGATGCCGGCATGACGATTCGATTGATACTGGCGGTTCTCACGTTTTCGGCGGTGGCACGGGCGCAGCATCGGGTGCTGGTCAGTGGCTGCGGTTATGGTGAGGTGGCGGTGATCGCGGCGGACGGGACGGTCGAGTGGAGTCATCCGGAAAAGAACGAGACCAACGATGCCTGGCTGCTGCCGAATGGAGATATCGCGATGGGTTTCAAGTATGGCGCGCGGATTGTGCGGCCGGACTGGGAGGGGAAAACCGGTTGGAAAGTCATCCGGGAGAGGATGACGGCGAAGGGCGGCGAGAACCACAGCTGCCAACCGCTGCCGGGCGGTGGGTTCCTGATTGGCGAGAGTTTCGACGGGGTCTCCCGGATTATCGAGCTGGATGCGGATTTCAACGAGACCAAGTGCATCGAGCTCAAGGGGCTGGGTGGCAGGCATTCGACATTCCGGCAGATTCGCAAGACGCCGCAGGGGACCTACCTGATCACCCAGCAGCAGAAGGGCGGCATCGCGATGGAGGTGAATGCCGCGGGGGAAATCATCCGCCGGTTTCCCGACGGGCGGTTCGGAGCGCTGCGATTGGAGAATGGCAACACGCTCATCGCATGCGGTGACCGCGGCCGGATCATCGAGGTGGACCCGGCGGGCACGGTGGTCTGGGCGCTGGAAAAAGACGACCTGGAGGGCATCACGCTCGCCTTCACCGCCGGGATGCAGCGGCTTCCCAATGGCAACACGTTGTTTTGCAATTGGGGCGGCCACAGCAAGACCCGCGGGGCCTCGCTGATCGAGGTGACGCCGGACAAGCGGGTGGTGTGGTCAGCCTCACCGGGCAAGGCGAACCGGATTTCCCACGTGAAAGTCCTGCCCGCGAAGTAGCGGCGACCGCATCAGCCGACGGCGGTCATTTCGTTGACGACGAATTCCTCGACCGCGCCATCGGTGGCGGCGAGGTAGTCCTTGAGGTGCTGGCCCTCCATGTGGGCGAGCCAGAGTTCGCGGTTCTCCCAGTTTTCGAAGAACATGAAGTGCGCGGGGTTTTCGTTGTCCTGATGGAGGTCGTAGTTGACGCATCCTTGTTCGGCGCGGGTGATGGGGATGAGCTTGAGCAGCTCGGATTTGACGAGTTCGATCTTGTCGGCTTTTGCGGTGATGTTGGCGACGATGGTGAGTTTGGACATGGTGGTTCTGGTGTTGGTTTGGGTGTGGATTCGGGCGGCGCGGCCGTCCCGGCTGGCGGCCCGGTGGGATTTGATACGCCGGTTTCCCGGGAGAATTATCGTTTTCTGCGGGATCGGCGCGGCTTGATGGCGGCGGCCTGCCGCGGGCGGGATTGGTGGTCGGTGGGTCGGGCGGCGCAAGGGTTTCCTGATTGGTCCCATCCGTGCTATGGATGGTCTCGTTTCACCCGAGACTGTTTGAAATTTCCATGAATCCGCTACTGAAGCCGTTCCTTCCCGTTTCGTTCGCCATTGTGCTGGCTGGCTGCATGGCACCCGTGACCCACGAGCCGGCGAACCTCTCGACGCTGAAGCGCGAGGTCGATCGCTATGCCGGTTCCGGGCGCTACGAGGCGGATCTGGCCGCGGTCTCGCGAGCCGCGCAAAAATGGATCAGCCGGCGGGCGCGGCAGGGCGGGGGAAATTTGGCGGTCGTGCTGGATATCGATGAAACGGTGCTCTCGAATCTCGAGCACATGCGGGAAAACGACTGGGGCTACCACCCCGGGCGCTGGGATGCGTGGATGAAGCAGGCGGACGCCCCGGCGCTCGATCCGGTGCGCGGGATCTATCAATGCGCCAGGAAGCACGACGTGGCGGTGTTTTTCATCACCGGCCGCAGCGAGAGCGTGCGCAGTGCCACGGTCCGCAACCTCAAGGCGGCGGGCATGGGTGACTATGGCGGGTTGATCCTTCGCGCGGATGGATCCGGGCGATCGGCCGCGGTCATCAAGGCGGAGCAGCGGCGGCGCCTCAGCGAGCGGGGGTTCACGATCATTGCAAGCATCGGCGACCAGCAGAGCGATCTCGACGGTGGTTATGCGGAGCGTGTGTTCAAGCTGCCGAATCCGTTCTACCTGATCCACTGAGCGAAGCGGCGGAGTGGTCGGCTGCGGCGGATTGTTTGGCGAAAGACAAGGCGTTCCTTGCAGGTTTCCCGACACGGTTTAAGGTTCCATGTCATACCCAAACAAAACCTATGAACCAACTACTTGCTGTTACCGATCTCGGCCGGGTGCGTATTTTCAATTTCCGCCCGGGTGGTGATGATCCCCAGGACAAGGATCACCTTGTTGAAAAGTCGACCACTGAACTGAACGGGGTGGGCAAGCCGCTGAACGAGACCGTTTCCGACAAGGCCGGTAGGTTTGCCAAAACGGGCGCGGGCGGTGCCTCCGGAGAAGAGCACAATCTGGGTGGGGAAATGGAGCGCCAGGCGATTGCGCGGGTCGCCGAGCTGGTGGCTGAGGCGGTGGAAAGCGAAGGCTGCCCGTTCTGGACGCTGACGGCCCCGCAGGCGATCTTGAAAAAACTCACCGATGCGCTGCCGAAGGCGTGCCAGGACGCGCTGGCCAATTCCCTTGCGGCGGACCTCACCAAGGAACCGGTGGCGAAACTGGAGGAACGATTCCTCAGTTAGCGGGATGGCACCGGGCTTTGGCGAACCGCCGGGAGCCGGACCGGGTGTCGGCCTGTGCCTGCGACGTCGAGTCGGCGCGGCGAGGGGAAGCTCGCGCCGAACGCACACGGCGTCACCGCCGCAGAGATTCCGCCAGCCACCCGCACACACGCCATCGCCATGCAGAAGATCGGTCACCACCGGAAGGTGGTTTGCGTCGCGTTGCTGAAACGCCGGAGGTCGGTGAGCAAGACCTGGATCGCCGGACGCCTGGCGATGGGCATCCCGCGTCGATGAGCCAGCATGTAAACCCGATGCACCAGAATCCGAAGGCTGCCGGCGAACTGAACAGGCATGAGCGAACACTTAAAACCAGGGACTGACCTGAATGGTGACCCGGATGGTGACCCGGATGGTGACCCGGATGGTGACCCGGATGGTGACCCGGATGGTGACCCGGATGGTGACCCGGATGGTGACCCGGATGGTGACCCGGATGGTGACCCGGATGGTTGTGACGATGTTAGGTGGCATGCTGAAGCATGAACTCAGACAGCGTTTTTTCATGGCGGCGTCTGAGTTGAGGCTTTAGCCGATCTTCCCGCGCTGGAAACCGCCGCGCGAAGAAGCATGCTGAAGCATGAACTCAGACAGCGTTTTTCCCCGGCGGTGTCTGAGTCGAGGCTTTAGCCGATTTTTATCTCGTGGCTGTTAGGGGGGCATGCTGAAGCATGAACTCAGACACCGTTTTCCCCGGCGGCGTCTGAGTTAAGGCTTTAGCCGATTTTTATCTCGGTGCTGTTAAGGGGCATGCTGAAGCATGAACTCAGACAGCGTTTTTCCCCGGCGGCGTCTGAGTCGAGGCTTTAGCCGATTTTTATCTCGGGGCTGTTAGGGGGCATGCTGAAGCATGGACTCAGACAGCGTGTTTTCATGGCGGTGTCTGAGTTAAGGCTTTAGCCGATGGATCGGTGTGGAAAACTCCTGATGAATTTGATCGCTCCGTGCCGTCCGCTTGGCGCTGAGATCGCGTTGTCGGATTCCCAATTGCTTTTGGCGTGATACGTTGGATTTGCCGTCCCTCCCCCAGGAAAGGCCACTGCGTGGCCGGGCCGGACCGGCGGCCGGGGTGTTGTGGAGCTTGCGGGATTTGCGGGCGGAGTGATTTCACCAGCGAACCCTCACTAAGCGACGCACTTTTTATCAGGAAACCAGCGATTGGCTCGCTGCTGCCTGAACTGCCTTTCTCCTTGAATGACTAAGGGACGAGTCCGAATCGCGCTGAGTTGTAGCGAGGCGGTTTGTTGGAACACGAGGGGAGGCGTGTGGGAGGCTTGAACTCCGTCCGTTCGTCGGGTCGCGGCGTGACCGCCGCTCCTGGTGATTTGGTCGCATTGCCACGTGGTTTTGTTGTCAGGGGTTCAGGATGGACTCGATGGCGGTTGTGAGTTCCGCGTTCTTTTGGGGGTCGAGGGCGTGGGGGTGGGGCTTGGCGAATCGGCGGGAGTCGTTGTCGTAGTATTGTCCGGAGGCTTTGGCGAACTCGTCCGAGAGGGCGGCGCGGACGAGGATGTCGGCACCGACGGAGAGGTCTCCACCGGCGATGCCGAAGGTTTCCCTGACCATTTTGCTGCCGAGCAGGGAGGCGGGGTTCACGGAGACGAGGACGGGGCCGGTTTCTGCGAGGGTGGCGGCGAGATGCGCGGTCCACATGGTGATGGCGAGTTTGCTCTGGGCGTAGGCGGTGGCGGCGGGAAGTCGGGCTTTCCCGGCGAGGGCGGCGAGGTCGACCGGTTCCTGGGCGGCGGACGAGAGGTTGACGACGCGGCCGTGTGACCCGAGCAGCGGCAGGAGGCGTTTGGTGAGGAGGTAGGGGGCGATGGTGTTGACCACAAACCGGATGTCGAGGCCGTCGGGGGTGACGGGTTCGGGAGCGTTGAAGACGCCGGCGTTGTTGATGAGGGCGTCGATGGTTTGGTGGCTGTCCGCGACGCTGCGGGCGAGGGCTTCGACTTCGTTGAGGCGGCAGAGGTCGGCGAGGTAGCCTTCGACGTTTCCGCCGGAGGCGGCGAGTTCCGACTGGACGGTTTCGAGTTTCGCCGGGTTGCGGCCGTGGAGCAGGATGCGGTGGCCTTTTGCCGCGAGCAGGCGTGCGGTTGCCAGGCCGATGCCGTCGGTGGCTCCGGTGAGGAGGATGGTCATCATGGCAGTTAGCGGGCGTTAATCTGATAGCTTCTGTTAGAGCGGAGGTAGAGGAGGGTTTCGGAGTCCGCGGCGGAGGAAATGGCGTGGGTGGTTTCGGTTTCGGAGGGATCCGAGCTGAAGTAGCTGCCGGGTTCGAGGGTTTCGGATTTTCCGGTGTCGGGCGAGGTGTAGGTGGGGTTGCCGGCGATGACGACGGCGCGGAACTCGCTGGCGCTGCTGGTGATGGTGCCGCTGAATTCGGCGGGGAGTTTGGCGAACATGCCGCGGGTGCGGCCTTGTTTCACCTCGCCCCAGAGGAATGCGACCTGCGGGGTGGGGTTGGCGGATGCGGCGGATGACGGGGTCATGTGGCCGGCTTGGTCGGCGTCGAGCCAGACGATGTTTGAGGGGTCGATGTTGACCGGTCGTTCGCCGCTGTCGAAGGCGCCTTCTTTGGGCTGGACGAGGTAGGGTCCGGAGTCGATTTCGATGTAGGCGAGGATGTCGTCGCCTTTGGCGGCGGTGATGTGGGTTTCGCCTTTCGGCTGGGTCCAGAACGAGCCGGGAGGCATCCACATTTCGGCGGCGTCGGGGTCGTCGTTGTGGATGAGTCCGCGGATCACGATGCCGCGGTAGGTGATGTTGTGGATGTGGGGCGGGGATTCGAAGCCGTCGGACGGGCGGAGGAGGAATCCGGTGGCTTGTTGGCCGTTGCGGTCGCCCCAGAGGGTGGCGGCGCTGGGTGCGAGGTCGCCGCGTTTCGGGTTGAGGTGGGTCCAGTGGACGTCGGCGTTGCGGACGACGGGAGTGTTTGGGGCGGCGGTGCCGGATGCTTTCGGGGTTTCGGATTTCGCGAAGGCGAATGCCATCGCACCGAGTGTTGTCAGAGAGGCGAGGGTTGCTTTTGTATTCATGTTTTCGATCAGTGTTGGATGACGACCTTGCCCATGGCTTTGCCGCTTTCTAGGCGGGCGTGGGCGTCGCCGGCGTGGTCGAGGGTGAAGTTGGTTTCATCGAGCACGGGTATGAGGCCGCCGGCTTCGATGATGCGGGCGAGGTCGGTGAGGATGCGGCCGTGCTGCTCGCGCTGGTGGTTGTGGATCATCGGGATGAGCATGAAGACGACGTGGAGCGAGAGGCCCTTGAAGTGGGCGGGTGTGAGGTCGAGCTCGACCATGGAGACGGTGGTGGCGACGTGGCCGTTGAGTGCGGCGGCCTCGAAGGAGTTGGTGAGGTTGGCGGCGCCGACCGAGTCGAAGACGATGTCGAAGCCGGCTCCGGCGGTGTGTTTGGCGACGTAGTCCGCGACGGATTCCGTCTTGTAGTTGACGGGGGTGGCGCCGAGTTGGGAAATGAGGTCGAGTTGTTTTTCACCGCCGCCGGTCGAGCAGACTTCTGCGCCCCAGTGTTTGGCGAGCTGGAGGGCGATGTGTCCGACGCCGCCGGAGCCGCCGTGGACGAGGACTTTCCGGCCTTTGGTGATGCCGGCGCGCTGGAGGCCTTCGTAGGCGGTGATGGCGACGAGCGGCAGGGCGGCGGCCTCGCGCATGGTGAGGTTGGCGGGTTTTTTGGCGACGAGTTTGGCGTCTGCGGCGATGTATTCCGCGAGGGTTCCGGGGAGGTCGCCGAGGCCGCCGGCGCAGCCGTAGACTTCGTCACCGACGGAGAAGTTTGAGACGTCCTCGCCGACGGCTTCGACGGTGCCGGCGAAGTCCATGCCGAGGATGGCGGGGGTGTCCGGTGACAAGGGCAGTTCCTTGCCCATGGTGCGGATCATCGTGTCGACCGTGTTGACGCTGGAGGCGGCGATTTTCACCAGCAGGTGGCCGGGTTTGACATCGGGTTTCGGGACGTCGGCGGCTTCGAATGTGGCGTCGGGTCCGTAGGAGTTGAGGAGCATGGCTTTCATGATTTGGTGCGGGGTCGCTTGAGGTCGAAGCCAAGTGTATGCGCCGGGACTGATTTGGGAAACGAGTTGTTGAAATCGGAACGATGAGTGAAACGAATAGATGATGCGGCATGTTGGCTGCGCGGTTGGCTGAACCGGGAGCAGGCGAAGCGGACGACGGGGACGCCGGCCGGAGGCGGGAAGACCGGGTGAGGCCGGTTGCCGGGAGCGGGTTTCTCAGCGATTTTTTCCTCCGCTGCTGAGGATCTGGCGGTCCTTGAGGAGCTGTGCGCGGAGTTTCTGATAGGGGACCTGCTGGACGGATGAGTCGGCGTCGATGGCGAGGGATGCGGCGGTGGCGGAGGCCTGGCCTAGCATCATGTAGACGGGCTCCATGCGGATGGATCCGTAGGCACTGTGGGATGCGGAGATGCAGACCGGCACGAGCAGGTTGGTGCACTGGTCGGCTTTCGGGGTGATCGAGCGGTAGCTGATGCCGTAGGGGCCGACGCCGGTCCACTTCGGGGTGTCGGCGTGGAGGGCGCCTTCTTTGTCGACCCAGAGCTGGGTGGGGTGGGAGTCCATGCCATAGGATCCGAGTGCCACCGGGTCGTCGACTTTGCGTTTTTTGCGGAGTTCGTGTTCGGTGGTGACGAGGCGGCCGAGCATGCGGCGGCCTTCGCGGACGTAGAGTTGGTGTGGGAAGTGGTCGGTGCCGGTGAATTCGTCTTTGGCGTAGCCGAGTTTGGACGCCCTGCGGCGGACGGCTTCCGGGACGCGGGGATGGTTGGTGAGGGTCCAGAGGAAGCCCTTGTGATAGCGGATGTGGGCGTCGGTGATTTGTTTGCGTTTCTGGTAGTCGGCGTCGGGGTATTGGTCGGCCATGCCGATGTAGCCGGTGGAGATCCAGCCGGCTTTGTTGGTATCGGTTTTGGCATTGGGGATCGGGTTGGATCCGAGCGGGAGGCAGCGGGTGTTGCCGGCCTCGAGCCAGCGGAAGAGGAGTTCGAATTCGGATTCGTCGTAGCCGGCGGGTTTTTCGAAGGGGACGCGGTTTTCCGGCTCCGAGGTGAGGCAGAGGCGGTAGTTGTAGGCCTGGATGCGGTGGTCGCCGTCGCCATCCTCGCCGATGACGTCGGGCTGGAGGCCCATGATCACGCCGCTGGCGGGGTCGCCGGGGGTGACGAAGGGGTCGAGCGGTTTGGGGCCGAGCCGCGCGGGTTCGGTGGTTTGCACGCCGTTGATGGATTCGCCGTATCGGGAGTTTGGCTCGCGGCCGACGGTGTAGGCCACACCGGCTTTGGCCATGAGGTCGCCTTCGTAGCTGCAGTCGACGAACATTCCGGCGGTGAACACGCGGCCGGATTCCATGCGGATGGCGACGATTTCCGTGGCGTTCTTTTTGACGCCGTTTTCGAGGTCGAGCCGTTCGCCGAAGACGACGGGGACTTTGGCCTGCGCGAGCATTTCGTTGAGCAATTGTTCGGCGACGTGGGGTTCGAAGACGAACCAGGCGTCGTCGGTGACGCGGTCGCCCTTGGCGGTGTATTTGTCCTTGGCTTGGAATTTCCAGTGTTCGGGTTGTTGATACCAGTTGCGGATCGACTGATAGAACTCGCGGGTGAGGCCGCCGATGGTTGCCTGTTTGCCGATGTCCGTGTTTCCGAGGCCGCCGGAGGTCATGCCGCCGATGGTTTTGCCGGGTTCGATCAGGACGATGGTTTTGCCCATGCGGGCGGGTGATTGGCGCTTGTGCTTGGGTTCTGCTTGGGCGGACGTGCTCCGCCCCTCCTCGGGAGAGCGGGGCGTCCGGCGCGGTTGGCATGGGACACAGCTTCCGTGCATCCGCGTCGGACGCCCCGGCGGGAGAAGGGGCGGGTGTTTGAGTGGGCGGTCGGGACCGGGTGTTGCAGGTGGTCGTCCGGCTCAGGCGGCTCAGGCGGTTTTGGCGGGCCGGCCGCCGGGCCAGGTGTTGAACGCTTGTTTTTCAAGCTGCATGGAGCCGTCTTCGCCTTTGTAGATGTTGAGCCATGCGCGCCAGTTTTTGTCGTCCATCTCCGGGTAGTCGAGGCGGAAGTGTGAGCAGCGGCTTTCCTTTCGCTCGATGGATGCGCGGAGTTTCATTTCTGCGCTGACGATCATGTTGGCGGTCTCGTGGGCGAGGCGGAGTTCGTGCATGTCGGCGGCGCGGAGCTGGGGCATGTGGTGGTCGCGCAGTTCCTCGATGTAGGCGAGGGCGGCGCGCATCAGGTTTTCCTTTTTGATGTAGATGATGAAGTTCGGGATCATGATGCCCTGCAGGGTCTGGGTGACCCAGCGGGGACCGTAGCCGGCGGAGCGCTTGAGCGGGGCGAGGATTTCCCCGGTCACTTGTTTGCGTTTGGCCGCGGAGATCGAGACGGCGGGGAGTTCGCTGCTTTTAGCGGCGGCGGCTTCTCCGGCGATGGCGCCCTGGACGGCGGAGCCGGCGAGGGATGAGCCGATCTGGGTGTAGATGCCGCCGGCCATGTAGGAGCCGAGGGCGTCGCCGGCGGCGTAGAGGCCGGGGATGGTGGATTCGCATTGCGGGTTGATGGGGACGAGTCCCTCGGCCTTGTGGATGGCCATGCCGGCGGAGGATCCGCCGACGGGCGAGCCGCTCATGCCGGGAGGGCCGCCTTTGCCGCCTTTGCCGCCGCCGGGCGGGCCTCCTTTACCTCCGGGGCCGCCGCCTTTGCCACCCCCTGGTGGTCCGTCGACTCCGGGTGGCGGGCCCATGCGCTGGCCGTCCTGCGGTGGACCGCCGGCCATTTCCGGTCGGCCGCCTTTGCCGGAGCCGCCGGGTGGCGGGCCCGAGGGGCGTTTGCCATCACCGCCACCGCCGCCGCCGGGGTGGCCGCCGGGGCCGCCGGAGTCTTCGAGTCCTGCGGGGCGTTGCGGGCCGCCTTTGGCGTTGCCGCTCATCATTCCGGGCGGGCCTCCCATCATGCCGCCGCCTTCGGACGGGCCGCCGTTGGCGTAGGTCGAGTAGTTCATGTCGACACCGAGGTCGTGGCGGATGCCGACGCCGGTGGTTCCGGGGACTTGTTCGAACATGCCGCCGGATCCGCCCCAGCCGTCGAAGCAGGCGGCGGGGTTTCCGGATCTGCCGGGGTGGCCGTCGTTCCATTCCTTGCCGGTGACTTTGGCGCCGATTTCATAGGCCATGATGGTGCCGTCGTGGGTGAGGTCGCAGATTGGGAATCCGTTGGGTTTGAAGCCACCGGCGCCGGTGCAGAGGATGACGGTTTTGGCTTTGTAGAACCAGACGGTTTCGTCATCGAGGCCGAAGCCAGCGGCCCCGGCGATGCGGCCGTTTTCCTTGATGAGGTGGGTGATGGTGACGCGTTCCTTGACCGGGATGCCGCGTTCTTCGACCGGGTGGAGGAAGGGTTTGCGGCAGAGGACGTTGTCGAAGAATCCCCATTCGCGGAGTTCGGCGACGCGGGCGGCGGAGTGTTCCGCGGTTTGTCGGGTGAAGACGGGGTTGTTGGTGCCGAGGGCGGAGTAGGAGACCTTGGCGACGTATTCGTCGAGGGTCATGCCTTCTTTTTCGGCATCGAAGCAGAAGACGCCTTTGGCGAACGGGGTTTGGCCGGATGCGCCGAGCGCGCCCTTGGAGACGAGCATGACGTTGGCGCCGGCGTCGTGGGCTTTGACGGCGGCGAAGAGTCCGGCCATGCCGCCGCCGATGACGAGGACGTCGGTTTCGGTTTCCCGGGTTTTGATTTCATCCGGGTTGATGGTGGTGACGTTTTCCTCGAGCCCGTCGTCGGAGCGCATGGCCATGGCTGCGAGGGCAGCGAGGCCGGCGGCACCGGCGGAGAATCCGATGAAGTCGCGACGCGAGAGATGTTTGTTGGTTTTTGGTTTATCCATTGGCGGCCTCCTTTGCCGGTTGGTTGTTGAACAGATACATTTGGAGAAGCAGGAGCACGCCGACGGCGGCGAGCATGATGAGGTAGATCGAGAGGGCGCGTTGCATGTGGCGGCCGAGCTGGACGGCGTGCCATGTGCCGAAGGCGACGAAGAGGATGGAGAGGATGCCGTGCAGGACGCGCCACTGGCGGTAGGTGACGGGCATTTGGTTGCGGAACATCGAGGTGATGCCGAGCAGGAGCATGAGGGCGTAGGCGACGAGTCCGAAGACGATGCCGAGGTTGTCCCATTGCGTGACCATGGTGATGAACGAGTCGACGGGGTTGGCGCCGGCCTCGAGGTAGCGCGGCAGAACGATGAAGAAGGGATGGAGGAGGATCACCGAGACCAGCAGGTAGCCGAGTGCCTTGTGGAGGGTGATGATGCGGGGGAGCTTCATGCCGCTGGTGAAGGCGCTCTTGAGGCGGGTGAGGTAGAGCTGGCCGAGCATCATGGAGAAGCCGAGGATGGTGATGAGCGAGAGGAAATCCTCGAGCCAGGTGGCGCGTTCGGGCGTGTTGCTGGTGATGGCCATGGCGGCGGGCACGGCGAGGAAGACGACCCCCATGATGAGGGTGGAGTGTGAGCGGATTTTGTGGTTCATGGCATTTCGGTCATCCCCAGGAGACGACGACGGGTATGGATTTATCCGGAGTGATGGTGATGGCATCGACCGGGCAGTACATGCGGCAGAGGTGGCAGATCTGGCAGTCGGCCTGGTATTGGATGACGGCTTTTTTGGTTTTCGGGTCCATCCGGATCACGTCGGTGGGACAGACCTGGACGCAGGTTTCGCAACCGATGCATCCGCTGATATTGTTGATAGGCATTGTTGGTGTGTTGCTTGACTGTTGGCGGGACGATAGGCGGGTGCGGGTTAAGCTTTGATGTTTGCGGGAGGAGAAAGCTGTTAAGATTTGGTAAAGACGGGGGGATTTCGGGGGGGCGGGTGGGTCAACTGAGTGCGCGGGTCGGGGTTGGCGTTCTTCCGCGGATGGCTGAAAACTGATTTTAGTGGAACGAATTGTCCGCTGCCCGCGTATGATGTGCATGATTTTCAGAATGGGATTCCGCCCGGTGGTATTGCCGGTATTGGCCGGATTGATGGCGGTGTTGTGTGTGCCGGCGTCCGGTGATTTCATTCACCCGGGGGTGATGCACAGCGTCGAGCGGATCGAGTTCACGAAGGAGAAGATCGAGGCCGGCGAGGAGCCGTGGGCGGGCGAGTGGAAGAAGCTGAGGAGTTCGCGCTATGCGGATGTGGGATGGACGCCGCAGGCGCGCGCCCATGTCGAGAGGGGGCCGTCGAACCAACCGAACATCGGGTCATCGGATTTCACGAGTGACTCGCGGGCGGCGCACACGCATGCGCTGGCGTGGGTGATGACGGGGAACGAGGTGCACGTGAAGAAAGCGGCGGAGATTCTGGATGCGTGGTCGGGGACGCTGGAAACGATCACGAACCATGACGCGCGGTTGTTGATCGGGATGAACGGGCAGTCGTTTGTGGTGGCGGCGGAGTTGGTCAAGCACACGTGGGACGGGTGGCCGGAGGAGAAGCAGGAGCGTTTCGGGAAGATGCTGAGGACGGTCTGGTATCCGGTGATCAAGGATTTCTATCCGACGGCGAACGGAAACTGGGATGCTTCGATGATCCAGGTGATGATGGCGATGGGGATCTTTCTGGACGATCAGGCGATGTTTGACCGGGCGGTGAACTATTTCCGCAGTGGGGAGGGCAACGGCAACGTGCGGCATTATTTCAGTGAAACCGGAGAGTGTCAGGAATCCGGCCGGGACCAGGCGCACACGCAGATGGGGCTGGAGTATCTGGCGAACAGCGCGGAAACGGCGTGGGTGCAGGGGATTGACCTGTATGGGGAGGCGGACAACCGGTTGCTCAAGGGGTTCGAATACACGGCGAAGTACAATCTGGGATTCGAGGTGCCATACGAGCCGTTCAGGAGTGTGGAGGGCCGTTACCACTACAAGAGGATATCGGACAATTCGCGCGGCCGGCTGCGGGAGATGTATGAGAAGGTTTACAACCACTATGTGAACCGCAGGGGGCTGGAAGCGCCCTACACGGGCAAGGCGGCGATGAAGGTGCGGGAGAACCGGCGGGACCGCAGGGTCCGGCGGTCCGGGGCGAGCATGATGTGGGATGCGCTGATGTTCAGCGGGGAGCCGGAAGGGAGCGTGAAGCAGGCGAGCCGCTGAGGGTGCCGGCGGTTTTGGTTCCGTGCGATACTTCTGAAACATACTTCTTCAAGCCACGGTAGCTTGAGCAGAGATGAAACCCATGAAACGAGTTACCACCATTTGTTTTGCCGCGCTTGCGGGAGTTGTGTTCGCCGCGCCGGCGGATGAGGAGGGATTCGTTCCCTTGTTTGACGGCAGGACGCTGGAGGGCTGGACCTCGGCTCACAGCAAGGGCGGGGAGAGTGGGGATTGGGGGCCTTTCAAGGTCGATGAAGCGGAGAAGTCTATCCACGTTTACAAGGGCGAGGAGGCGGGCTCGGAGCAGTCGTCGGATTGTCTGGTTTCGGACAAGGACTTCAGCAGGTATGTGTTCCGGATGGAATACAAGTGGGGTGAGAAGCGGTTCGCACCGCGGGCGGATCACGACCGGGATGCGGGTCTGCTGTTCCACGTTCACGGTGATTTGGCGAAGGTGTGGCCGTTTTCGCTGGAGATGCAGATTGGCGAGACTGCGGGGGATGATTTCGGGAAGCCGCGCTATCATACCGGCGATTTATTCGTGCTGGGCAAGCACCTGGGCGGGATGACGACGAGGACGAAGCAGCATTATGATGCGGGCGCGGCGCTGGTCAAAACGAGGCACTGCCCGACGCCTTTGGGTGTGGAGAAGCCGAAGGGTGAGTGGAACGAGATCGAGCTCATCGTGGACGGCGCGAAGCAGGCCACCTTCAAGCTGAACGGCGAGGTGGTCCTGGTGCTGCAGGACATGGAGAGCGAGGTGGATGGCAAGCGTGTCCCGCTCGACAAGGGGCGGATCGCGATCCAGGCCGAGTGGGCGGAGCTCCACTACCGGAATCTGCGGATCAAGGAGCTTGATTGAGGCGTTTGGTCAGTCCTCGAGCAGGGTTTCGGTTGAGATCTGGAGGAGCAGGCGGTCACCGACGTAGGCTTTGCCTTCGAGTACGACCTTGCGGATGCGGGGCACGAGTTTGACGATTTCGAGTTCGATGCGGACGTCGTCGCCGGGTTTGGCGGGGGATTTGAAGCGGACGTCGAACGAGCGGGCGATGGATCCGGGGCCGGGCAGTTTGGTGGCGAGGTAGGCGGAGAAGAATCCGACGAGCAGCACGCCGTGGGCGATGGTGTTGCCGAAGCGGGGTTCGGCGTATTCGGGGTCCAGGTGGATGGGGTTGTTGTCGCCGGTGACGTCGGCGAATCCCTGGATCATTTCCTGGGTGATGTGGATGGTTTCGGAGCCCTTTTGGCCGACGTAGAGGTCGCTGAATTTCATGAAGATACGGGGGAGGGTTGGGGGTCTTGGTTGGGATGAGTTGCCTGCGGGTGGCGCGGGAGAGTGTACGGATGTCCGTGGGGTGACAACGCCGAAACGAAATTCGCGCTACGGGTGCGGACCGGAGTTAGTAACCGCCCCGGAAGAAGAGGGCGTCATCGGATGACGAGATGGTGCCGGAATACATGGTGGTGGTGGTCGGGTCCGCTCCGGGGAGTATCATCCACGACCCGAGCGAGAGGTCGGGCGAGCATTCGATGTGGGTGAAGGTGTTGGTGTCCGGCCAGGAGAGTTGGTAGTTCGTTCCGTCGGCCCAGATGGTGAGGGTGGGGGTGGGTGTGCTGACGCTGACGGGCTCGGTGGTGGTGGAGACGGAGAAGCCGGTGACGTCGTCGTCGATGTCCGGGTCAGCGCCGGTGTTGACGATGGTGAAGGCGAGTTCACTGAAGGTCCCGGTGAACTGGAGGGAGCCCACGGTTTCGAGATCGGTGGGGTCGAAGGGGTTGGCGGAGGTGCCGTCGGTTCTGACCGAGTTTCCGGTGATTTGGAGGTTGGGCGCGCCGCCGACTTTGGTGGGGGTGGCGGTGCTGAAGACCAGCGTGGTCTGGTCGTCGGTATCGGTGAAATGAAGAACCGGATTTACGATATCGGTGCCGAAGGAAATGGTGACGGTGGCGGTGGATCCGCCTTTGACGAGCAGGGCGATGTAGTCGCCGTCGTAGTTCGGGTTGAAGAGGTCGTAGAAGAGGTCGATCCACGGGAAGTCGTCGGTGGTGACGGTTTCCTCGGCGATGGTGGCGTTGGAGAAGGTGAATGCCACCGGGATGGTGAGGTCGGTGGCCGTGGTTGAGTTTTTCCAGACGCCAGCGGTGGGGGTCTCGAAGTTCGTGATCCAGACATCGGCGGCGGCGAATGCCGGGATGAGGAATGCCAGTGGGAGGAGTTTGATCGTGGTCATGGCGACTAAAGTGTAGTTCACCATACAGGATACGCTGGAATACGTCTCAGGATCAAGGAAATGCGCGGCAGCGCCCCCGGGATTGATGGGGGTTGCGGGCCTCAGCGGCGCTGAGATTTCCGTGTTTGGAATGTCAGGATAGGCAGAGGATTCTGCATTTCCGTGGGGATGGTCCGGGGGGTGGCTCCGGTGTGTTGGAGCTGGGAATCAGCGAATGACGTGATCGTAGGTGGCTGCTCACGGTTGGGTCGCATCGGCGTGGGTCGCGACATCCGGAACCGCCGCAGCCGATTTGTGGTTCCGCATGGAGTCAGGGTTTGCGGCGTGCGAATTTCCGGCAGGCTGCTGAGAACAGGGCCGACAATCCGAGGCCGGCGGAGGCGAACATGATGACCGCGGATACCCGGGAGTGTCTGGCGTATGACATGAGTTGCTCCCGACCGGGGTCTTGTTAGGGCATCCCGGCGAAGACGGCATTGTAGATGATGGCCGTGACCGCCAGCACCAAGGCGCCCAGGAGCAGCGAACGGGTGATCTTGTTTCCCATGATGGGTGCGCGCGGGTGCGGGGGAGGGGGGCTGTGGGGCGGCGGTCAGTTGTTTTCGATGCGGCGGTTGATCGAGTTGATGATGTTTTCGGGCAGTTCGTTCGACTGGATCCAGGTGCTTGCGGCGTTCGGGTCTTCCTCGTACCAGCGGGGGATGGCGCGTTCGTAGAAGCGGTTGCGGTAGCCTTCGTTTTCGATGCGCGAGACCTGGTCCATGGCGATGGAGGGCGAGGTGCCGAACGAGCTCCAGACGAAGTTGCGGACGACGCGGTCATTGACGTCCTCGGGGTATTGGTCGAGCAGGGCGAGGCCTTCCTGGGGGTCGTTGGCGGCGACGGCGGAGATGACTCCGCGGAGTGCGTCGCTGCGGGTTTCGCCGGGTTGGAGTTGGCTGAGCGATGCGAGAGCGGCGGCGGGGTCTTGTTTGGCCCATTCGTCGTAGACGTCGTCGGTTCTGCGGTCGGCGGCGTCGCCGGGGTTTTCGAGCAGCCACTGGGCGGTGCCTTCGGGGTCGGTTTGGGCGAGGGTTTCGGCGGTTCGGAGCATGGCGCCGTTGCGTAGTGAGTCGTCGGTGAGGGAGTCGATCCAGGTCCGGGTTTCCGCGGATCCGCGAGCCATCAGGCTGGGGAGGATGGCGTCGAGAGCGGCGCCGCGTTCGCCGCTGCGTGGCATGCTGGTGAGCATGGATTCGGCGAGTTCGGGGTTGGAGTCGGCGATGGCGCGGATGATTCCGGCGTAGAAGGGGTTGGCGCCGTCGGATTCGTCGTAGCTGGAGTCCGCCCAGCGGATGGCGGCGTCCGGATCGGAGCTGGCCCAGGTGGAGAGGATGGTGTTGGTGGCGAATTGGCCGCGGGTGTTGGTGCGAGCGTATTCGAGGGCGGCGAGGGGGTTCGAGTCGGCCCATGCGGAGAGCAGCATGGCGTATTCTCCGAAGCGTTGTTCGGTGATGCCGAGGCTGCGGAAACTGGCGACGGCGTCTTCGAAGTCGTCGGGGCCGAGTTTGTCGATGAAGGCGATGAGTGCGCGGTTGCGGTCGAGCGGGTTTTCGCCGCGGATGATTTTTTCGAGCAGGCTGTCCCGTTCCGCGGGGGTGGAGAAGGTGATTCGTCCGCCGAGCTGGCTGTGGATGGAGTGGTCCGCGCTGCTGGATGGGTTGGTGCGGTTGCGGCTGGCGCTGCGTTGTGGCGCGGTGGTGGGGTCCCCGGTTTGCGCGGAGGAGTCCGGGGAGGAGGAGGTGAGGCGGCCGGTGATGAATCCTCCGGCACCGATGAGGATGAGGGCGGCGATCGTGGCGGGAGACAGGAGTTTCATGATCAAGGGGAACCTATGTGACGGGATGCGGGTTTGTCAAAAAGGAGAAGGGCGGGGAAAAAGGGGAAAAATTGGCAAGGGCCGGGCGATGGAAGCCGGTTGGGCGGGGGAGTCAGTCGTGGCGTCCGGGGACGGTGCCGCGCTGGCGTGGGGAGAGTTTCTGGCCGCAGTGTTTGCAGTAGTTTGCGGCGGGGTCGTGGCCTTCCCATCCGCATTCGTCGCATTTGCGGCGGTCCATGCGGATGCGCTGCATTTGGTGGCCGAGTTCGGCGGTGACGATGCCGGTGGGCACGGCGATGATCGAGAAGCCGGTGAGCATGATCACCGAGGCGATCATTTTCCCGGCGATGGTGATGGGGGCGGCATCACCGTAGCCGACGGTGGTGATGGTGACGATGGCCCAGTAGATGGCCTGGGGGATGGAGCTGAATCCCGGGTTTCCGGCGGCGTCCTCGATGAGGTACATGAGGGTGCCTTCGATGGAGACGAGGGCGAGGATGGAGAACAGGAAGACGGCGATTTTCGGGCTGCTCAGCCGCATGGCGTTGAGCAGGACGTTGGCCTGGCCGAAGTGGCGGGCCATTTTGAGCACCCGGAACATGCGCAGCAGGCGCAGGATGCGGATGACCATGAAGTATTGGCTGCCGGTGACGAAGAGTGCGACGTAGGTGGGCAGGATCGAGAGCAGGTCGACGATGCCGAAGAAGCTGATGATGTATTTCCGTTTGTTGCGCACGACGACGATGCGCAGCAGGTATTCGATGGTGAAGAGGATGGTGAAGGCCCATTCGAGGACGCGGAACAATTGTTCGTGGCCGAGGCGGAATTCCTCGACGCTCTCCATGATGACCACGAAGACGCTGGCGGAGATCAGGACGAGCAGGGCGACGTCGAAGACGTGGCCGGCCTTGGTGTCGGACAGGAAGATGATGCGCCAGAGTTTCTCCCTGGGATCATCGTGACTCTTGTCCTGCAGAGCTGGCGGGTCGATGGGCATGGGAGGGTGGCCGTGGGGCGGGCCGGGCGTCAGTAAATCGGGGCACCGGAGCTGTAGCCGGTGTCGTACGAGCTATCGGAGTACCCCGAGTTGTGCTCGTCGATTTTGTTTTTGGTCCAGTGGTAGCTGTGGTTGATGTCGCGCCCGATGCCGGTGAGGGTATTGCAGGAGTTCAGGGCGAAGAGCGCCAAGAAAAGAGCGAGGGTTCTCATGGGCTCAGATGTAGGCGAAGCAGGTATTCAGGAAAAGTTAAATTTCATGGTAATCGGCAGAATTACGGGGGTTTCGGCATGAAATTTTGAATATTTGGCGAGAAATGGCTTTACAAGGTTCGTCGCGCGAATAGTCTCCGCGCCCCGGTTGATTCCGCCGCAGCCGGCACCATACCAACCTTTTTCCAGCCATGAAAGTTCTTTCCTCACTCTCCTCCGCCAAGCGCCGTCACGCCGATTGTCAGGTGGTCAAGCGCAAGGGTACGGTCTACGTGATCTGCAAATCGAATCCGAAGTTCAAGGCCCGCCAGGGCAAGACTCAAGGCACCCGGCTTTCGAAGAAGGGTCTCTGAGTTCGTTCTGCGAATCAAAAAATTTCAAAAGGCGGCCTACGGGTCGTCTTTTTTCGTTGGTGTGCGAGGTGCCCGTTGGCGGGTTAGCGGGCTGGAGTTAGCGGGCTGCGAGGAATTCGAGCACGCGGCCGGCGGCGGTCATGCCGAAGGCGGCGGTGAGGTGGGTGGCGGTGCCGAGTCCGGTGGTGCAGTTGAGGCGGTGCGGGCCGGAGTCTGGTCTGGAGCGTGAGACGGTGCCATCGCAGTGTGAGTAGAGTTGGGGTTCGTCGGAGAACACGGCTTCGATGCCCATGGGTTCCGGGTTTCCGCGGCCGGGTGCCTTGGCGAAGCCGTGGTCCTGGCGGAGTTTCCTGCGCAGTTGGTGGAGGAGCGGGTCCTTGCCGGTGTAGGCGAGGTCGGCGATGCGGATGCGGGTGGGGTCGCGGCGGCCGCCGGCGCCGCCGCAGGTGACGGTGAAGATTTCGCGGCGGCGGCATTCGGCGAGCAGGAGTGCCTTGTGGCGGGTGGTGTCGATGGCGTCGAGGACGGCGTCGAAGCCGAGCTTGAGGATTTCCTCGGCGCTGGCGTGGGTGAAGAATTTCGGGATGACGGTGATGTTGGCGGCCGGGTGGATGGCGCGGGCGCGGTCGGCCATGGCATCGGTTTTCTGGCGTCCGATTTGGCCGTCCATGGCGTGGAGCTGGCGGTTGATGTTGGTGACGCAGATTTCGTCGAGGTCGACGAGGGTGAGGTTGCCGATGCCGGAGCGAGCGAGGGATTCGATGGCCCATGAGCCGACGCCGCCGACGCCGATGACGGCGACGCGTGCGGTGAGGAAGCGGTTGAGTGCGGCATCTCCGTAGAGCCGGGCGATGCCTCCGAATCGATGTTGGAGAGCGGCGGTCACGGGCGCAAGATGGTTCGGGCGGGGCGGCTGTGTCACGACCGGAGTTTCCGTTCGATCTAACGATGTGCGTGTGCTATCTGATGGGCATGAGTAGCGGAAAAGAGCAGCCTCTGCTGTCGTTTGGAGTGATTGCGGATGTGCAGTATGCGGACATTGAGCCGAAGGAGGAGCGGCATTTCCGGGCGTCTCTGGAGAAGCTCAAGGCGGCGGTGGCGGATTTGTCCGGCGAGGGGCTTGCGTTCACGTTGCAGGTCGGGGATTTGATCGACCAGGGGATGGGGTCTCTGGAGCAGGCGCTGCCGGTATTCGGTGCGCTGGGTCATCCGGTGCATCATGTGCTGGGGAACCATGATTTTTCGGTGGAGGAGGATGAGAAGGTGGAGATCCCGGAGCGTTTCGGGCTTGAGAGGGGGTATCGGAGGTTTCAGCAGAATGAGGTTCAGGTGTTGTTGCTGGATACCAATGAGATTTCCTCCTACCGGTATCCGAAGGCGAGTCCGGTGGGCAAGGCGGCGGCCGAGCTGATGGTGCAGATGGCGAGGTCCGGGGACAACCAGGCACGGCCGTGGAATGGCGGGACATCGAAGACGCAGCTGGACTGGCTGCGCCGGCAGCTGCAGGCGGCCGAGGCGACGGGTGAGCCGGTGGTGATCTGCGGGCATCATCCGTTGCTGCCCGAAGAGGGGCACCAGGCGTGGAACAGCCGGGAAATTCTCGCAGTGATCGAGGAATTCACCTGTGTGCGTGCGTATTTGTGCGGCCACCATCACAACGGCGCGCAGGTGATGCACGGCGGGGTGCCATACATCACGTTCAGGTCGATGCTGCACGAGCCGGACGTGACGGCCTACGCGGTGGTCCGGTTGTTTGCGGACCGGTTGGTGATCGAGGGTCGCGGGCGCGAGGAGTCGCGCGAGATTGCGTTCAGTTGAGTGGGATGCGGATGTGGGTGCGGAGGTTTTCCGGTTTGGTCCGGCGCGGGTCGCGGTTGAGGTATTCTTCCACGGGCGGGAGGTCGCGAAGGGTTTCGCCGCTTTCCGGCAGCCATTTCGAGTAGATCGAATCGTAGGTTTTAAAGAGGTTTTCGTAGGGGCCCTTGTGGAGGAACACGGCGTAGCGGCCGTCTTCGATGGATTTGCGTTCGACCTCACCTGAGAGGGGGTGTTCGATTTCGACGGTGGTTGCGGCGTCGTAGCGGACCTTGTCGGGTTGGGTGATGGAGGGGTCGTCCCACGAGATGCCGAAGCAGCGGCTGGCCGGGGTGATCAGGCGGTTGCCGTAGACGAATGGCATGAGGGCGCCGAAGGCGGCGCCGGCGGACTCTCCGTAGGGTCCGGTCTTGCGGACGAAGTAGACCTCAATGGGCTCGAAGCGGCTGCCTTCGACGGGTTGGATTTCGGCTGTGGTCATGGTTGTGGGGTTGTCGGAGGTGGGTTTGTGTTTGGCGGATTTGCGGAAGGAGCCGGGAGGCTGGGAGAAATGGGCCTTGAATGCCTTGGCGAACGAGGACTCGCTTTCGAAGCCGGTGTCGAGTGCGACATCGAGCACGCGGTCGGTCGTGTTGATGAGCCGGGATGCGGCCTTTTCGAGGCGGAGGCGTTTGACGCACGCGCCGACGGATTCGCCGGTGAAGGCGCTGAAGATGCGGTGGAAATGCCACGGGGAGAAGCCGGCGGCGGCGGCGATTTGCGCGAGCGACGGGACAGGTGACAGGTTCTGTTCGAGGAATGTCAGGGCCTTGCGGACGCGTTGTTGGTAGATGGGGAGGCTGGCGTCTGAACCGATGGTCATGGGGGGAGGTTATCAGGAGATGGCGGGCGGGACTTGTCGGTTTTTGCGAAATGCCGAAGTCGCGATTTTTCAAGGTTGTGCTTTATCACGGGGCCAAAGGACGTATTTTGCCGTTGCTAGATCGAACGCCCGGAAAGCCTATGAACATCGATACCTTTTTCTCGCACTGGAACCTGTCTGAAAACCCGTTTGTCGCCGAGGAGGCGCGTGATGATCTCGTTTACCAGCGCATCATGGCGCTCGGGGTGGCGCATCCGGATTTCGAGAAACTGTTCGGCAACCCGGGCAAGCCGAGCACGGCGGTGGTGTTTGGCGAGAAAGGCAGTGGCAAGACCGCGATCCGGCTGCTGATGGAGGACCGCCTGAAGGAGTATAACAATTCCCATCCCGACAAGCAGTCGTGGATCGTGCATTACGACGAGTTCAACCATTTCGTCGACCGGGTGGCGGGTGGCAGCTCGCCGAAATCGTTCGCGAAGGTGCGCACCGAGGATCACATGGACAAGATCATGTCGCTGGTGGTCACGGATCTGGTCGACATTCTCACCAGCCCGAAGGGTGATGAGAAGAACATCGAGATCATCAAGAAGGTGCGTTCGATGCCGCGCCAGCAGCGGCTTGATCTGGCGTCGCTGGTGTTTCTCTACGACCAGCCGAGCCTGAGCACTCCGACGGACCGCTGGCACAAGCTCGGCAGGGTGCTGCGGGTGAAGAAGCTCTTTCGTCCGGTGTTTTCGCTGTGGACCGCGCTGATCGGCCTGCTGTTGTCCGCGGCGGCGTTCTGGGCGATTTTCGGGATGGAGTTGCGCGAGTTGTGGGTTTGGGCGGTCGCGGTGTTGGGCGCGCTGGTGGCGATGGTCGGGTTTTTCAAAGGATTCTCGCAGATATTTGCCAATGGCCGGCGCAGCCGGAACATCCGCAAGGAAGTCCGTTGTGTGGACCATCCGCCGGCGATGTTGCGGCAGGTGCTCGGGTCGCTGCGGCAGTCCGATCTGTCCAGCCTGCCGATTCCCGCGCCGGGTGACGAGGATAGCCGCTACGAGCTGCAGGGTCGCTTGATCCGGGTGCTGGAGAGTCTCGACTACGCCAGCGTGACGGTGCTGATCGACCGGGTTGACGAGCCGACCCGCATCAATGGCGACGCGAAGAAGATGAAGGGGTTGATCTGGCCGATTTTCCACCACAAGTTCCTGCAACAGGACCGGTTCGGGGTGAAGATGCTGCTGCCGATCGAGCTCGGCTACGAGTTGAGGCGTGAGGAGGCCGAGTTCTTCAGTCGAGCGCGTCTGGACAAGTCGAACCTGATTGACAAGCTCGAGTGGTCCGGCACGACGCTGTTCGACATCTGCACGGCGCGTCTCAAGTCGGTTTACACCGGCGAGGGTGATGCCCCGGTGTTGTGTGATCTTTTCGAGGACGACGTGGAGCCGAAGCTGATCATCGAGGCGCTCGACCAGATGCGCCAGCCGCGCGATGCCTTCAAGTTTTTCTACGACCTGCTCATCCAGCACTGCCTGCATTCGACGGAGTCCGAGCCGCAGTTCAAGATTCCGAAGCTGGTTCTCGAGCAGACGCGCCGCAAGCAAAGCCAGCGGGTGGCGGATCTGGCGCGCGGGTATTCCGCGGCGTGACCGTTGGGGGTGCCGGGAAACCGGCGCGCCGGCTGGCGGATTCGTTTCAGTGGCGGATCGCGGGGACCCTCGGGTAGGTGACCTTGAAGGTGGTGCCCTTGGTTTTGTGTGAAACGAAGGACACCCGGCCGTTGAGATAGCGTTCCGTGAGGAGTTTGATGCTGTAGGTCCCGAGGCCCCTGCCGGTGCCCTTGGTGGAAAACGACCGGGTGAACAACTGCTGCCGGACTTCCGGGGCGATCACGGCGTGGTTGTGGACCGTGAAGGTGACCGAGTCGTCGGTGGATTCGGCATTCAGGGTTACGGTTTCGCCGGAGCCGACGGCTTCGAGCGCGTTGATCGTGAGGTTGATCAGGACGCGTTGGATCAAGACCGGGTCGGAGACGAAGCTGCAGTCGACGGCGGATTCCGCAATGACGAGGTGCTGCCATTTTTCCGTGCAGAACGAGTGGAAATGGCGGGTGAGTTTGTGCAGGACGGCGATGGTCTGGAGGGGTTCCGAGGCGACTTCCAGGTGTCCCTGTTCCGCGGCGGATAGCAGTCGCTGGGAGCGGATTTCATCGACGAGGTGGGAGGAGGAATCCGCCAACATGCCGGCGATTTCGGTGGTTTCGTTGCTGGACAGGACGGCATTGGCGATCAGGTCGGCCAGGCCTTTCACGCCGCTGGCGGTGTTGAGGATGTCGTGGAAGAAGATGCGTTCGAGGGCCTCCTTGCGCTTTTCGTCACTGATGTCCTTGATGGAAAACACGGTGAAGGGCTCGCCTTCGATCTCGATCGGTCTGGCCCAGACGCGGAGGTCGAGGGGTTCCGCGTTTTCACCGCAGGTCATGCGGCATTCCTGTTCGTCGGGGCGCTTGCTGTTCTGGCTGTTGAGCACTGCCTTCACGGCTCCGCAGTTGCGGCAGAAGACCGTTGTTCCGCAGCCGCTGGCACAGGTGTGGGCGCGGATGCAGCCGGTGGCTTCGCCGGGGCGTTTGCCGATGATCGCATGGGTGCAGTGCATGGCCTCACCGTGGCGTTTGCCGGTCAGGGGTTCGGAGCCGGCGGGGATGAAGTGGCGGACTTCATCGTTGGTGAAGACGATCTGCCGCTCCTTGTTGAGGACCATGGCCGCGGTGGGAATGGCATCCATCAAGTCCTTCACGTAGGGCAGCGAGGCCAACAGGCGATGTTGCCTCTCGACGACCTCCCCGGGTGCCCGCTCGGCGGGTGCGAATTTGGTATCAAGCCCCGTGGCCTGGAATTCTTCCTCGGGTTTGTTGGTCGTTCGCATGACGGTGGTCTCCAATGCTGGGTCGCAGTGGAGGACGATAGGCGAACTTCGTTTCGGTTGATACTACGGAATCGCGTGACAACCGGGGCTGGTGCCGGGGATTTCCGGCCGTGCGGCGTGCGGCGTGCGCCGGGATCAGAGGCCGGCGAGGCGGAGGGCGGCGTGGATTTTGAAGTCCACGGCGATGCCTTGTTGTTGTTGTTCGAGCAGCCAGGCGTCGAGTGTGGCCATCGGCACGTGGTGCACGGTGATGTCCTCTGCGTCGACGCCTCCGCCGGCGTGCTCGCGGACCAGGCCGCTGGCATGGAAGAGGTGGATGAACTCGGCGGTGAGGCCGGACGAGGTGGGGCTGGCGATGAGCCGGGTGACGGTTTCCGCCCGGTAGCCGGTTTCCTCCAGCAGTTCGCGGCGTGCGGTTTCCTCGAGGGGTTCGCCGCGGTGTTCTTCTTCGTCGCCGACGATGCCGGCGGGGATTTCGATGGTTCGGCGCTGGATGGGGATGCGGAACTGCTCGACGAGAATGATTTCGTCAGCCGGGGTGATGGCGAGGATGCCGACGGCGGAGTCGGAGTCTGGCCGGCGGACGAAGTCCCAGTGGCCGATGCGGTGGAGGCTGATCCAGCGGGTTTGATGGAGGGTTTCTTCGGCGGGCATGGCGGATGGTTGGTGAAATGGAGGTAAGAAACTGTGGCGTCCGGACGTTGTGTGGGTTACCCCCGCGTCGCGCCGATGCCCCGACACGATTTCCAGATTCCAGTGACCTTCAAGCACCGTATTGTGTTTACGCGCGGGGCCTTCGGGCGGGAGAACCCGGAAGTCCGGGAGCTTCTCGCGGAGGGAGGCGGGCGGCGGGCGCTGGTGGTGGTCGAGGAGGCGGTCGCGGCGGCCTGGCCGATGCTGGCGGACGAGGTGGCGGCGTATTTCGCCCCGCTGGACGTCGAGCTGTGCGGGGTGCGGGTGATGGCGGGCGGCGAGCCGGTGAAGGCGGACGATACCCACGTGCGCAGGGTGTGGAAATGGATCGAGGAGGCCGGGATCGACCGCCATTCGTATCTGCTGGTGATCGGCGGCGGGGCGTTTCTGGATGCGGTTGGCTATGCGGCGGCGACGGCGCACCGCGGGGTGCGGATGTTGCGGTTTCCGACGACCACCTTGTCGCAGGACGACAGCGGTGTGGGGGTGAAGTGTGCGGTGAATGTTTTCGGCAAGAAGAACTGGGTGGGGGCTTTTGCGGTGCCGTTCGCGGTGATCAACGATTTCCGGTTTCTGGAGACTCTGGACGCGGCGACCAAGCGCGCCGGATTGATCGAGGCGGTGAAGGTGGCGCTGGTGAAGGACGCGGGTTTTTTCGAGTGGATCGAGGGAAACCTGCCACGGCTTTCGCGGCTCGAGCCGGAGACGCTGGAAGCGTGCGTGGAGAAATCCGGGCTGCTGCACGCGCAACACATCGCGCAAGGCGGCGACCCGTTTGAGACCGGTTCGAGCCGGCCGCTTGATTTCGGCCACTGGGCCGCGCACAAGCTGGAGGCGATGACCGGATATGCCGTCGGCCACGGCGAGGCGGTGGCCATCGGTCTGGCGCTGGACACGCTGTATTCGGTGCGCTCCGGGCTGGCCCGGGAGGAAACCGCGGGGCGTGTCATTCAGGTGCTGGCCGGGATGGGGCTTGCCATCTGGCATCCGGCGCTCGACGAACGCACGGCGGACGGCCGGCTGCGGGTTCTCGCCGGGCTCACCGAGTTTCGCGAGCACCTCGGCGGCGAGCTAACGGTGTTGATGCTGACGGATGTCGGCGTGGGGGTGGACGTGCACGAGATCGATGCGGAGCTCGTTTCCCGGTGCATCGACGAGTTGCGCGGCATGGCGGCCGGCTGATGACCGTGGCGCGTCGGGTCCGTGGTTGGAGGCGTTCGTCATCTTGACGAAATCGCGGCAACTTGACAGGGTGTCCCATGCCGCCGCTTCCCAGGTATTTCGTGCTCTTTACGGTGTCCTATCTGTTGGCGGCGACCTTCTACGCCGCCGTCACGGGAAACGCGGAGTTTGTGTTCTACATTGTCTTCATGCTGATCCTGATCGGCGTGTTCGCCCATCTGCACCGGCGGATCACGCTGGGGCCGGGCTTGCTCTGGGCGTTCACGCTCTGGGGCTTCGCCCACATGGCCGGCGGGCTGGTGCCGGTGCCGGACGGCTGGCCGATCGAGGGCGATCAACAGGTGTTGTACAATCTCTGGCTCATTCCGCACCGGCTCAAATACGACCAGGCGGTGCACTTTTTCGGCTTCGCCGCCACGACCTGGCTGTGCTGGCACGGGCTGCGGCGGATCTGCGGCGGCGGGCTGCAGCCGACACTCGGCGCGCTGACCTTGTGCGCGGCGGGAGGGATGGGCTTCGGTGCCCTCAATGAGGTCGTGGAATTCATCGCCACCATCACGCTTTCCAGCACCAACGTCGGCGGATACGTGAACACCGGCTGGGACCTGGTGGCCAATTTGTGCGGCTGTGTGGCGGCGGCGGTGGTGATCCGGATCAAGGTGCGTTAGATGATCGCCCGGGCAGGTGGTTTTTGATCGCAAAGCGGGGCGGGCCGGGCTTGCATACCGGCATGAGCGATTCGATTCCCCAATCCGTCGGCGTGCTGGGTCTTGGCATCATTGGCGCCATCTGGGCGCGGCATTATCATGACGCCGGGAAACTGGCCGGTTGTTGGAACCGGACGCCGAAGCCGGATGCCGCGGGATGGATGAACTCGGCGGCGGAGGTCGCGCGGGCGGCGGATGCGATCCAGATCGTGGTGGCGGATCCGCCGGCGGTGCAGGGGGTGCTGGACGCCATTCTGCCGGAGCTGGATGCGACCAAGGTGGTGATCCAATCGAGCACCATCGACCCGCAGAGCAGCGAGAGTTTCCGCACGCAGGTCACGGCGACGGGTGCGCGCTACCTGGAGTGTCCGTTCACCGGCAGCAAGCCGGCGGCGGAGGACCGCAAGACGGTTTACTATCAGGGGGGCGACGAGGACTTGTGCGCCGCCGTGGAACCCTTGCTTGCCATCGTTTCCTGCCGCCGCACGCGGATCGGCGACAACCGCCAGGCCTGCGCGATGAAGCTGGCGATGAACCTGAACATCTCGGCGCAGATGCAGGCGCTTTCCGAGGCGTATGCGATCTGCATGCGTGCGGGGATCGATGAAGACACGTTTTTCGGCGGCCTGTCGTGCAACGTCAGCCATTCCGGCCTGACGGACCTGAAGGAGCCGGTGCTGCGGGCGCGGGATTTCAGCCCGATGTTTTCGGTGAAGCACATGCACAAGGACATGCGGCTGGCGAGCGGGATGGCGGAGAGCGCCGGATTTCCGCTGTTGGCGACGGTTACCGGCTGCCTGGCCGATGCCGAAGCCGGTGGACTGGGTGAGGAGGACTTCGCCGCGCTGGTGAAGCTGTTGGAGAAAGACGCCTAGTGTGACCGCTTCTTCTTGCTCCGCGGCAGCATCGGACCGAGAGTGCGGGTTATGAAAATTCTCGTCACCGCCGGGCCGACTCGGGAGCCGATCGATCCGGTTCGCTTTCTGACGAACCGATCATCGGGGAAAATGGGCTACGAGTTGGCGGCGGCGTTCGCGCACGCGGGCCATTCGGTGCTGCTGATATCGGGGCCGACCGCGCTGGATGTTCCGGATGGCGTCGACTACATGCCGGTTGAGACGGCGGAGGACATGCATCGTGCGGTTTCCCATCACATCGGGCGGATGGAGGTGGCGGTGTTTGCGGCGGCGGTGGCGGACTACGCGCCAAAGGAACTGGCGCCGGAAAAGATCAAGAAGACCGGGGAAACGATGACCCTCGAACTGGTGAGGACGCCGGACATCCTGGGGTCGGCGCGCGGCGCGATGGGCTTTGAGGGGACGCTCGTCGGGTTTGCCGCGGAAACGCAGAACCTGGTGGAAAACGCGAAGGACAAGCTGGAGCGCAAGGGCTGTGATCTGGTGATCGCCAATGATGTGTCCAAGCCGGGCATCGGGTTCGACTCCGACCACAACGAGGTGCTTCTGGTGTTCGCCGACCACACCGAGCCGCTGCCGCTGGGATCGAAACACGACCTTGCCCACACGCTGGTGCGCCGGATCACCGAGCTGACGTGTTAGGGGGTGCCGGGGAACTTCATCCGGACGCTCCGGTTCACGGCCAGCAGTCGGCGATCGGTTCGAGTGACCGCTGGCGGCTCAGGTCCATGCGGATGGTGGCATCGAATGGATCCCTGGTGCCGTTGTGTCGCAGGCAGTAGCCCCGGATGTGGATGGTGTAGGGGGATTTCGAGATGGCGACCACCGGCCTGATTTTCGCCTTGGCCACGTTTTTCCGGCCGTCGATCCACTGATCCTTCGCGACGTAGCGGGAGGATTTGGTTTCCTGGAACCGGATGCGCCACGGCATCGGCGGCAAATCACCCGCGACCTGACGGCCGAATCGATTGGTCACGGTGATCTGCTCGAAGACCAGGTGGGAATGAACCAAGGCCGGCTGGTGGGAGATGATCTGCAATTCGCCCGAGGCGCTCCGTGTATCGACCATCAACAGCGGATTGATCGAGCTGTGGAATCCGTCCCCGTCATTCCAATGGGCGGTGAAATCCTGGTGTTTCCGCGAGTCCGCGGCATGCTGGTGGAAGTCCGCCTCGACGAAACTCCGGTAGCAGGTGCAACTCGTGGTGGATGCCACAATCCAGACGCAGGCAAGCAGGCGGAGTGTGGAGCGCGTCTGATGGTTCATGAGTTGCGATGATGGCGGCGGCCGGGACCCGGGCGAGGAAAAAGGTGGGCAACGAGTGACGCCGGGGGTGAATCCGTGCCGCGGGTTGTCAGACGGTCAGCGGCAGCGGTTCGCGCGCGGCGAGCCAATCCGCGGGGATTCCGCTGGCACCGGAAAATGCCGAGACGATCCCTCCGACGATTGCACAGTTCGTGTCGCAATCCCCGCCCACTTCGAGCGTGCCGAGCACGGCTTCCCGGTAGCATCCGAGGTTGTTGCAGGCGCTCCAAATACAGAATGGCACCGTGTCCTGGGCGGAGATTTCCGCACCATTGCCGACTTCCCGGGCCACTTCGCTGGCATCCACATCCGTAAACCGACGGGCCTGGCTGAGGCGCAGCCGGACCTTGCTTTCCGGGGTGAAATCCAGGACCGCATCCCAAACCGCCCGGGCGGCATCATCTAACGGCTGGCCCTTTTGGCTGCCCGCCACGGCAGCCGCCACCGCGACGGCAACGGCCCCGGCAATGCCCTCCGGGTGAAAGTGGGTGACGCGGGCGGATTTGGCCGCCATTGCCGGCACCTGGCTCAATTGATCGGCAAAGTAGGCCCCGAGCGGAGCCACGCGCATCGCGGCGCCATTGCCAAACGAGCCGCCGCCAAACGCCTGACTCGATGCATCCCGCCAGGGTGTGCCGTTGCCGATTTCCTGCAGGATGTGCCGGGCCATCCGGCCGTAGCCCCGGTCGGGGTCCCTGCGGAACCGGTTGGAAAATGCCCATGCCAGCACCTCCCCGTCGATGCCGCCCAAGCGTTCGAGTGTCTCGACCATGGCCAGGGCCATCTCGGTGTCATCGGTGAAGCGCACGGTGCCCGGGCGAAACGCGGAGAAGTCGCAGATTTCCCGGCAGCGGCTGTATTGATAGCTCAGTGATTCGCCAATCGCATCGCCGACGGAAAGTCCTTCGAGCGATTCCCTTGCGCGAGCCAGGCGGTCAGCGGTATCCGGTGAAGTCATGTGGATCGGTGGTGAGTGTAGCAGGAGAAACAGCGGATCCTAGCGGCGGACCGCTGGTGAAGCAAGGATGGGAGTCGCGCGGCGGCGGCTGTGGTGGAGGAAGAGGCCGCGCATCAGCCACCGGCCGGCTTCTCATTGGATTCTCATCAAAGGTTATCTACGCTTCGGGAAAACCGGAGGGGTTTCCGGTACACCATTGCACCATGCGCTGCCTGTTGATCGAAGACTACGGACCGCTCCGCGAGAGCATTCAGGAATACCTGCGGGGGCAGCACTACGTGGTGGATTCCTCGGAAACCGGGGACGAGGGGCTGTGGTATGCGGAGAATCACGAGTATGACGTGATCGTGCTGGACATCATGCTGCCGAAGATGGACGGCCTGCAGATCGTGCGCCGGCTGCGCGAAAGGCAGGAGCGCAAGGTGCCGGTGATCATCGTCAGCGCGAGGGATACGGTGGAGCACCGGGTGGAAGGGCTGGATGCGGGCGCGGATGATTATCTGGTGAAGCCGTTCGCGCTTTCCGAGCTCGCGGCGCGGGTGCGGGCACTGACGCGGCGGGGATACGGCAGCCACTCGCCGCGGATCACGGTCGGGCCGATCGAGATCGACCGCCCGGGAAAGTCGGTGCGCTGCGGCGACGAGGCGCTGGCGCTGACGCCGCGGGAATACACGCTGCTGGAGTATCTGGCGATGCGGGCCGGCGAGACGGTTTCCCGGACGGACATTTGGGACCATGTCTATGAGGACTCGAGCGGGGGGAGCAGCAACAACGTGGACGTGTATGTGGGCTACTTGCGGAAGAAGCTGGCGGCGCATGGCTGCAAGTCGCTGCTGCAGACGATTCGCGGCTTCGGCTACCGGCTGTCGGCGGATTCGTTCACTGAACCGGAGGCGGAACCGGAATGAAGGTGCCGTCGATCAAACGCCATCTCATCGTCGGCTGCGGGCTGGCGATCGTGGTGTTGTTCACGCTGGGTTCGGTTTCGCTGTATTGGTCGATCCAGCGGTATTTGCGCAAGGAGCTGGACGCGACGGTGTTGGACTCGATGGAGTTTGTGGCCGCGGAGATCGAGTATGAGGAGGGCCAGCTGGTGTATGACTGGCTGGATGAGAGGCAAGGGGTGCCCTTGATGGGGAAGCTGTTGTTCTTCCAAGGCTGGAGCGCGAAATCCGGCGAGACCCACCGGTCGGCCACTCTGGACGGGCAGGACCTGCCGCGGCCGCCTGCGGTGACGAGGGAGCCGGTGTTGCTCGATATCGAGCTGCCCAACGGCCATCCGGCGCGGGCGGTGGCGGTGGAGGTGCTGCCGCGGATCGATGACGACGAACGGAGGTGGGCGGCGGAGCATCGGTTCACGCACGATCCGGCGTCCGATCCCCAGGTGCTGCTGGTGAGCCATGACATGAAGCCGCTGATGCGGACCTTGTTCCGGATCCGGCGTGCGCTGGTGATCGAGAGTCTGGCGATCCTGCTGATGGTGGGCGTCGTCGTGCATCTGGTGATCAAGCGGTCGCTGCGTCCGCTGCAGGAGCTCTCGGTGGATCTGGCGGGTCGCGGGGCGGGGACGATCGACGAGCAGATCGAGGTGCCGGCGAGTCTGCCTGCCGAGCTGCGTCCGCAAACCGAGGCGTTCAACGCGCTGTTGGCGAGGATCAGCGACGCGCGGAAACGGGACCGGGATTTCGCGCTGCACGCGTCTCACGAGTTGCGCACACCGCTTGCTGGAATGCAGGCGATTTTGGAAAACGCGGTGTCCGCCCCGCGTGATCCGGCGGATTTCATCGAGCGCATTCATCGGGCGCTGGCAGTGTTGATGCCGCTGAGTGATTCGGTTTCGCGGATTCTCCATCTGGCGCGCATCCAGAGCGGCGAGTCGCAGTTGGCGCCGGAATCCTGCCAGCTGCCGGAGATCATCGGCGAGGCGTGGCAATCGCTTGAGGCGGCGGCGAAACGCAAACGGCTGGAGCTGAGGCTGCCGGCCGCGGCGGACGGACCGGGCGTCACGACGGACCTGCCGCTGCTGCGCGTGCTGATCAACAACCTGCTGGACAACGCCGTGCGGCACTCGCCGGATGGTGGATTCATCGAGGTGACTTGCGACCCGGAGCGGCTGCGGGTGCGGAACTCGTGCGCGGGCATCAGCCAGGCGGACATCAACCGCGCGTTCGATCCATTCGTGCAGTTGCAGCCCGGCGGAAGTGGCGGTGGTGGCACCGGCGCGACGGCGGGGATCGGGCTCACGCTGTGCCGGGAAATTGTCGAGGTGCTCGGGTTTTCGCTGCAGGCGACGGTGTCCGCCGACGAGTCGGTGACCTTCACGCTGGAGTTCCGGGCGTGACATGGGCGCAGCGGATTTTCTCATGAGAATCCCGGCGCGGACGGGTGGGAGCCGCGGAGATGCGCGGGGTTCTCATCGGATTCTCATGCGATCCTCATGCAGTTATCATTCACCTCTCACCGTGCTCTCATGGCGGCGGCCATAGTCTTCGGTCTACGCGGGACGACTCGATCCCGCGCGAGCCACGACCTGCCGAACCATGCCTGCCTTGAGAATCACGACCACCGAACGGCGCCTGCTCTGGTGCTTCCTCGCCATCCTTTTCGCGTTGAGGGTCGCCTTGATCTTTCACGCGCCACTCACGGACACGACCGAGGCGCGCTACGCGGAGATCGCCCGGAAAATGGTGGAAACCGGCAACTGGGTGACGCCTCAGTTCGACTATGGCGTGCCGTTCTGGGGGAAACCGGTGCTTTCGACATGGGTCTCGGCGGCCGGCATCCGGGTCTTCGGTGCCAATGAGTTTGGCGCGCGCATTTTCATCCTCTGCACGGCCATCGGCATCCTCGCCTTGGTCCATCAGTGGGTGAAACGCTGGCGCGGCGCGGACCAGGCGCTGGTGGGCATCGCGATCCTTTCCTCGACCGCGATGTTCTATCTGGCAGCCGCCGCAGTGATGACCGATCTGGTGATGATTGCCGGCACGACCCTGGCGATGGTGGCATTCTGGAACGCGATGCGCGCGGCCGGGCGGCGGCTGTGGGGGTTTCTGTTTTTCACCGGCCTGGCGGTCGGGTTGCTGGCGAAGGGTCCGGTGGCGTTGATCCTCACGGCGATGCCGGTCGGTGCCTGGGTGCTGGTGCGGAACCAATGGCGGGATGCGTGGCGGCGGCTGCCGTGGATCACGGGCAGTCTGCTGACGTTTGCGCTGGCCGCTCCGTGGTATGCCCTTGCGGAAATGCGGACGCCCGGATTCCTCCACTACTTCCTCTATGGCGAGCACATCCAGCGCTTTCTGGTGAGCGGTTGGACGGGCGACCTCTACGGCCGCGCGCACTCGGAGCCGACGGGCATGATCTGGATATACTGGTTGGCTTCCTCGTTGCCGTGGTCGCTGGTGTTTGTGGCGGCGCTGTTTCGTCCGCGCCGCGCCGCCCGGGCGGTGTTCCGGAGTGCCGATGACCTGCCGTTCTACCTGTTGCTCTGGCTGCTGGCCCCGGTGGTGTTTTTCACTCCGGCACACAACATCATCCCGACCTACGCGATGACCGGGCTGGCGGCCGGCGCGTTGTTAGTGCCGGAACTGCGCGGTGTGTTTGCCGCCGTGCCGGTTGTGCCAGGTCGTGCCGGCCGCCGGTTCTTCGCGGGAGCCTCGGCAGTGAGTCTCACGGTGTTTGCCGGTGGGCTAGTGCTCTTTGGCAGCTTCCCGGAGCGGACGCCGAAACGGTCTGAAAAGCTGGTGGTGGAGGATGCGCTCGGGAGTGATTCCGGGGCCTCGCTGTATTACTGGAAACGCCGCGTCTACTCCGCCGAGTTCTATTCCGGCGGCACGGTGCGGACGCTGGAAACCGATGAGGATCTCCGCCGACTGCTCAGCAATGACAGCCGGGATTTCCTGGCGATCTACCCCGGTCACCTGAACAAGCTGCCGGACTGGTTTCTGCGCTCGTTCGTCCCCCTGTCACGACACCACCGCACGGTGCTGCTCGGCGAAGTCCGCGCCGCCCCCGAACTTCCCCAAACCGTTAGCAAATGAATGCCTCCCGACCGATTTCGACCCGTGATCGCCGCTTTGCCATGGCCCCTCGACATGTGTCCCCGCAGGTCAGCTGCGTGGTGCCCGCCTACAACGAGGAGCGGAACCTGTTGCTGCTCATCCCGCGTCTGGCGGACCGGCTGAAATCCACTGGCCGCAGTTTTGAAATCATCGTGGTGGATGATGGCAGCACCGACGGCACGGTGGAGTCGGTGCGCGGGCTGCAGGATTCCCATCCGGTGACGCTGGTCCGGCTGTCGCGAAACTTCGGCAAGGAAAACGCTATCACGGCGGGGCTGGCCCGCGCGCATGGCGAGGCCGTGATTCTGATGGACGCCGACCTCCAGCACCCGCTCGATCTGCTGGAACGCTACCTCGAACTCTGGGAGGAAGGATTTGAAATGGTTTACGGGGTGCGCCACGAACGGGCCGACCAAGGGTGGTTGCTGCGGCACCTGAGCCGGTTGTTTTACCGGCTGCTCAGCGCAGTGGCCTCGGTGCCGATTCCGCGGGGTGCGGGGGACTTCCGGCTGCTCGACCGCAAGGTGGTGGACGCGTTGCAGAACCTGCCCGAGCGGGGGCGTTTCATGAAGGGGCTCTACAGTTGGGTCGGGTTCAAATCCCACGCGGTGCCCTTCGAGCACGACAACCGCCATGCCGGGGTTTCCACCTTCAATTTCCGTCGTTTGTTCCGCTTGGCGGTGACCGGGATCACGGCGTTTTCCGACCTTCCGCTGCGGATCTGGACCGGCGTGGGCGCGCTGATCTCCACGGTCGCGATTCTCTACGCGCTGTTCATTGTCGGCCGCACGCTCGTCTTCGGTGTCGACCTCCCCGGATGGGCGACTCTCACGGTGAGCATTCTGTTTCTCGGCGGGGTGCAGATCCTGTCCGTCGGCGTGCTCGGCGAGTATGTCGCGAGGATTTTCGAAGAGGTGAAAGGGCGGCCGAACTACATCGTCGCGGAGGAAATCGAGCCGCACACGGAGGTGCTGGCGGATTGGGAAAATCCCGCCGCCACGGGTTCCGAGGCGCTGTGAGTTGCAGTGAAAACGATCGTTCTGTGTGCGGATGACTATGCGCAGTCGCCGGCGGTTTCCTCCGGCATCCGGTCGCTGGTGCGCACCGGGCGGATTTCGGCGGTGAGTTGTTTTGCGGACGCACCACAGTGGCCGGATGAGGCACGGCGGTTGGCGGCGGCCGTGGCCGGCGGCGGCGTCAGCGTGGGCTTGCACTTGAACCTCACGCATCCATTCCGCCCGGGGCGGCGGCCGCTTGCCACCTGGATCGGCGCGAGCCTGACACGTCAGCTGGATGTCGCGCGGTGGGTGGAGGATTTCCGGAGGCAGTGGGATGCGTTTGTCCGGGAGTTCGGGCGGTTGCCGGATTTCATCGACGGCCACCAGCACGTGCATGTGTTTCCGTTGATTCGGCAGGCGGTGTTCCAGCTGATCCGCGGCGTGGCTGCCGAGGGTTCGCCCGCGGTGCGCAGCTTGTTTCCGTTGCTGCCCGGTCAAGCGCGTGGGGTGAAAACCCGCACGCTGGGGTTGCTTTCGCTGGGGTTCGACCCTCGGGCGGAAGGATTGCGGACGAACCCTGATTTCGGCGGGATCCATGCATTCAAGTCCGGCGTCCGGATGGAGGATTTGTTCGCAGCCTGGCTGGCATCGGCAAGTGACGGGTCGTTGATCATGTGCCATCCGGGGCGGCGTTGCAACGACCCCGCGGACCCCATCGCGGCGATCCGCTGGCGCGAACTCGAGTTCCTGACAAGCCGCGGGTTTGCCAGCCTGTTAGCCGCGCACGACCTGCGGCTGGGACACATCGCCCGGTGAGCGGAAGGTCCAACCGGCCCCGCGCCTTGCCCGGCTGCGACAAAACAAAAAGGCGTCAGTCCCGACTAACAAGCATTGCGATCCTCAGATCGGATTGGATTGGGTTGTTTTCCTGCGCTCAGGGTAGTTCCTCTGGCGTGCGTGAGTCCAAGTGTGATAGCTACGCTGTCTATCACACCGATGAATGACGACAGCACAAACGGCATCATCAAATCCGAATCGCGGGGCAGGATCGACCCCGCGGACTAACTTTGGGTAGGCTTTCCAGTTGTGGGTGAACGCCTTGTCACGGATATCCGGTGTGTGGGGAGTCGCGTGGTACGCCTTTTCCACGATTGATGAACCTACCCCCCGGATCCCGCATCGTCACTCCGGAGGAATTGCGCCGAGCTGCAGAGGAACCAAGCCATGCCATGCCAGCCGCATCATCATGGGCACCAATGCCGCGCAGCGGATTTTCCCGGACCAAACCCGAGTCGGGCCACTTGCCGCCTGAGCCAAACGGCAGCTCAGGTGAACTCAAGTGCTCACCGGACCATTCCGTCCCAGGACTAACAAACCACCGACATGCAAACCCAAGGACTGACGCCAGTCACGCGTGTACACATGAACCGCCTGGCCAAAGTCTGGGCGTGTTAGATGCGGAAGTTTTCTACACCGATCCAATAAGTGCGCAAGTGCGCAACAGTTCACTGAACACCGGTCACCAGCTTGCAAGTATTTTACGTATACCTATCAGAACCTTGTCACTTTCGGAAGCAATCTCAGAAGAAAACTTCTTAAAGACGTCACTCTTATTCACCGACATCCACTTGGAATAATCCTCAAAAAACACCGATTTCCTAGACACAACGAAACCACCTTCATCATCACTGGGCACCTGAAAATTTGCCATACTCCCAACAAAACCCATTATAACATCCTTACCATTACCAAACAGCGCCTTATATATCCTCCAACCGTCATCGAATGACACATCCCCGTCACTGACCCTACCCATCACGATCATCATCGTATTCATAAGCACCACATCTTCGTTTACCAAAGGGACAACACTCTCATATTGACCACTTGCACCTTTGAAAAACTTCAACCCCGAAAACACACGGCTATACTCAACCGAATAGGACGCATTGTCGTGTATGTTTTTCACCGGCCCAAATTTATCCACCGACATAAAACCCTCGAACAAACGACCTTCCCATTCGCGTCAGGTTAGTCGCAACGCATTGGTTATCAGTTAATTAAACCAAGAAAAACCCGAAATCAGGGTTGACAAGGTGAGCAAGCCGGCAAGCTCGGTATGTCTTGGAAGACCTCACCTACCGACCGCTCAAAGCCGATTCTGCCAGATCTCGACCGCATCGCAACCCAAACCGGGATGGTCGTGAGAAAATCGAAGAAGTTCACACCCGATGCTTTTCTGCTGACCCTGATGAACTCGGTGGTCACCGGCAAGGGGTCACTCAACCAGCACGTCACCTGTCTCAAGGACCGCGTCGAGAAGTCCATGGCGCGACAATCCCTTCACCAACG
>JAUTCT010000132.1 GCA_030673875.1 Verrucomicrobiota bacterium JB025 | reverse complement strand
TTGGGGATTGGGGATTGGGGATTGGGGATTGGGGATTGGGGATTGGGGATTGGGGATTGGGGATTGGGGATTGGGGATTGGGGATTGGGGATTGCGGATTGCGGATTGCGGATTGCGGATTGCGGATTGCGGATTGCGGATTGCGGATTGCGGATTGCGGATTGCGGGATTGGGGGATTGGGGGATTGGGGGATTGGGGGATTGGGGGATTGGGGGATTGGGGGATTGGGGATTGGGGATTGGGGATTGCGGGATTGGTGGGTGGCGGGGTAGAAACGGGGGTGGCGATTGTTGCTGAATTGTTGTTGTGGATGGATCCGATGGAGCGGCCGGGGCCGGAGGCGATGGCGGTCGACGAGTGGTTGCTGGAGACGGCGGAGCAGCCGGTTCTGCGGGTCTATGGCTGGCAGGGTGCGTGGGGGACGGTGGGGTATTTTGGCAAGTTGGCGGATGCGGGCAGGGCATTTCCGGGGGTGGACTGGGTGAGGCGCTGGACGGGAGGAGGCACGGTGGACCATCGGGCGGACTGGACCTACACGCTGGTGGTTCCGGCTGGGTTTGGCATGGATCAGGCGCGTGGTGTGGAGAGTTACCGGCAGGTGCACGGGGCGTTGGCTGAGGCGTTGGTCGCGGAGGGGGTGGCGGCACGCTTGAGTTCCGGCGATGAGGAGACGGGATTGGCGGCGTGTTTTCAGAATCCGGTGGGGCATGATGTGATGGGCCCGGGCGGGAAGAAATTGGCTGGTGCGGGTCAGCGGCGCGGGAAGCGTGGTTTGTTGCACCAGGGGTCGGTGGCGCTGCCGTGTGATGACGGGATGTCCCTGGCGCGGGGCCGTCGTCTGGCGGGGGTTTTGGCGCAGCGGTTCGAGGTGGCGGAGATTTTTCCCGCAGAGGATGAGGTGCGGCGACTGGTGGCGGCGAGGTATGGGAATCCGGTCTGGACGGAGCGGCGGTAATCGTTCGGGAGTTTGATTTGTGCGGATTTTCGCCTAGTTTTCACCCAATGGTGAGAGTGAAACGAGTGTTGCAAGCCGCCACTGGCTGGTTCGAACTGGGAGTTCCAGAGGAGGCCTTGGCCGAACTGGAGGTGCTGGGGCCGGAGGCAATGAGTCGGCGGGACGTGCTGGAGATCCGCCTGGCCGCGCAGATGGCGGTGCAGGCGTGGAATGACGCGTCGGAAACGGCCCGGATGCTTTGTCTCAAGGCGGCGGATGAGCCGATGTATTTCCTGCGTGCGGCGTATTGTCTGCATGAGACGGGAGACACGCGCGAGGCCTGCAACTGGCTGCTCCGCGGGCCGAAGTCGTTGTTTGACATGGCGGTGTCCCACTACAATCTGGCCTGCTATTTGTGGACGCTGGGGGAGCAGGGGCGGGCGCGCCGGCATTTGAAACAGGCGATTGCGATGGATGAGACGCTGGCCGAGGATGCGCGCAGTGACCGCGATCTGGTGGGAATCGGGCCGCTTTGATTGGGGGGGCGCTGTGATGGATGGCGCGCATTGATTGGGTGGGAGCTGCTTTGATTGATGGGGCGGGGCCGTTTGAGGGGTGGGGCCGTTTGAGGGGTGGGGTCCGCTGTGATGGGGGTGGGGTCCGCTGTGATGGGGGTGGAAGCGGGAGAGCGGGAGAAAAGAAAAGCGCGCGTTGGAATTCCCCCCGGATTTCACAACGCGCGCCTTTTTCTCAACTCTAGCGGCTCCGGCCTGAGTCTGATTCAATTCCCCCCGGATTCAAATCGGACACATTGGCTTAGCTCGCTTGAGCACTTGTTCTTAGGATGCGAGCACCCTCAGGACAAGGGGAAATTACCGATAAGTTAGAAAAATAGGAAGGTTAAATAGGGTAAAAAACCGGCCAAAAGGTCTCAAAATCGGCCATAGCGCGAGATGGCGGCAAAATGCTGGTCAGCTTCGATGGCTGGAGCGATGGTTTCGGGCGTGTCCGATTTGTTTACCACCCCTGCGGCGACGTCCGACAAGCCGAATCCCGAGGAGCCGTTGGCGGCGAGGATGCGGCCGCGCAGCGTCGATGAAGTGGCCGGGCAGGGGCATATTCTGGCGGAGGGGAAGTTGTTGCGGCGGGCGATCGAGTCTGACCGGTTCACGTCGTTGATTTTTTATGGTCCACCGGGGACGGGGAAGACGTCGTTGGCTAGTGTGATCGCGCGGAGCACGGGGTCGAGGTTTGAGTCGTTGAACGGGGTGGAGTCGAATGTGGCGGAGATCCGCGGGAAGATCGACCAGGCGCGGACGTGGCGCGAGTTGCGGGGGGAGACGACGGTTTTGTTCATTGATGAGATCCATCGGTTCAACAAGGCGCAGCAGGATGTGTTGTTGCCGCACATCGAGCGCGGGGTGGTGCGGTTCATCGGGGCGACGACGCACAATCCGTATTTTCATGTGAATTCGCCGTTGGTTTCGCGGTCGCAGATTTTCCAGTTGGAGCCGGTTCCGACCGACGATGTGGTGGGGGTGCTGGAGCGGGCGCTGGCGGATGACGAGCGGGGGCTGGGGGCGATGGATGTGGTGGTGGAGGGCGAGGCGTTGCAGCATTTGGCGGAGAAGTCGGACGGGGATGTGAGGAAGGCGCTGACGGCGCTGGAGTTGGCGGTGCTGACGACGCAAGCGGGGGATGACGGCAAGGTGCGGGTGACGCTGGAGGTGGCGGAGGAGTCGATCCAGCGCAAGGCGGTGGTGTATGACGCGGACGGGGACGCGCACTACGACACGGCATCGGCGTTTATCAAATCGATCCGCGGGTCGGATCCGGACGCGGCGTTGTATTGGCTGGCGAAGATGCTGCATGCGGGGGAGGACCCGCGGTTTGTTTCACGGCGGCTGGTGATTTCGGCGTCGGAGGATATCGGTCTGGCCGATTCGAACGCGCTGCGGGTGGCGATGGACGCGCACCAGGCGCTGGAGTTTGTGGGGATGCCGGAGGGACGGATTCCGCTGGCGCACGCGACGGTGTATCTGGCGACGGCGCCGAAATCGAACTCGGCGTATGCGGCGCTGGGCGCGGCGATGAGGGATGTGGAACAGGGGCGGACGCTGGCGGTGCCGGCGCATTTGCGGACGAAGACGCGCAAGAAGCTGGCGGCGGCCTCCGGGGAGACGGAGGAGGCGATGCGGTATCTCTACTCACATGACTTCGAGGGCGCGTATGTGCCGCAGGCGTATCTGCCGGAGGGGCGGGTGTATTACGCGCCGGGCGAGCAGGGGCTGGAGAAACGGATCAAGGAGCGGCTGGAGTATTGGCGGAGCCGGCGGGAAAACGGGTGATTGGGCGCGGGATGCTCCAGCCAGACCGTTGACGAATCCATGATGCAAGCGATGAAGAACGGCGCTGGCATCCCTGCCGGGATGCGATGACTTTGGGGGGCGTGGGGTCCGGGGGTGTCGCTGGGCTCGACCCCCGGCTACTGGCTGTGATCCCTCCGGGATCGCATTGGTGTGGGACGATTCGGGAGGGGCGATGCGGGTATTTCTGGAGGGATGGACCGTTGTGAGCCGAATACGCTGCCACCGCCGGACTGCTCGGAGAGCCGTCCCTGCCTTTGGGGCTCGGAGAGTCGTTCCTGGCTGTGGGGCTCGGAGAGTTGTTCCTGCCTTTGGATCAGGCGTCTTCTTCGATGACGATGCGGGGGAAGACGGGTTTGGGTTTGTTGATTTTGTGGCCGTCTTCGAGGAGGCCCCATTTGAGGTCGTCGAGCTTGAGGTCCTTGAGGTGTTCCGCGTTGAGCTGGGCGGTGAGTTTGGCTGAGGCCTCGGGCAGGACGGGGGAGAGCATCACGGCGCAGTGGGCGACGCTTTCGGCGAGGTGATAGAGGACGGTGGCGAGGCGGTCGGCGTTGGCGGGGTCCTTTTTGAGTTCCCAGGGTTTCATGCGTTCGGCGTAGCCGTTGCAGTGGACGACGTGCTGGGAGATGGCTTCGAGGCCCTTGGAGACGTCGAAGTTGTCCATGGCGGCGCGGTAAGCGCCGATAGATTCGGTTAGCGACTGTTGGAGGGCGGTTTCCGCGTCGGTGAGGCCGGTGCCGGGGTGGAGTTCGCCGCCGGTGAAGCGCTGGCTCATGTTGAGCGCGCGGTTGCAGAGGTTGCCGAGTTCGTTGGCGAGCTCGGTGTTGAAGAGCATGACGAGGCGCTCGACGTCGAAGTCGGAGTCCTTGCCGGTGACGATGTCGCGGACGAGGTAGTAGCGGACGGCATCGACGCCGAAGCGGTCGGCGAGTTCGCCGGGGTCGACGATGTTGCCGATGGATTTGGACATTTTCTCGCCGCGGATGTTCCACCATCCGTGGACGAGGATGCGGGGCATGATGTCATCGGTGAAGCCCATGGCGTGGAGCATGCAGAGCCAGTAGATGCCGTGGGCGGGGACGAGGATGTCCTTGCCGATGATGTGGACCGGGCGTTCGTCGGCGGTCCAGAGTTTGGAGAAATCGGGGAGGCCGGCGTCGGGTGAGGCGAGGTAGCCGGCGAAGGAGACGTAGTTGATGAGGGCGTCGAACCAGACGTAGGTGACGTAGTCGGGGTCGAAGGGGAACTCGATGCCCCAGCGGAGGCGTTCCTTGGGGCGGGAGATGCAGAGGTCGGTGCCGGAGTTGCGCTCGAGGGCGTTGAGGAGTTCTGACTTGCGGAAGGCGGGGAGGACGGAGTCATCGACGGCTTCGAGGTGGTTTTTGAGCCAGTCGGTGTGTTCGGAGAGTTTGAAATACCAGTTTTCCTCTTCGATTTCGACGACCTCGCCCCATTCGGGTCCGAAGTTTCCGTCTTCGCCGCGTTCCTTGTCGGTGAGGAATTGTTCCTGGCGGACGGAGTAGTGGCCCTTGTGGGCGGCTTTGTAGAGTTGGCCCTGTTGTTCGAGGGTGGTGAGGACCTGCTGGACGCAGGCTTTGTGGCGGTCGTCGATGGTTTCGGCCCAGCCGTCGTATTCGAGGCCGAGTTTTTCCCAGAGTTTGGAGAATTTCTTGGTGGTTTTCTTGACGAAGGTGGCGGGGTGGATGCCTTCCTTTTCGGCGGTTTGCTGGACTTTCTGGCCGTGCTGGTCGACGCCGGTGAGGAAGAACGCCTCGTCGCCGCGGAGCCTGCGGTAGCGGGTGATGACGTCTGCGAGCACCTTTTCGTAGGCGTGGCCGATATGGGGCGAGCCGTTGGTGTAGTCGATGGCGGTGGTGAGATAGAACATGCTGGGTGGAAATGTTTAATGACTGGGCACGAATGACCAAGCCTGGCGGCGGCCCCGCGGGGCCGGTGGGGTCGGTGGGACAAAGCGGACGCCCGGGTGGGCGCCGCTGTCCATGTGGGAGGTTAGTTCGACTGGAAGAGGCGCTGGACGCTGGCCTTTTCCTGTTCGGCGGCGAGCCAGCCGACGAAGGCGGTGAATTGGTTGGCCTGTGCGGCGCGTTCGGCTGCGGAGTCGACGCGGGCTTCGGCATTTTCCTGTTTCACGACTTCACGGGATTTGACGAAGGCGATGAAGGTGCGGTCGGCTTCGGTGATGGGGTCGGCGATTTTGCCGGGGTCGGTGAAGCGTGTGGCCTGGAAGAGGGTGCGCGGTTCGTCGACCGGGTTGGGGCTGTAGGTGGAGGAGACCTTGTCGATTTGTTTGGTTTCGGCGATGCCTGCTTGCTTGGCGGCTTCGGAGAAGGACATGCCGTCGGCCATGGATTTTTCGATGGTTGCGATGGCTTCCTCGGCGGCGGTTTTCATGGCTTCGGCGGCCTTTTCGTCGATGTATTGTTCCCTGGCTTCGATTTTGGCTTCCTCGAAGGTTTTGGGGCGGGAGGGTTGTTTTTCCTCGAGCACCGCGACGAGCCACTGGTTTTCGCCGATGGCGATGGGTTGGGAGATTTTGGAGATCGGGTCGGAGGTGATTTCGATTTTGAAGAGTTCGTCGACGGCGCGTCCGTTGCTGCTGGACGAGCGGAGGTTGACGTCGAGTTCCTCCGGCGGTGCGGAGTAGGGGAAGAGTTCGGTGGTGACGACTTTCCAGCCGTTTTCCTCGGCGAGTTCGGCGAATCCGACTCCCTGTTGTTGTTCGAGTTCGTAGGTGAAGTCGTCGACGAGGGCGTCGGTTTTGAGCTGCATGGTGCGGCGTTGTTCTGCGAAGTCGGCGGCTTTGGCGGCTTTTTCCTCGGCTTTTTTGGCTTTTTCTTCGTCGCTGGCGGCGGCGTCGGCGATGGTTTCCTCTTCTTCGGCGGGTTCTTCCGGCATTTCCGGGGTGGCGATGACGTAGGAGAACTTGCGGAGTTCCTCGGTTTTGAAGGAGTCCTGGATGAGTTCCCAGTATTCCTTGATTTCGTCGTCGGTGGGGTCGATTTCGGCCTCGAATGGGTCGATGTCGAGTTTGGCGAGTTCGACGGCGATTTGTTGGTTTTGGAGGGCGAGGTTGCGGCTGACGGCGTCGCGGTTCATGGTCAGTCCGGAGCCGATGACTTCGGTGAGTTTCTGTGAGACGAGGACGTCACTGGCGAGTTCGCGGAGGTCGTTTTCGGTCATGCCGAGGCGGCCGATGCGTTTTTCGATGAAGTCGCGGTAGAGGGCGTCGTTGAATTTCCCCTGTTCGTTGGTGAAGGCGCGCATCGAGCGGATGTGGTCGGAGACGGCTTCGGCATCCGGATAGATTCCGAAGTCTTCCTTGGCATTGCGGAGCAGGATGCGGTTGATGAAGAATTGTTCGGTGGCTTCGGCTTCGCTGGTGGCGTTTCCGGTGAGGCTCATGACGAACTGATAGAGGCCGAAGTCGCCGGTTTGGGCGAGGGTGGTGGCGAGTTCCATGGAGCCGGCGCCGAATTTGTGGAATTCCTTGTCGTTGTAGGTGCGGCCGTCGATTTTGAACAGTGACTGGCCGCCGGTTGCGCTCCGCATGGAGCCGCTGCGGAGACCGATCACGAGTGCGATTGCGACGATGACGAGGCCGAAGATGATGAGGCCTTGGTATTTGCGGATATTTTCGATCATGAAGTGATTGGCTGCGTTTTGCGGCTGGGCCGGGAGGGAGTTAAGAGAGGCGCGGGCGGCTCTTCAATGGTAATTCTTGCGTGAAACGGGTGATTTTCCGGGGATGGGGACGGATTGGCGCGGCAATTGTGCGAGAATCCGGCTTGCGGGGTGGTTGGATTGGGGGTTGTTTGGGCGCTGATGAACTTGCGTTGGATTAATTCGTTGTTGTGGGGGAACTCGGTGGCACTTGCGTGGATGTGGGGGCTGGGACTGTTTTTCAGCGTGCAGATGACGTTCATGTTCGGGCTTCAGGGGCTGTTGCTATTTGCGCTGCCGAATGCGTTCGGGTTGGCGTTGTTCGGTGTGTTGACGGAGGTGATCGCGAAGCGGCACGGTGGCGGGCAGGAATCGCTGGCGCGGTTTTTCGACAAGTTCGGCAAGCCGTTCCGGTTTGTTTTCCTGCTGTATCAGGTGGTGGCGCTATCGCTGACGGTGTTTGCGCTGACGGCGTATTTGTTCAAGCCGCTGGAGTTGGTGGGCGGGCCGGCGATCATGACGTATTTGTATCTGACGCTGGTGGTGTTCGTGCTGGTGGCGGCGGGGTGTTTGTTTGGCGAGGAGTTCGGGATTCAGCGGATCAAGGTCGGGCACGGCATCATGGGTGTGCTTGCGTTGGTCTGCGTGGTGGTGATTCTGTTCAGTTTGAAGCCGTTGGTTCCCGAGGGATTGGGATGGGCGGCGGCGGATCCGGGGATTTGGAAGGGTCCGGGGGTGATGGGGCTGGCGATTCCGCTGGTGGTGGGGTTGTTGGTGGGGCCGTGGCTGGACCTGCAGCATTGGCAGCGGGCGATCCAGATTCACCGGGAGAAGACGTCGGTGCGGACGAGTTATTTGTTTGGCGGGTTGATTTTCTTTTTGCTGTTGATGTTTCACGGGTGCCTTGCGGCCTGGGTGCTGAGCAAGGGCGGTGTGGCGGCATACGGGGGTGAGGGGCCGGATAGGTTTCACTATGCGCACGAGCTGGTGGTGCAGTATGTGCAGCGGCTGGATGACGGGATGAACGGGTTGTTGCCGACGGCGTATTTCTCGTTTTTGGCGATCTGCGTGCTGACGACGCTGGACAGCGGCTATGTGGCGCTGAAGTGGTTCCTGAGCAACACGCTGGCGAAGAGCCAGAACGTGTTGATCGGGATGTTGCCGAAGCGGCTGTTGGAGTCTCCGGTGCCGTTGTTCGTGCTGGTGGCGCTGATTGCGATCGGCGGGTTGATGGCGCGGATGGAGGTGGAGTATTTCATGGTGTTTTACGCGTCGTTCTTTGTTGGCTATGCGTCGCTGGCGATTGCGCGGTGTTTCGTGCCGAACTCGCAGCAGCCGCTGCCGCAGGTGCGGATGTTCATGCTGGCGGGGATTTCGCTGGTGGTGTTTTCGTTCGGGTATTGCACGGCGAATCCGCTGATGCTGGTGCTTGGTTCGGTGCTGCCGCTGATCCACGTGGTCTGGCTGGTGGTGAACACGGACCTGCTGCGGGTGGTGACCGAGCGTGCCGGTGAGGTGATAGACGCGGCGGCGAAGGAGATTCCGGCGGTGAAGTCGCTGCAGAAGACGGCGACGGCGGTGAGCCGGGCGCGGGTGCAGGCACCGCACGACGTGCCGGACGCGCATTCCCTGAGCGGGCACTTCGAGGGCAAGTGGTTTGTCTATTCGTTCATCGCGACCTATCAGGACACGAACTCGGTGGGGAACGTGTATTTCGGGATGTATTCGTTGTTTGTCGGCAAGACGAGGGAGTTGTTTTTCAACGAGGTGATGCCGGATTTCGATCTGAAGAACACGAGGTTCTTCATTTTGACGAGGTCGTTCGAGCACAAGTTCGTGCGGGAGGCGCGTGAGTTTGACACGATCACGGTGAAGATCCGGGTGAGTGACTTCAACCGGAAGTTCAGCTGGCTGGAGCATCAGATTTTCGGTTCGAACAACGAGTTGCTGGGCAAGGGCAAGCAGAGCCTGTTGTTTGTTTCGTCCAAGGACTACAGTTTGATGGACATTCCGCCGGAAGTGCACGCGGCGTTCATGCCGCATATTTGATGCGGCCGGCGCATTTTTCCATGGCGGGGGCGGGGGGCGGTCACTAGGTTTTGCGCGTGAGTGAATCATATCCCGTTTCCGAACCGCGTGCATGGGTGGAGATCGATCTCGGCGCGATGAAGTCGAATCTGGCGGCGGCCCGGGAGGCGAGCGGGGCGGAGCTGATGATGGTGGTGAAGGCGAATGCCTACGGGCACGGGCTGAAGCACGTGACGAAGGCGATGGAGGGTGCGGGGGTGTCGTTTTTCGGCGTGGCGAACGTGGGCGAGGCGCGGCGGATCCGCGATGCCGGGGTGGAGACGAGGATCTACCTGCTGGGGCCGACCTGGGCGGGTGAGAGGGAGGAGGTCGTGGCGCGCGAGTGGACGGCTTGTTTGTCGTCGGTCGAGGAGGCATGGGAGTTTGAGAAGCTGGCGGCGGCGGCGGGCAAGGTGCTGAAGGTGCATCTGGCGGTGGACACCGGGATGGGGCGCGGGGGATTCGTGATCGAAGAGCTGCCGGGGGTGATGGAGAAACTGGATGGGATGGGGCACCTGGAGATCGAGGGGCTGGGGTCGCATTTGCCGTCGGCGGATGAGGATGTGGAGTTTACCAAGGGGCAGATTGCGAGGTTTCACGAGGTGCTGGAGGTGTGCGGCGGTGTGGAGAGGTTCCGCTACCGGCATCTTCTGAACAGCGCGGGTTTGTTAGGGTATGACCGGGGCCTGTGCAATTTGGCGCGGCCGGGGCTGATGGTTTACGGGGTTTCCCCGCTGGCTGGTTTTCAGGAGAAACTGCGCACGGTGATGACGATGAAGTCACGGGTGACGCTGATCCGGACGCTGCCGGCCGGGCACGGGGTGTCCTACGGGCGCTTGTTCGTGACCGAGAAGCCGACGCGGGTGGCGACGGTGGGGGTGGGATACGGCGACGGATATCCGCGGCACATTTCCGGCCAGGGCGGCGAGGTTTGGCTGAAGGGGAGGAGGTTTCCGATTCTCGGGCGGGTGACGATGGATCAGATCATGATCGACGTGACCGGGGCGGCTGACGTCGCGGAGGGGGACGAGGTGGAGATTTTCGGGGCGAATTTGCCGGTGGGTGAAGTGGCGGAGAAGGCGGGGACGATTGTCTGGGAAATCTATACGGGGATCACGCCGCGGGTGGTGCGGTGTTATTGTTAGGAGGCGGCGGGGTGTGTTCGGCCCAGCGGGGCGGGGTGGGTTCCGCGGCGCGATGGCGGCGTGAATGCGTGGTGGGGGTGTCAGCGTGGCAGGAGGACGATGAAGTTTCTGACCGAGCGGTTCCAGAGCGGGCGGATGGTGACGGGGCCGCCGGGGATTTTTCCGGAGATCCAGAGGTCCGAGGAGAGTCCGCCGTCGAGGTTGACGGCGTGCTGGACGGGCCAGTTGGCGGGGGAGTGTCCGGCGAGTGATTTTGCGAGGGAGGCGAGTGAGCAGGATGAGGTGCGGCCGAGCCACCAGCGGGAGCCGCCGTCCCAGAGGATGATCGATCGGACGGCGGATTTCCGGGTCGAGAGTCCGGCGACGGGTTGGCCGTTTTCGACGAGGAGCGGGCCGGTCTGGAGGGCATCCCGGGAGGCGAGGGTGGCGGATTTTCCGATGCTGTTGCGGCGGGTGATGGAGGATTTGCCGGATTTGGATTCGTGCCAGACGGCGGAGCCGAGCGAGGATGCGGTGTTCCAGTAGCCGGAGGAGGACCCGTTGGAGACGGTGAGGCCGAGTGGTTTCCCCTGTGGGGTGAAGAATCCGCCGTTGATGGAGGCGATGGCGTTGCGCGAGCGGCCGGCGGCGGCGGCGTCGGGGAAGCGGGAGCCGGGTCCGTCCGGTTGATCGACGATGGCGAGTCGGTGGGTGCGGGAGTCGAAGGAGACGCCGGTGAAGGTGATGCCGTTGAGGGTGCTGCGGGTGAGGTCCGGGGAGGATGCGCTGGGTGGGCGGGGTGCGGGGGTGGAGGCCGGCGGGGCGGTGGTTTGGGCGCTCGGGCCGGGGCCGGGGGTGGTGGGGTGGCTTTGCGGCGCGGGGTCGGTGGCGGGTGCCGGGCCGGGCGGAGGAAGTGTGGGCGGAGAGCAGTTGGCGAGCAGCAGGGTGAGGGTGGTGAGGGTGAGGATTCGCATGGGATGGTGGTCGCATGGGGGGAGGGGATTTGCAAGCTGGCGGGAATGAGGCGGATTTTTACGAAAAATCGCGTTGATTCCGGGGGGCATCGCCCGTGAGAGTCGCTGCGCCATGCTAGATATCCGCGTGATCCGCGAAAACGCCGAAGCCGTGAAGGACTGCCTCAAGAACCGGGGTGGCGACCACTGGAAACTGGTTGATGAAGTGCTTGCCTGCGACGAGACCCGGCGCAAGTGCGAGACCGAGAAACAGGCGCTTCAGGGGTCCCGGAAGCAGATTTCGAAGCGGATTGGTCCGATGAAGGCGCAGGGCGAGGACACGTCCGCGGTGGAGGCGGAGGTGAAGCAGATCAAGGAGCGGATTGCGGGGATTGATGTGGAGGGTGCTGCGGCGTCCGAGCGTCAGGCGGAGTTGTTGTTGAATCTTCCGAACATGCCGCACGCCGCGTGCCCGGTGGGTTCGGACGAGGAGTCGAATCCGGTGGTGCGTGAGTGGGGTGAGATGCCGGCGATTGCCGAGCCGAAGGACCACGTTGAGTTGGCCGACCGGCATGGATTGATCGGCTGGGAAGACGGCGCGCGGGTGGCGGGTTCCGGGTTTGTGGTTTACCGCGGCAAGGGAGCCCGGCTTGAGCGTGCGCTGATCAATTTCCTTTTGGACCAGCAGACGGGCAACGGGTATGAGGAGGTGAATGTGCCGCATCTGGTGAAGCGGGAGTGCATGGAAGGGACCGGGCAGCTGCCGAAGTTCGAGGATGACATGTATGGCACGGATGCCGGTGAGGACGGGGTGAACAACTTGTTTCTGGCGCCGACGGCGGAGGTGCCGGTGACGAATTTGTATCGTGACACGCTGTTGGCGGAGGCTGACCTGCCGGTGAAGATGGTGGCCTACACGCCGTGTTTCCGCCGTGAGGCGGGCAGTGCGGGACGTGACAACAAGGGGATCATCCGGATGCACCAGTTCGACAAGGTGGAGCTGGTGCAGGTGGTGCATCCGGACACGGGGTTTGAGGTGCTGGAAGAGCTGACCGGGCATGCCGAGGGGATTCTCCAGGCGCTCGGGCTGCACTACCGGGTGATCGAACTCTGCACGGGTGATCTCGGGTTTTCCTCGGCAAAGACCTATGACATCGAGGTCTGGGCGCCGGGACACGGGAAGTATCTCGAGGTTTCCAGTTGTTCGTGTTTTACCGAGTATCAGGCGCGGCGGATGAAGTTGCGCTTCAAGGATGCGGACGGGAAAAACCGTTTCCCGCACACGCTGAATGGATCGGGCACGGCGCTGCCGCGGCTTTACGTCGCGCTGCTCGAACAGTGCCAGCAAGCGGACGGGTCGATCCGGATCCCGGCTGCGCTGGTGCCGTATTTCGGTGCGGAGACGATCGGTTGATCACCAGCGCCAGACGAGCGGGGGCACGACGATGCGGACGTGCCCGCCCTGGTTGTTCTCGCTTTCCTCGATGGCGGTGACGACGTCGTTGGTGAACTCGACGGCGGTTTTGCCCTTTTCGATGCGGGTGGTGTGCGAGTAGACGCGGTAGGAATTACCGGTGCGCGGGTCGATCTGGGTGATGTAGTGCTTGATGTCCTCGTAGTCGATGTATTCCCAGTTGCCGGTCTGGCCGGCGCTGGTTTTGCGGACGGTGGTTTTGGTCGGTTTGCCGCGTGACTGTGAGACTTCGTCGAGGGTCATGCCGACGGCGATGGCGTTGGCGGCGATGAGTTCCCTGACGGCGAGTTGGCGTTGGTAGAATTCCTTGAGGTGTTGGACGAAGTCCGGGTTATCCGAGCTGAATGCCCATGGGGCGACCCAGCCGGCGATGCCGTCGCGGGTGCCTTTGCCGCGGACGCGGTAGACTTTGTCGGTGAGGGCCTCGAGGGTGATGGTTTGGTTGGCGCGGAGTGTGCCGAGTTTGCGTTTGCCGTGGCGGTCGGAGAAAACGGGCGCGGCCTTGATGACCTTGAGTTTGATGGGCATCACATTGGTTTCCTCGATGTAGACGACTTCCGGGTCGGTGTTGAGGAGTGACTTTCGCTGGGTGCGCTTGATCTCGGCGGATGCCGGGACGGCGAGGAGAGCGGAGAGGAGGAGGGCGAGGCCGGATTTCATGGCTGAAAATGTAGACGATTTTGAAAAAACGGAAACTGGATTCAATTTCGACGTTGTCGGCGGGGGATTATTCAGAGGAAATCCGGGCATGCAGACAGGCGGCCCGATTTCCCGGAAATTATTTGCAGAAGCCAAGCAGCGCATCCCGGGCGGGGTGAACTCGCCGGTGCGGGCGTTTCGCAACGTCGGCGGCGAGCCGTTTTTCGTGAAGCGGGCGAAGGGCAGCCGGATCGAGGATGTGGATGGGAACAGCTACATCGACTACATCGGGTCCTGGGGGCCGAACATTCTCGGGCACGCGCCGGAGGCGGTGGTGCATGTGATCGAGCGGGTGGCGCGGGACGGGGTGTCGTTCGGGATTCCGAATCCGTATGAGGTGGAGATGGCGGAGAAGATTTGTGACTGGGTGCCATCGGTGGAGAAGGTGCGGATGACTTCGTCCGGCACGGAGGCGACGATGTCGGCGATTCGATTGGCGCGCGGGTTTACGAAGCGGGATGTGATCGTGAAGTTCGACGGGTGTTATCATGGTCACAGCGATTCGTTGTTGGTGGCGGCGGGTTCGGGGGCGCTGACGCATGGCGAGCCGGATTCGGCGGGGGTGCCTGCGGCGTTTGCGGAGAAGACGATTGTGCTGCCCTACAATCATCCCGAGGCGCTGGAGGCGGTGTTCCGGGAGCGGGGTGAGGAGATTGCGGCGGTGATTGTGGAGAGTTATCCGGCGAATGCGGGGTTGGTTTTTCCGAGGGCGGGGTATCTTGAGTTGCTGGCATCGATCACCAGGCGGCATGGGTCGTTGTTGATTTTTGACGAGGTGATGACCGGTTTCCGGCTGGGCAAGGCGGGGGTGCAGGGGATCGAGGGATTGACGCCGGACCTGAGTTGTTTCGGCAAGGTGATTGGCGGTGGTTTGCCGGTGGGGGCGTTTGGCGGGCGGGTGGATGTGATGGACCACATTGCACCGCTGGGCGGGGTCTATCAGGCCGGCACCCTGTCAGGGAATCCGCTGGCGATGGCGGCGGGTTTGGCGCAGTTGCGGGAGCTGGATGGGGCGGATGGATACGCCCGTCTGGAGGCGCTCGGCGCGCATTTCGAGGCCGGGTTGCGCGGGTTGATGGAGGAGAAGGGGATCGCATACACCTTCAACCGGACGGGATCGATGTTCTGTTTGTATTTCACCGACCGGGAGATTGTGAATGTGGACGACGTGATGAAGCAGGACATGGAGTTCTTCAAACGCTTCTTCTGGGGGTGTTTGGAGAAAGGGGTGTATCTCGCGCCGAGTCCGTATGAAACGGGATTCATTTCGTTGTCGCACACGGTTGGTGATCTGGACCGGACGCTGGAGGTGTTTGGCGAGGTGTTGGCAGCGATTTGAGATTGCCGGGGATGCGGGGAGCCGGTGCGGGCACGCGGATGCTCTGGCGATCGCCGGATCGCCGGTCGGGGCGGACGATTGATCGGCAGGTCCCGGCCGCGGAAGGGTTCGCGAGTGTTCACAATGGGTCGGCGAAGGCGACGCTCCGGATTTCCTCGGCGGCGAGTGCGTTGAGCACGTCGATGACCCGCTGGTGGGAGGTGGCGGGGTCGGCGTTGATGCGGACGAGTGGTGGTGATCCGGCGGCGCGGCAGGCGCTGCGGTAGAGTCCGAGGTGGGACCGGAGCAGTGGGAGTTCGCGGCTTGCGGGGTCGGCATCGAGTGGTTGGGATGCGATGCCGGTGCCGGTGAAGACCGATCCGGTGGAGTCGATGGAGACGAGCGGCGGATCGATGGTTGCCGCGGATGTCGGGATGGAATTTCCGGTCAGGCGGAGGTCGAGTTGGTTTTCCCGGGGATGGATCGTCGATGTGGCGAGGAAGTAGATCAGCAGGAGGAAGCAGACGTCGATGAGTGATGAGATCTCGAGGGTGGGTTCCGAGGGCGGGGTGGGTTGATTGCGTTTGTGGCGGGCCATGGGGGTGGGAGTGAGGTGGTCTGGTTTTCCAACGCTTGATGGCTCCGGTGTCTTGGGGGAATTGGGGTGGTTTTGCGGTAGACTCGGCGAAATTTCCGCCCATCTTTTGGCGACCATGGAAGCGAATGGACGGAGCAAAGCAGCTGAACCGGGCGTTGTCGGGCGACGGCGTTTTCTTTCGGTTGCGTCTGCGGGGACGGTTGGGATGATGGCGGGAATGGCGGCAAAGGCGGGAGCGGCTGAGGCGGAGACCCGGCAATTGCGGGTGGATCTGAATGCCGTGATCCAGCCGAGATTCCGCGGGTGGGGGACGTCGCTGGCGTGGTGGGCGCATGTGGCGGGGCGGTTTCCGGACGATCTGAGGGGTGAGCTGATGGGGAAGGTTTTCGGACGGGGGGACGGGCTCGGGTTGAACATCGTGCGCTACAATATCGGTGGTGGCGAGCAGCCGGGGATCACGCATCTGGCGAGCCGGGCGGCGGTGCCGGGGTTCCAGCCGGTGGAGGGGAAGTGGGATTGGGGGGCGGACGTCTATCAGAGGCGGATTCTGAAGGAGTGCCGGGAGCTGGGGGTGGATTTTGTGGAGGCGTTCGGGAATTCGCCGCCGTGGTGGATGACGAAGTCCGGATCGGTGACGGGGGATGAGGATGGCAGGGGCAACCTGCGCGAGGAGCGGGTGGGCGATTACGCGGAATATCTGGCCCGGGTGGTGTGGTATTTCCGGGAAAAGGAAGGGATGGAGTTTCAGACACTGGCGCCGATGAACGAGCCCCTGGGAACGTGGTGGCGGCTGGGGAAACATCAGGAAGGTTGCGTTGTGCCGCCGGAACAACAGTCGAGGTTGGTGGTGGCGACACGGGAAGCGCTCGACCGGTATGGGCTGAGGACGGCGGTGACGGGGCCGGAGGGGAACCGGATCAGTCATACGATGCGGGCGTTGCGGGGATACCGTGGGGAGGCGTGGAAGGCGCTGGGACATGTGAATACGCACACGTATCATGCGGATGGATCGGAGGCCTTGCGTGAGCTGGTGGAGAAAAAGGAGAAGCGGCTGTGGGTATCCGAGTATGGCGACGGAGACTCCAGCGGGATGAGGTTGGCGGCGCGAATCATCGCCGACCTGCGGGTGTTGCGGCCCGAGGCATGGGTGTATTGGCAGGCGATGGACAATGGCGGCTGGGGATTGCTGAGTCATCCGCAGTTTTCCAACATGAAGCGGGAGATCCGTGCGCACGAGCATGGTGCGCATGAACTTCGGGCGAAGTATCACGTGATGCGGCAGTTCACGAGCCACCTGAGGCCCGGCTGCCGGCTGGTGGACAGCTCGCTGGAGAACAGCGTGGCGGCTTTTGATCCACGGAAGCGAGAGATGTCGCTGCTGGTGTTGAATCCCGCTGAATCCGTGCAGCAGCTGACTTTCACCCTCGCCGGTGCCGTGCTGAAGGGGAAGACGCTGCAGGCGACCCTGGTGGATGCGGAGGGCAAGGTGGTTTCCGGGCCGCCGGTGGGATGCGAGGAGGACTCCGAGCAGATCGGCGTGCCGGCGAGGTCGTTGCTGGCGGTCCGGGTGACGGGCTGAGTGGGGCGCCGCCGGCGGGTGGTGGGAGGGGAAATGATGGTTGGCGGCATGGTTGGCATGGGGGCGGATGCCGGGGGATCGGGGGCATGATGCGCATCCGTCGTCGTTGCCGGGTGGGGTCGCGGTGTGAGGGTGTTTTGTTGCCGCAAAGCTCAATATAGCTACATACTTATTCTTGCAAGTATGGGGTGGGGAACGTATCGTTGTGCCGATGAAACTTGATCCCGAACAACTGGAGCGTGTGGCGCATTTATTCCGCGCATTTTCGGAAGCGACGCGTCTGGCGATCATTCAAGAGCTTAAATCCGGCGAGTTGAGTGTTTCGGAGATCGTGCAGCGACTGACGACGAGTCAGGCAAACGTTTCGAAACAACTGAAGCTGCTGTATGAGGCGGGTCTGGTCACCCGGCGCAAGCAAAGCACACAGGTGCTGTATCAGATATCGGACCCGATGGTTTTTGAGCTTTGCGGGTTGGTGTGTGACAAGCTCAACCGGGACGCGCAGAAGCCGGCCCGGCTGAAATTTTAGCAGGTCGGCCGCGGAGAAGGGGCGGCGGCGTCGAATTTGCGGATGGGGAATCCGTGGAAAGAAGCGTGGCCACGGAATGATCCGTGACCACGCTTGTAGGGCCGGGGGGGGGGAATCTATGCCGCTGCCGGGTGTTGATGCCGGGCAAGGGAAGCGGCGGAGTCGGCAGCGGCAGCGGGAAGGGTGGATGGCAGAATGCCCGGCGATCCGCGGTCAAGGTTCGGGCAGGTCGGGATCATGGCGTCACGGCCGCTTGCTCCCCGGGCGCGGGGGGAGGCAATGATGGCGTGAATGAGCGTTTCCATGATTTTGAAAATGAGTTCTGAGGTTGCGTGTGTTGTGGCAGGGAAAACCCGCGGGAGGAAAGCAATCGTCCATGAATCGGGTCAAAATTCCCATGAATCGTAATATCAGGGAAACTTAGGGGCACATCCGGCAACCCGGCGTCCGGCGAGGCAAGCATTCAAATTCAAGGCAAGGCGCAGGGCGATCAAGCTAAGGAACAACCCAGTCAGGAATCGCCAATAAGAACCACAGATTCAGACTGATTAGACGGATTTCACTGATTTTTTAAGACCTTTGAGGGTGAAGAGGTCCCAACTCGCGAGACATTCGGAGCACCATGGCTTGCCAGATAGAGAAGCATCATTGAATTCAGTGGTTCTGCTGCCGGGCTGATCAAGCGTTTCTGCCTAACTTGATCGCCCTCAGGCAAGGCGCGACGAGCAAGTGAATGGCCATTCACGACCGAGGAGCAACGAAGCATTGGGTTTGAAGGCGCTGCGCCCGGAACGGCGGCACTTAGGTTTCCTCGGCGAAGCCGCTCCTATCAACAGCACCAAACTCTGCCGCGGCGGGTGTTGGGGTGCCGGATGTGCCCTTAGGAAGCGGGATCGGCTTGGTCGGTGAATTGGCGCCGGAACGGAAGAGGTGGCGGAAGTTCGTCAGGCCGTGGAAATCGGGAAGAAATGGCTCGATTTCCGCTGCAGGATCGTTTTTTGAATTGATATGGGCTTAAAGGAGCAAGGAAATCGGCGGATTCGTGCGCTGGTCGTGGATGACATGAAGGTGGAGCGCATGATGCTCAAGCACTTGGTGATGGAGGCGCCGCCGCTGGAATGGGTGGGTGAAGCGGACGGGGTGGAGGCGGCCGTGGAGTTGATCCGGGAGCGGCAGCCGGAGGTGATTTTCCTGGATGTGGAGATGCCCGGGGCGGACGGCTTCGAGTTGTTGGAGCAACTCGAACAGGTGCCGCAGGTGGTGTTTGTGAGTTCGAGCGCCAGCCATGCGGTGGAGGCGTTTTCGTGCGAGGCCGTGGATTATCTGCTCAAGCCGGTGATGCCGGAGCGGTTTGATGAGACGGTGCGGCGGCTGGAACGGCAATCGGCAAGAGCGCGGGAGGCCGAGGCGGATGTGTCGTTGTGCGTGAGAACGCTCAACGGGACGAGCGTTCTGGCCTTGTCCGACATTCTGGCGGTGAAGGCCAACGGGGATTTCTGCTGGGTCTATCAGCGGGATCAGCCGCGGTTGTTTGTGAGCAAGCGGCTGGGGGAGCTGGATGACGACCTGCCGAAGCCGCCGTTCTTCCGGGTGGACCGATCGTTGGTCATCAACATGAAGGCGCTGGCGAAGGTCGAGCGGAAGGACCGTCAGGCGTCGAGATTGAGGCTGGATGGAGTGGCTGAGGCGCTGGAGGTCGGCCGCACTGCGACGGCGCGGTTGTTGAAGTTGATGCGCGACACGACGGCGGGTGGAAAGCGGTGACCGCCGGACCGGGCGGGCTGGCGTTCACGCGGGGCGCCGGGGGTGGGCGGGATTTCCGCTGTGAGGGTGGGCGGGATTTCCGCTGTCGCTGCCGTCGAGGGGGAGTGTGAGGGTGAAGGTGCTGCCATGGCCGGGGGTGCTGGTGACGGCGAGGCCGCCCCCTAACAATTCTGCGAGCCGGGATGAGATCGTGAGTCCCAGGCCGGTGCCGCCGTGGTGGCGGGTGGTGGATGTGTCCGCTTGCCGATAGGGCAGGAAGATGCGGGACATTTGTTCCTGGGTGAGGCCCGGGCCGGTGTCGGTGACGGCGATTTTGACGGCTGTCTGGTCGAGGGTGCAGGTGACGTGGACGCCGCCGGCTTCGGTGAACTTGAGGGCGTTGGCGAGGAGGTTGGAGAGGATTTGGCGCAGTCGGACGGGGTCGGTGGTGAACTGCTCGGGGATGGCGGGGGAAATTTCCAGCGTGAGGTCGAGGTGTTTGGAGCGGGCGAGTGAGCGGAAGAGTTCGGTGACTTCCCTCAGGGCGGCGTGGGGGGAGACTGATAGAAACTCCGGATGGAGGTGGCCGGATTCGATTTTCGACTGGTCGAGGATGTTGTCGACCATGTGCAGGAGGTGGTCGGCGGCGGTTTTCGCGATGTCGAGGATTTCGGATTTGTCACCGGGGATATCGGATTTCCGATAGAGCCAGAGCGAGCTGATGATGCCGGAGAGTGGCGAGCGGACTTCGTGGGCGAGGATCGAGAGAAAGTTGGTTTTGGCGGCGTTTTCGGCGCGTGCGTGTTGTTCGGCGGCGACGCGGGCCGCGACTTCGCGGCGGAGTCTGCGGTTGGCGAGGGTGGTGAGCAGGGTCCATGCGCCGGTGAGCAGGGCGAGAGCGGCGATGATGTAGCCGGCGGTGACGAGCCAGCGGAGGTCGCGGCGGGGGTTGCGGTTGTAGATGAAGCCGTCGAGCGGGAAGTCGTGCGGCATCATGCCGAGGTCGGCATAGGTGTTGGCGATGTTCTGCCAGCGGCCCGGGTTGATGTATCCGAGTTCGATGAGCTCGGGGTGGATGAGTTTGGCGGTTTCATCGGCTTCGAAGCGGAGTTCGTCGAGTGACTTGTCCGGGGCGTATTGGCTGTGGATGAGATCGATCATTTCGTCCCGGTGGCTCATGGCGTAGTCCCAGCCGCGGAGGCTTGCGTCGAGGAAGGCTTTGACGCGCTCCGGGTGGGCTGCGATCTGGGATTCGGTGGTGAAGAGGTTGTCGCCGTAGAAGTCGATGCCGCTGGCGCGCGGGCTGAAGAGGTGGTAGCTGCGGCCCGCGGCCTTGAGCTGATAGGGTTCGTCGCTGGTGTAGGCCGACATGGCGCTGGCGTGGCCGTTGATCAGGTCCCTGGTGTCAAAGGTATGGGGGAGCAGGGTGAGGGTCTTGGGGTCGACGCCCTCGTTTTTGAAGTAGGCGAGGATTTCGGCGGCATCGGGTTCCATCATGATCGGCTGGTCGGCCAGATCGTGAATGTCGCGGATGCCGGAGGAGTCGGCCGACAACAAGGCGAAGGGCGAGTGTTGATAGATCACTCCGAGGGTGACCACCGGTTCGCCCTGGGCGCGGAGGAGGAGGAGGTTTGAGGTGCTGACACCGAAGTCGGCCCGGTGGGTCAGGACCTCCCGGATCGGGTCGCTGCCGGGTTTGGCCTCGCGCAGTTCAACGTCGAGTCCGGCCGCGCGGTAGTAGCCTTGGGCGAGGGCGGCGTAGTAGCCGGAAAACTGGAATTGGTGGCGCCATTTGAGTTGGAGCACGACGTGGTCGAGCGCCGAGGCACGATGGGATGTCAGGGACAGGACGACCAGCAGGCCGATTGCCCGTGCCAAGTTCGTGGCCTTGCGCAAGCGGCTGGGTTCAAGTGGCATGGTGGGATGGGGGGCAGAAGCGGTGTGATGGACTCCGGATCCGGGCGTGGACCGGGGTGGAATGCGGGTCAGAGGTCAGGGGTTGCGTGCGGGTGTTTGCCCGTGAGGGTTCCCGGGGGGCGGATTTGCGGGATTGTTCAGCATTCGGATCACAAGCTGGCTCATCGCGGCAGGATGTCCGATGCGCCGTGGATCCGCAAGCCACTCTGTGCCTCGGGGTGGCGGATTGGATGGTCAGGAATTGCTGAAAATCGACTTTGGTTTGTCGGCCAAGGGCGCTACAAGTGTGCTGGAAACGCTGGGATCCGGCGGGAATCCGTGCTCGTGGCATGCGGGTTCGATGCGCTAGTCCGCATTCGGTGTGGGTGGGTGTAACGGGTGGCAGGGGGGATGATTGGGTTGTGTGATATCAAGTGGACCCTACGCGATCGCGTAATGGCTTTGTGTCCGGAATGTGGCACTGTTTCGATGTAAGGGATAGCACAACAGCCCCCCAAAGGGCCCACGGCCGCTGGAACAAGGGATCCGGCGGCCGTGGTTTTTTAAAATGTTTCGTTCGGTTGGTGGTCTTGGGTGTGTGACAATTTCGGAACACATATAATTTCCTCTTGTCTTTCTAAAAAATCAGTGGCATTTGTTGGTTGCAGCAGATGAGTAATCCATGAAAGTGAATGGCTCAGCTGACTGTCATTTCCAGGTTCTGATTCGAGCAGGCGTTCACTTCTGCGGATTTCCGGGGGGACATCCGTGGAAGAGCCAGAGTTCGGATTGGAATTCTTTGGGGGGAATGTGCTACGTGAAAGGCACGGTTCGGATACGGGCCGTGCCTTTCCTTGTACGGGGAACAGGAGATTGCGGAGGGTGGACGCGGGGAGCCTGATGGCGCCGATGCCGAACCGGGTGTCGACGACCGGGACCGCGAAGGCCGATGCCGGGGCGGGGTGTCGACGACCGTTGCCGGGGCGGGGCGACGATGGCCGGGGGGCGGATTCGCCGGAATGATCAATCAGTGGCCGGCATGGTTGATCAGAGGTGTTGGAGTGCGCCGGAGTCCTTTTGTTTCTGGCAGGAGAGGCAGAGGGAGACCGAGGGTTTGGCCATGAGGCGTTCGATGGGGATCTCGTTGCCGCAGTTTGCGCATTGGGTGTAGGACCCTTGATCGAGGCGTTCGATGGCGAAGTTGACCTTGCGCAGGAGGTTGAGGTCGTCGTCGGCGATTCGGCGCTCGATGGTGTCGCTGGTGATTTGAATGGCGCGTTCTTCGATGTCGCGCGTGTCCCATTCGTCGGCAGAACCGGCGTGGCCACCGTGGTTTTGCCACTCGGTGACGATGCGTTCGCGTTCGGCGATGAGTTTACGGCGGATCGTGGCGAGTTGGGTGCTTTTCATAACCGGGGAAGGTAGCAGGAGAATGGGGTATTTTCATGCTCTTTCTTGCCTTTTATGAGAAAACTTGGACGGTCTAGCAGCGGTCGGGGAAGTCGCGTTTCCAGCGGGCGAGGGCGGAGCGGATTTCGCCGGCGTCGCGGGTGGGGCTGAGTTCCCAGGTGAGCGGGCAATTGGCGGGGAAGTGTTTGAGGATTTCCGGGTAGTCGAGGGTTCCGGAGTAGGGGACGCGGTGGTCGCGTGCGGGCCACTGGACGTCGTGGACGTGGCCGCCGATGAGGCGGGGTGAGATGGTTTCCAGCCATTGTTGGTGGTCGAGCAGTCCGAGGTTGTGCTTGAGTTGGACGTGGCCGAAGTCGTGCCAGTATCCGACCCACGGGTTGTCGGCGAAGTGGTCCTGGAGGGCGATCATTTCGCGTTCGGTGGGGACGTCTTCGAAGCGGGAGCGGGATTCGATGGCGAGTTTGATTTGCAGTTCGGCGGCGCGATCGGCGATTTTTTCGAGGGCTTCGAGCGCGCGTTGGAAGTAGAGCGGGGCGATTTTCTCGCGTTTTTTGACGAAGGCGATTTTGGCTTTGGTGTAGGTGGTGGTGTTGGCCTGTCCGTTGGAGACCATGGTGGTGAGCGGGCGGGTGCCGTGTTTGGATTTCATCGGCACCGATCCCATGTGGAGGACGAGGTATTCGGCGTTGAACTCGGCGGCGATATCGAGTGTTTGCAGGGTCATGTCGAACGCGCGTTTGCGGTCCTGCGGCCGGTGGGAGGTGAATTCGTAGGCATCCGGGGCATCGATGATGACTTCGACGGGAGCGGGGAAGTAGTTGTGCACGCCGACGCAGGTGAAGATTCCGCGTTGGAATGCGTTGCGGATGCCGGGGAGTTTGGCGATGGTCATGCCGTGGGAGAGTTCGATGCGGTTGAAGCCGAGATCGACGATTTCCTCGATCATGGGTTCACCTTCGGAGTGGCGACTGTTGTTCCAGCATGTGGAGAATGAGAGCATGAGTTGGGCGGATTCTGGAGATTGGCGGGCGTGCGGGAAAGGGGATTTTGGGGGTTGGGGAAACTATTGGGGGAGGTTTGAGCTTGCGGGGGTTCGGGAGCGAGGCTATCGGCGCGGAGTGATTGTCAGGTCTGTGGTTTTTACGATGTTGTTGGTTCCGCTGGTTTCGTGCGAGAAACCCGGGGAGGTGGTGGTGACGGAGACGCGCGAGCGGACGACGAAGGACGGCAAGCCGAAGTTGTTTGCGACGAGTGACGAGCGGTTTCGGGATGCGAAGCCGAGTCCGGTGGAGGCGGGTGAGCTGCCGCGCGGCTGGCTGAGGTTGCCGGCGACGCAGTTCCGCTTGTTGAACTACCGGTTCGGGGCATCGGGCACGGGTGAGGTCTGGGTGTCGTTGTCATCCGGCGGGACGGCGGCGAACGTGAACCGTTGGCTGGGGCAGTTCGGCGCGGAGGCGCTGGATGTGGCGGGCTTGGAGGGGCTGGAGAAGGTGGATATGGCCGGCAGCGAGGGCGTGTGGGTGGAGGCCGCGGGCACGTATGCGGGGGGGATGGGATCTCCGCCGAAGGACGGGTATGGTCTGGCGGGGGTGATCGCCGAGGTCGGTGGACGGATCGTGACGGTGAAGATGGTGGGGCCGCAGGCCGAGGTGGAGGGTGAGCGGGAGGCGCTGAGAAAATTTGCCGCCGGGTTGAAACTTGCCGAGTGATTCCGGGTATCTAGAGGGAGAATATTGATGGACGCGTCTGAAACTGAAAAGCAAGTGATGTCCGCCCGGTCGATGGCGGGGAGGGTGTTTGATTTCCTGTCCGGTTATGGTCTGGCGACGGTGTTGTTGTTGTTGCTGGGTCTGCTGACGTGGCTGGCGACGCTGGAGCAGATTGATGCCGGGCTGTATCCGACGCTGCGGAAGTATTTCCACTGGAAGTCGGTTTTCCTGCTTCCGGAGATCAACGGGCGGATGGTTCCGGTGCCGATTCCGGGCGGGTATTGGACGGGGGCGCTGCTGCTGGTGAACATGACGCTCGGCGGCGTGATCCGGATCCGCAAAGGGTGGAAGCACGTGGGGAATCTGATTTCGCATCTCGGGATCATCTTCATGCTGGTGGCGGGCGGGGTGGCGCATCATTTTTCGGAGCGCGGGAACATGGCGGTGGGCGAGGGTGAGACCTGCGATGCGGCGGAGGATTACTTTGAATACGTGGTGGAGGTGGCGGAAGTGGTCGATGGCGAGCAGAGGGATTTCCAGGTGATCCGGGGGGACGAGTTGACCGATTTGGTCGATGGGCGGACGCGGATTTTCCGTTTCGAGTCGCTGCCGTTCGATCTGGAGATCGGCGGGTATCTGACGAATGCGGTGCCGGTGGGGATCACCGAGCGCGCGCCGGCGACCGGGGAACTGGTTACGGATGGTTATTACCTGATGGAGAGGCCGGGCGAGAAGAATGCCGAGGCGAACACGGCGGGCTGTTATGTCCGGCTGGTGGATGCGGACGGCAACAAGGGCGAGCCGTTCATTCTGGCGGGTGCGAGCTTCCATCCGTTTTCCGTGAAGTCCGGCGACCGGGTGTTCACGGTGGACATGCGGAAGAGGCTGTGGTCGATGCCGTTCAAGCTGCGGCTGGACAAGTTTCATGCGAAATTCCACCCCGGAACGATGAAGCCGGCGAAGTTCGTGAGCGAGGTGGCGCGGATCGAAGACGGTGGCGAGGTGGATGTGACCATCCAGATGAACGAGCCGATGCGGCACGCGGGGCTGACGTTTTTCCAGGCGAGCTACGGACCACCCGGGGCGGGGCCGGGACAGCGCATGTATTCGGTTTTCGAGGTGGTGAAGAACCCGGCGGACAAGTGGCCGGAATACAGCCTGTATGTGGTGACGTTCGGCATGCTGGTGACGTTTCTGACCAAGCTGGGGATTTATCTGGCGGGAGGATCCCGTAACAAAACGACGACTGAGCGATGACTGAAAAGGGATTTCCAATGGGACGATGGATCGCGGCGCTGCTGGTGCTGGCGGGCTTGCTGATGGTGTTCTATCAGGTGGTGGCGGACAACATGCCGAAGGGCGAGGTGCGCGAGGTGGAGGGCTACCGGCCGTGGCAGGCGGAGACGCTGGCGGTGGCGGAGACGATTCCGGTGCAGGACGGCGGGCGGGTGAAGCCGCTTTCGTCGCAGGCGGGGTTCACGATGCTGCGTCTGCATGGCGCGCGGTCGATGAAGATCTCCGGCGAGTTCGGGAAGGTGTACAAGATCAAGCCGACGGAGTGGATGATGGACGCGCTGTTCCGTCCGCATCTGGCGATTCACCAGCCGACGTTCCGGGTGGACAACTCGGCGGTGCTGGAGGCGATCGGGCTGGAGGCGCGCGGCAAGCGGGACCGCTACAGTTACGCGGATCTGGAGAAGGGGCGGGACCGGCTCGGTGAGTTGGCGCAGACGTATGGGATGCTGGCGGCGGACGAGCGGGATCCGGTGCAGAACCAGATCATGACGCTGGCATCGAACCTGCAGGTTTATGAGAGTTTGCTGGGGTATCTGGGGTTTGCGAGGAGCGGGGCGATTCTGCCGGGATCCGGTGGCGAGGGTGAGGCGGACAAGCGGGCGGATTTCAGCGCGCTGATGGCGACGGCTCCGCAGATCCGCGAGCAGATGAGACGGGCGCAGGCGCATGGTGACGGCGGGCGGATGAGCCGCTTGTTGCAGCAGATTCTGGATGGTGCGGGTTATGCGAGGTCCGGGTTGTTCATTCTGCCGCCGGCGGTTGGCGATGAGCCGGGCTGGAAGAGCGCCGGGATGGAGATCATGGCGGCGATGGGCGGGTCGGCGGAGAATCCGGAGATGGCCTTTGAGGACATCCGCGCGCTGGAGAAGACGGCGCGGTCGCTCGACGGGGGGGAGAAAGAGTTCCGGCGGCATCTCGAGGAGTTCCGCGACCGGACGAAGGCGAGGGCCGAGGCGCGGGGCGAGTATGATCCGGTGAAACTAGAGGCATCGTATTACCGGATGAATCTGTTTGTTTACGCGCTGGTGTTTTTCCTGACGGGCACGCTGGCGGCGCTGACGATGTGGACCTTCGGGAAGGGCGTGGCCGGGACGACGGCGGCATGGGTGGTGCTGGCGACGACGCTGATGGGCGCGGCTTGCTGTGTGGCCGCGATTACGATGCGCTGCCTGATCATGGAGAGGCCGCCGGTGGGGAACCTTTACGATACGATTGTGTTCATCGCGACTTCGGTGACGCTGATTTCGCTGGTGGTCGAGTGGATGACGAAGCGGCGTTTCGCGCTCGGGATTGCACCGATTCTGGGGACGGCGTTGATTCTGCTGGCGCGGAGGTTTGAGCTGGGCGACGCGAAGGACCACATGGATCCGCTGGTGGCGGTGCTGGATTCCAACTTCTGGCTGACGACGCACGTGATCACGATCACGCTCGGGTATTCGGCGGGTTTGCTCGCGGCGTTTTTATCCGCCGGTTACGTGCTGTGGCGCGGGCTGGGGCTGGACGAGGGCAATCTGGATCTGCGGCGCTCGCTGACGCGGGCGGTTTACGGGATGTTGTGTTTCACGCTTTTCCTGTCGCTGGTCGGAACGGTGCTGGGCGGGATCTGGGCGAACTATTCGTGGGGGAGGTTTTGGGGTTGGGACCCGAAGGAGAACGGCGCGTTGTTGATCGTGCTGTGGACGCTGGCGGTGCTTCACGCGCGGTTGGGCGGCTATCTGCGCGAGTGGGGGATTCATCTGGCGTCCGTGTTCACGGCGATCGTGGTGACCTTTTCGTGGTGGCACGTGAACTTTCTCGGAGTGGGTCTGCACAACTACGGGTTCACCGCCGGGAAGTCGACGATTTGGGCGTTTTACGCGACGATGGGAGGCGTGTTGTTGTTCGGCTCCGTGATGATGGTGCTGCAGACGGCCGGGAAGAAGCGGACGAATTGAGTGCTGATCTGCAACGCGGGCGCTGATTGGCTATCCGCGGCGGAACCGGGTTGCCGATGGCTGGCGGGAGGTGAATGCGTCCGCGCGGTGGCGCTGCGGAGCCGTGGTGGTCGTGCGCCGGCACCCGCCGGCTGGCGCTAGCGGTTGACGGGGGCGGCGGTGAGCATGGCCTTGAGTTTTTGCGGGTCGGTGGTCGGGAGTTGGCAGACGAAGTTTTCGCAGAGGTAGGCGGTCGCCCGGCCATCGACGGGGGCGAGCGTCCGGTAGAATCCGGCGTGGCTGGCGAGGAATGCCTGGCCGTCGGCGCCATCGGCGAGCACGACGACCTGGTGCGGGCGGGCGTGGTTGCGGCAGGTTTCGATCAGCGCATTGGTGTCGGCGGCGGCGGGGGTGCCGGCGATGATGATTTGGGCGGGTGGTGCCTGGACCGCGGCGAGCGCGGTGAGCATGAGCGGGGACGAGGTGGGGGTTTGTTCGAGTTGGTCGGAGAATGTCTTGAGGATGCCCTCGGACTGCTGGTGGCGGGCGTTGTTCTTGAGGATGGCGGCGAGGCGCAGGAGGTTGTGTGCGGACACCGAGTTTGCGGAGGGTTCCGCGCCGTCGTAGCCGTCCTTGCTGCGGAGGAGGACGTGCGGGTCTTCGCCGGAGGTGGTGAAGTAGCCGCCATGTTCCGGATCGAGAAACAGCTGGTCCTGGGTGGTTTGGAGTTGGTCGGCCCATGCGAGCCAGGTGGTGTCGAAATCCGCCTGATAGAGGTCGAGGAGGCCCTGGATGAGGAAGGCGTAGTCGGCGGCAAAGCCGTCGATGGCGGCGGGTCCCTGGCGGTAGGAGCGGAGGAGGACGCCGCGTTGCGGGTCGAAGAGGTTGTTGCGGATGAAGGAGGCGGCGGTGGTGGCGGCGCTGAGGAATGCGGGGTCGCCGAGTTGCTGGTGGGCGCGGGCGAATGCGGAGATCATCAGGCCGTTCCAGGCGGTGAGGATTTTGTCATCGAGGTGCGGGCGGGGCCGTTTGGTGCGGGCGCGCAGGAGGGATTGTCCGGCGGCTTCGAGCTGGCTGGCGACCTGTTCGGTGGGGATGCCGAATTGTTCGGCGATTTCATCGTTGGTGTGGCGGCGGATCAGGGTGTTGGTTCCGGCGAGTTCGCCGTGGGGGTCGCTTTCGGCGGGGGCGTTGCCGTTTGGTTCGACGCCGAAGGCGAATTTGAAGACTGGCGATGCATTTCCCAGGAGTTCGTCGATTTCCGGTTCTTTCCAGACGTAGAATGCGCCTTCGGTTTTGTGGCTTGCGTTTGCGTCGGGTTGGCTGTCGGCGTCTTCGGCAGAGTAGAATCCGCCGTTGGGTGCGGTGAGGTCGCGGGTGACGTATGCGAGGATGTCGCGGGTCGTCTGGTGGTGGGTCCGGTTGCCGGAGAGGCGTGCGGAGTCGAGGCAGGCGCAGGCGATTTGTGCCTGGTCGTAGAGCATTTTCTCGTAGTGCGGGATGTGCCAGAAGCGGTCGACCGAGTAGCGGTGGAAGCCGCCGCCGATGTGGTCGTGGATGCCGCCGGCGGCCATTTTGAGGAGGGTGTCCGAGGCCATGTTGATGGCGGCTTCGCGGGATTCCGGGGAGGCGTCGCGGCGGTTGGCGTGGTGGTGGAGGAGGTCGAAGGTGACGGGGCGGGGGAACTTGGGGGCGTGGCCGAAGCCGCCGAAGGTGGGGTCGTAGGTCGTGCTGAGTTCCTGGAATGCGGTGTCGAGGGTTTGGATGGGGGGGAGTTCGGTATCGGCGTCCGGTGACGAGGCGATGGCGCGGAGTTCTCCGGTGATTTCGCTGGCGGAGTCGCGGATGTCTTCTTCATTGCTCGACCAGACATCGGCGAGTTTTTCGAGGATGCGTTTGAATCCCGGGCGTCCGTGTTGGTCGGCGGGTGGGAAGTAGGTTCCGCCGACGAAGGGTTCGAGGTCGGGGGTGAGCCAGACGTTCAAGGGCCAGCCGCCGGATCCGGTGGTGGCCTGGACGAAGGTCATGTAGACGTGGTCGATGTCCGGGCGTTCCTCGCGGTCGAGTTTGACGTTGATGAAGTGTTGGTTCATCACGGCGGCGGTTTCCGGGTTTTCGAACGATTCGTGGGCCATGACGTGGCACCAGTGGCAGGTTGAGTAGCCGATGGAGAGGAAGATGGGTTTATTTTCGCGGCGTGCTTTTTCGAATGCGGCGGGGCCCCACGGGAACCAGTCGACGGGGTTGTGCGCGTGCTGGAGGAGGTAGGGGGATTTTTCGCCGGAGAGGCGGTTGGGGGATGGATTGGCGTTGTCCGGGTGTGCGGATGAGCTTGGCATGGCGAGAGGCGGGGTGAGGGAAACGAGGCGTTTCGCGTTGGAATTGGGCAGGGTAGCCGGGGTTTGTTTCCTGTCCACGGTAGAAACCGCGCGGATGGGTGGTTGTGGAGAGTTCGGCGGATTTTGATATTCCGCTGGCAGAAGGCATTGGGTTTTTGATACTCTCCGACCAAGTTAAAACCTCCCAAATTTCCGATGCCATCTGAAAAGCAACCCTCCAAGCCACGGATCCTGATCGTCACCCCGGAAATTACGTATTTACCAAGTGGTATGGGGAACATGACGCAGCGGATGTCGGCAAAGGCGGGTGGGCTTGCCGATGTGTCGGCCTCATTGGTTTCCGCGCTGTTCGAGCTGGGTGCGGACGTGCATGTGGCGCTGCCGAATTACCGGCGGATGTTCAAGGGGGACGTCTTCAACCTGCATGACAAGGAGCTGCGCAAGTATCACGAGGTGCTGCCGGACACGCACATTCATCTGGCGGAGGACCGGATTTTCTATTACCGCGAGCAGGTTTACAGCAGCCACTCGGACGAGGCGATGCGGATCGCGCTGGTGTTCCAGCGGGAGGTGATCAACAACATCATTCCGCATGTGCGGCCGGATTTGATTCACTGCAATGACTGGATGACTTCGCTGATTCCGGCGATGGCGCGGCGGCGCGGGATCAAGAGTCTGTTTACGGTGCACAACATTCACACGCAGAAGGTCTCGCTGGCGCAAGTCGAGGATGCGGGGATCGATGCGGCGGAGTTCTGGATGAACCTGTATTTCTGTGGTGCGCCGTCCGACTACTATCACGCTAGGAATCACGTGCCGGTGGATTTGCTGACTTCGGGGATATTTGCGGCGCACTACATCAATACGGTGAGTCCGCGGTTCTTGTGGGAGATTGTCGACGGCTGGCACGATGTGGTGCCGGATACGGTGCGGGCCGAGTTGAGGAACAAGTATTTCGCGGATTGTTCCGCGGGGATCCTGAATGCGCCGGACGTGTCGTATAATCCGGCGACGGATGATTCCCTGGTGTGGAAGTTCACGGAGGCGGACGTGATGGACGGCAAGGCGGCGAACAAGTTGGAGCTTCAGGCTCGGCTTGACCTGAAACAGGACGCGAATGCTCCGCTGTTTTTCTGGCCGTCACGGCTGGATCCGGTGCAGAAGGGGCCGCAGTTGCTGACGGAGATCCTGCACAAGGTGGTTTCCGATTACTGGGATGAAGGCCTGCAGATCGTGGTGGTGGCGAACGGGCCGCACCAGCAGTGGATGCAGCACATTGTCGCCGCGTTTGATCTGGGTGAGCGGGTGGCGGTGGTGGATTTTGACGAGAGTCTTTCGCGGTTGGCGTATGCGGCCTCCGACTTCATGCTGATGCCGTCGTTGTTCGAGCCGTGCGGGCTGCCGCAGATGACTGCGCCGCTGTATGGGTCCCTGCCGGTGGTTCATTCGACGGGTGGGTTGTATGACACGGTCCATCCCCTCAATGTGGAGCAGTCGGTTGGCAACGGTTTCCGCTTCGAGCACTACAGTTCGGACGGTCTGCGTTGGGCGATGGATCAGGCGATGGAGTTTCACCGGTTGCCGCGTGAGGTCCGCGAGCGGGAGATCCGGAGAGTGATGACTGAGAGCGCGAAGGAGTTCAGCCACAAGGAGGTGGCGCGCCGCTACATTGGAATCTACGAGAAGATGCTGGAGCGTCCGCTGGTGGAGAAGGAGTCCGGCGAGGTGATCCGGGCGATCGCCGCGGAGAACGCGAAGGTCGGCGGTTAGAGCGCCGGTTTTCACCGCCGATGTTCTCACCACCGGCGGACCAGGCGGCCCGGCCGGGGCAGGGGTGCATCGCCGGGCCAGGCGACGATGGTCGGGGTTCGGGCTAGGCGAGCAGTTCGGTGAGGTGTTTGAAGACGTCGGTGTTGATGACCATGCCGGAGAAGCGTTGGGATTCCGGTCCGATGGCGGAGACGATGGTGGGGTCCGAGGTGTGAGAGATTCCGGTCCAGCCGATGCCGTTGTGGTTGCCGATGATTTGGCTGATGAGGCCTTCGGGGTTCTGGTGTTGGTGGTTCCACTCGAGGATTTCGTGGCCGCCGAGGACATCGAAGAGAGCTTCGGATTCGACGGAGGTGAGCTGGATGCCGAGGCGGTCCGCGATCAATTGGGTGAGCGACGACGGATTGCGTTGCGGGAGGTTCCGCCATTCCGCGAGGGTGCGTTCGTAGGAGGCGTTTGAGTTGGCGATTGTGGCGAAGTGTTGGTTGGTGTCGGCGTATGTTGCGCCCATGCCGCGGAGGCCGGGGTTGGCGTTGCCGTGGTCCGAGGTGACGACGACGAGGATGTCGTCGCGCCCGGCGATGCGGTCGAGCACGGTGGCGAGGGCGTCGTCGAAATCGAGTTGGTCGCCGAGCAGGCCGCCGATGTCGTTGAGGTGGGCCGCGTGGTCGATGCGCGCGCCCTCGACCTGGAGGAGGAACGGTGTGTCGCCGGGCAGGAAGCGGTCGAGCGCGGCGGAGGCCATTTCCGAGAGGGTGGGGATGCGTGCGGTGAGTTTGGGGCTGGCGAGGCGGTCGATGGAAAACGGCAGGTGTCCCTTGCTGAAGGTGCCGAGGAGTTTTTCGTCGCGGGCGGCGAGCATGTCGTTGCGGTGGTGGACGACGCGGTAGCCGGCTTTGGCGAAGTCGGCGTTGAGGTTGCGTTTGTCCGGGCGGCCGTGGGCGCTGAAGAAGGGGGTGCCGCCGCCGAGGATGACGTCGACGCGGTCGAGGTATTGGGGGGCGATGTCGGCTTGTGCGCTGCGGACGGGGACGGCGGATGCGAAGCCGGCGGGGGTGGCGTGGGTGACGGTTGCGGTGGTGACGAGTCCGACTTTGGCCTTGGATTGATTTTTGAGGATGGCGGCGATCGGGGTGATTTCCTTGCCGTCGGGGGAGAAGTTGATTGCGCTGTTGTTGATGCGTTGTCCGCCGCCCCAGGACGAGGATGCGGCGGCGGAGTCGGTGACGATCGAGTTTGCCGAGGCGGTGTCCATGAGGCCGCGCGCGGCGTTTTTGTCGTTGAGGAGCTGCCACCAGCGGGTTTCGCGTTTGCGTTGGAGGAGCGACCAGTGGTTGGCGAGGGTGAGGACGCCGGGGCTCATTCCATCCGAGACCATGAAGACGATGCCGCGGACGCGTTTGTTGCGGGGATTGTCCGGGGTGGTGCCGGCGAAGGCGGCGGATGACCCGACGAGTGAGGCGGAGCCGAGCAGGCCGGCGGCCTTGAGCCACGAGCGGCGGTTGATTTCAGTGGCAGCGGCGGAATGATTCATGGGTTTTGACTAATGGGAAATGCCGTTGGGGAAAAGGGTGGAAGTGTGGCGGAAATGACAGTTACGCGGAAGGGAACGGGCAGTTGCGGCAGTTGCTTCCACAGCAGAATCCGCGTTTGAGGAGGAACCAGCGGGTGAAGACCATGGCGGGGCCCTCCATGACGTAGTCGATGTGTTCGACGGGCGGGGCGTTTGTGGCTTCGCGTGCGGCGAGGCGGAGTGCTTCGGAATGGCTGAGCCGGTTGAGTTTGCGCTCGATGGCCGTGGCGATGGCTTTGGCGAGGCAGTTCGGGCAGCGGCATGAGGTGGTCGGTTCGACCGGCATGATGCGTGGCATGCTGCCGCACCAGCAGGCAGGACCGGCGGAGTTGCTGCCGCAGAGGAAGGAATTCCCGCATTCGGGGCATGTTTTTTCCGGCGTGGTCATTTTTGCAGCAGGCGGAGGACGGGTGGCACGGCGAGTTCCCATGCGTGGGCGACGGCGCAGCGGATGACGGCTTCTTCGTCGTAGGAGTTATGAAAGCACTTGTTGCCTTTGGTTTTCGCGGCGGCGCGGGCGATGGCGCGGAGTTCGTGGGGCAGGGAGAGCAGGTTGAAGATGGCGGCGATGGCGGTGGCGAGGATGAAGATGGCGATGGCGCCGGAGAACGGGACTTTGCCGATGATGAGGGCGAAGATGGCGACGATGCCGGAGAGCGGTGGCACGGCGAGGCCGAAGCGGTGGGCGCCTTCGCGTGCGGCGGCGGCTTTCGGGTCCTCGGATTTCCAGGTGGCGAGCGCCTTGTTGCGGAGTTGGCAGCCGAAGTTTGAGGCGCTGGCGTCCGAGCGTTGCACGGATGCGGTGTCGGTCGGGTCCGGTTGCCAGGTTTCGAGGTCGCACCGGCAGGTTCTCTTGCCCTCGGCGGCGAGCACCTTGAGGCCGAACCACCAGCGGGTGACGAGCGCGATGGCGATGGGGATGAGGGACAGCAGGATGATGAAGCGGGGCACTGGGAACGTGGGTGGAGGCGGGCCTTGTGGGTGGAGGCGGGCCTTATTTGAGGACGAGGTCGGCGACGACCATGCGGTGGTCCGAGTGGCGGCTTTTGACGACGCGGCAGCGGACGGGGATGAGGTGCGGGGTGACGTAGAGGTGATCGATGCGGAGGATGGGTGCGCGGCGTTGGTAGGTGTTTCCCCATCCGGTGCCGGCGGTGGCGAAGACGTCGAGGAAATCGGGGTCGAGCTGGCGGTGGACGATGTCGGTGGCGGGTGCGTTGAAGTCGCCGCCGAAGATGGTGGGGACGTTGGGGAAATTGCCGGTTTTCTGGAGGATTTGGCGGGTGGTCCAGAGTTCCTGGTGGCGGGTGGCGCGGTTGTGGCGGTGTTCGCGCCATGCGGAGCGTTTCCAGAAGCGGAGGTTGGTGGCGGCGGTGGGGAGGTGGACGTTGACGACTTCAAGCGCGATGCCGCGGGGGGGCATGGCGATGGTGACTTGTTGGTCGCGCTGGAGTGGGTTGCGGACTTCCCGGCTGATGCGCCAGCGGGAGACGATGCCGTTGGTCTGGTGGGGGCGGTAGTCGCCGTTGCCGCCGTAGAGGGCGTCGGCGATGCGGCGTGTCTGGTGGGGGTGGCATTCCTGCAGCAGGACGATGTCGGGTTGCCATTTGGCGATGTCCGTCGAGGGGTCGCCGTAGTGGAACAACGCGCAGTTCATGGTGATGACGCGGATGACCTTGCGGCCGTTGTGGGCTCTGGCGGCTCCGGGTTCCGGCGCTTCCTTGCCGAAATTGGCGAGGATGCGGGCCTCGTCGGCGCCGACGAGCAGGGTGACGGCCCAGACGGCGGTCATGACCAGCGAGAGCGGTGCGCGGAGGAAGTAGAAGGCGGCGCAGGTGAAGAACAGGCCGATGCCGCCCCAGAACCAGATGGGCAGGACGGTGAATGCGGCGAGGCGGTCCGGCTGCCGGGCGAAGCAGTAGACGGTGAAGAGGTGGAGTGCGAGCGAGAGCACCACCAGGGTCCATCCCAAGCTGCGTCTGAGATTGGACATGTCCGGTTGCGAGAGGTGTTTGGTGGCGCGCGGCGGGCGCGGGATCACATGCCGGGGATGCCGAGTCCGCCGGTCATGGATTTCATTTCGGCGGCGGCTTTTTCCTTGCCGGTGGAGATTGCCTGCTGGACGCCCTTGAGGACTAGGTCTTCGAGGAATTCGACGTCTTCAGGGTCGACGATGGATTTGTCGATCTTGATGGACAGGACGTCGCCGGCGCCATTGGCGGTGACGTTGACTTTGCCGCCGCCGACGGAGGCTTCGAAGGTTTGGGCGGCGAGTTCTTCCTGTTTGGCGGCGAGCCCGGCCTGCATTTGCTGGGCTTGTTTCATGAGTTTGGCGATGTTCATAGTGTGGGTGTCTGAAGGGGTTGTAAATGGGTGAGCGTCACGAGGAAACGATCTTGCCTTTGAATTTCTCCAAGGCGGCGGCGATGAGGGGGTCCGGGGTGTCGAGGGGGTTTTCGGCGGGTGTTTCCGGTTCCGGTTCGGGTTCGGGTTTCGAGGCGGACTCGGGCTCGGGTTTTGCGGCTGCCGGGGGTGGGATGGGTTCGCTTTTTTCCGGGGCGGCCTTGATCAGGTCGTCGATGGAGGCGATGACGGATGTTTGGCTGGATTGCCGTGGTGCGGGCTCGGGTGCGGGTGCTGGCTCTGGGGCAGGCGCTGGCTGTGGTGGAGCGGGAGTTTCCGCGACTTTGGCGGGGGCGGGTTCCGCCGCGGGTTCCGGGGCGGGAGGGGCTGCGACTGCTGCGGGCTCGGGTTGTGGAGCGGTTGCGGTTGCGGGAGTGGCAGTTGCTGCCGTTGCCGGTTGGGGTTTGGGTGCCGCTGCGGGGGCGGGGAGGTCCAGTGCGTCGGCTCCCCGGGTGAGCACCTTGATGACGTCGGTGATGCGGACTTCGCCGAGGGTTTGGATGGATTTGATGATGCCGAGTTCGAAATGGAGGCGTTTGTTGGTTGCCCATTTCATGCGGTTTTCGGTTTCCGCGAAGACGTCGACGGCGGCGAGGATGCGGTCGGATGGCAGGCCTTCGGCTTCTTCGACGAGCTTGTTCCAGAGGTCTTCGGGGATGCCTTCGCCGTCGGCGGAGGGGTCGAGTTTGGCGACGAGCAGTGCGCGGAGGCAGCCGATGAGTTCGCCGAGCAGTTGGGTGAGTTCGCGTCCGCTGGCGGCTTCCTGCTGGATGATGGCGAGGGCGGCCGGGGTTTCGCGGCGGAGGAGGGCGGAGGTGAGGCCGGCGACTTTTTCCCTGGAGGTGAAGCCGAAGACGTCGAGCACGTTTTCCTCGGTGATGTGTTCGCCGCAGAATGCGACGAGTTGGTCGAGCATGGACTGGGCGTCGCGCATGCCGCCGTCGGCGCCTTTGGCGATGGCCCAGGCGGCGGCGGGGTCGAGGGTGATGTGTTCGTTGCCGGCGATGTGCTGGAGGTGTCCGGCGATGGTGGGGGTGGAGATCGGCCGGAGGTCGAAGCGCTGGCAGCGGGAGATGATGGTGGGGAGGATTTTGTTTGGCTCGGTGGTGGCGAAGATGAATTTGACGTGTTCCGGGGGTTCTTCGAGGGTTTTGAGCAGGGCGTTGAATGCCGCGTTTGAGAGCATGTGGACCTCGTCGATGTAGTAGATTTTGAACTGGCCGCGAGCCGGGGCGAAGCGGACGGATTCGCGGAGGTCGCGGACTTGTTCGACGCCGTTGTTTGAGGCACCGTCGATTTCGAGCACGTCGAGCGAGCGGCCTTCGGCGATTTCGACGCAGATGTCCTCATCGGGGTCGAAGTCGATTTTCGGGCCGCCGGAGCAGTTGAGGGCCTTGGCGAGGATGCGCGCGGTGGAGGTTTTGCCGGTTCCGCGCGGGCCGACGAAGAGGTAGGCGTGTGCGAGGCGGTTTTGGGCGATGGCGTTGCGCAGGGTGCGGACGACGTGGTCCTGTCCGAGGACGTCGTCGAAGGATTTGGGTCGGTATTTTCTGGCGAAGACCTGATAGCTCACGCGGGGGATTGTGGGGAGGGGCGGGGCGGGTGTCGAGAGGGAAGGGGGCGGGGATTTGTGGATTGGCGGATGGCGGGTGGCGATGGTGCCGGGGCTCAGGCGCGGGGCGCGGAAGTCGGGGGTGGCCGCTGGGGTGGCCGGGATGCGGGATACTTGCTGTCCAATGTTGATTTGGGAGGGGAACCGGCTAGAGTGGCGACGATGAGTGATACAGGGAAGCGCGGGCTTGGATTGTGTTGGAAGTTTCTCGCCGGGTGCGGGATTCTGGCGGTTGTGGCGTTGGTGATTGGTTTCACGCCTCTGGCGGGGAAGCTGAAGCGGGGTTTGAAGGAGGTGTTTGCGCCTGAGCCGGTGGTGGTGCGGGCGGACGAGACCGATTTGCGGAGGCAGTTGGAGGCGAGGTTGCGGGCGGAGATGGAGGATGAGCTCGAGCGGGAACTGGCGGCGATGAAGGAGGCGGCGGATAAGGCGGCGAAGCAGGTGGCGGGGAAGCCGGAGTTGCCCGAGACGGTGCGGGTCGGCACGGTGACGGACGTGCGGAAGCTGCGCTCGGGGATTGCGTTCAAGACGGAGGTGAAGACGGAGTTGGGCGGGGTGGCGTCTGAGGAGCGGGTGGATGACGAGAGTTATGTGGCGAGTTATCAGTTGCGTCTCCGGGTGCCGAAGGCGGTGGAGGGGTTGGAGGGGCTGGAGGCGAGCAATCCGGATCTCGGGAAGATTCTGCCGGGACTCGGGGTGTTGCTGGAGGATGCGGTGGTTTCGCCGTTTTTCCACGCGCTCTATCAGAACAAGATGGATCGGGTGCGGAGGAATGCGAACACGCTCAACGAGTTGCTGACGAAGCACAACGTGTATGACTGCGAGACGATCCTGCACTGTGTGGCGCCGAACGGGCGGAAGGTGTTCCTGATGCAGGCGGAGATGGATGTGGTGTCCGATGGATCTGACGGCGACCGCTTGCCGGAGATGCCGGAGGAGATTGTGAAGTCGACGCACTATCAACCGTTCACGAGCTATGGCTGGGCGAAGCGGACGAAGACACCGAACCCGATGGTGAAGGGGTGGGAGGAACGGATCAAGGTGGGGACGAAGGAGTTGAATGATCCGAAGACGAGCGCGGCGCGCAAGCAGTGGCTGCGGGACCGGATCGCGTATTTGAAACGTGGTGTGGCGGACATGAAGTGGCGGAGTTTCCTGATCGCCGAGTATGATCCGTTCATTGTGATTCCGGTCAATCTGCTGACCTCCGGGGACGCGTTTGCGCCGAAGGTGGGGGACTATGCGGTGGTGGTTTACGGGAAGAAGGTGTATCCGGCGATTGTGGGTGACGGGGGGCCGACGTTCAAGGTGGGTGAGGCGTCGTTGCGGATGGCGAAGGAGTTGAACGAGAGGGCGTCGCCGTATAGCCGGCCGGTCTCGGATCTGGATGTGACTTATGTGGTTTTTCCGCGCAGCCGGGAGGACAAGAAGGGACCGCCTGACTATGTGAAGTGGAGGCAGCGGTGCCACGAGTTGCTGCAGGAGATCGGCGGGCTGGGAGACGGGTATTCCCTGCACGAATGGGAGGATCAGCTGGCCGTGCCGGAGCCGGAGCCGGTGGATGAGGAGCCGGCGGGAGAGGATGCGGGTGGGACGGGAGGAGAGGGAGAGGTCAATCCGCCTGATTCTCCAGCATCCGGCGGGTCCGCTCCCGTTGCAGCGCCTGCAGGACCCGCAGGAGGATGACGCACGAGATCAGGGTGACGCCGAGTTCGAGCAGGGGGGCGGGGCCGCGCGAGTGGTCGCCGGCGGCGAGTTTGAAGAGGTCGGGGATATTGCCGAGTCCGCGGGCGGTGCCGAGGAGTCCGAGCACGCCGGCGCCGATGATTCCGTGCCAGTGCATTTTGAGGGAAAAGAGTCCGCAGATGAGGAAGCCGCCGCCGAGGGTGATGGCTCCCTGAAAGAAGCCGAAGGCGGGTTGTTTTTCGAGCATTTGCAGGGCGGAGATGCCGAGTCCGATGACGAGGATGCCGCTGAGGAAGATGGCGGGGCGCATGGCGGGAGGGTGGGAGAGCGGACGGAGGAGCGCAAGGCCGGTTGTGTGCTTTACTTGGCGGGTGTGGATCGGCAGGTTTGCGGGGTGATTTGGTGCGACGGCGAGTGGTTGGAGGAGGAGGAATTTCCGCTGGCGGTGACGGACCGCGGGCATTTGCACGGGCTGGGGTTGTTTGAGACCCTGCTGGCGGTGGACGGGCGTGCGGTGCTGGTGGAGCGGCATTTGGAGCGGTTGAGGGCGGCATGCGGGAGCTTGGGATGGCTGGGTGATGCGGGGTTGGATTTGGCTGCCGCCGGGGCGGCGATGGGTGAGTTGCTGGTGAGGAACGGGATGGCCGAGGGGAGGTGCCGGATCCGGCTGGCGGTGAGCGGCGGCGATGGTGGGCCGGGGGATTTGGCAAGGGGGAAGGGTGCCTTGGTGTGGATGTGCGCGGGGGCCGTGGGAGCGGCGGGTGAGGCACGGCTGCGGGTGACGGTGTCGCGGTGGACGCGCAATGAGAGGTCGGCAGTGGCGGGCTTGAAGTGTGCCTCGTATGCGGAGAATGTCGTGGCGCTGGATGCCGCGCGGAAGGCGGGGTTCGACGAGGCATTGTTTTTCAACAGCGCGGGACAGCTGTGCGAGGCGGCGACGGCGAATGTGTTTTTGGTGAGGGACGGGGTGCTGCTGACTCCGGATTTGTCCTGCGGGTGTCTGCCGGGGGTGACGCGGGGGGTGGTCCTGGAGTGTGCGGCGAGGCTGGGGATTCCGTGGCGGGAGGGTGAGCTGGGTGCGGGTGATCTGGAGGCCGCGGACGAGGTGTTTCTGACGTCGGCGACGCGGGGGCCGGTGGCGGTGGGCGGGGTGGACGGCCGCGATTATGCCGCGGGCGAGTTGACCGGGCGGCTGAGGGAGGCGTGGGAACGGGAGATCAGGCGATAGAGCGGCGGCAGATTGCTCGTTTTTGCATTGATGCGGGCGGCGATATTCCGCAGTTTCATTTACTTTAAATCCTAAAAAAATCCGAACCAACCATGTCACGACCTGTTACACTTTTCACCGGCCAGTGGGCCGACCTTCCGCTAGAAGAACTCGCGCCGATGGCTAGCGAAATGGGCTATGATGGCCTTGAGCTCGCTTGCTGGGGGGATCACTTCGACGTTAGCGCCGCCAACAAGAGCAAGAACTACGTGAAGGAGAAGTGGGAGCTTTTGTGCGACCACGGACTCACGTGCTACTCGATTTCCAATCATCTCGTCGGTCAGGCTGTGTGTGACCGCATCGACGAGCGCCACAAGGCGATTCTTTCCCCGGATGTCTGGGGCGACGGGGATCCCGAAGGGGTTCGCAAGCGTGCGGCGAAGGAGATGATTGCGACGGCGAAAGCGGCGCGCAAGCTGATGGATGCGAAGCCCGGGCGTGACAAGAAGGATGAGTTTCCGGTGGCGGTGAACGGCTTCACCGGATCGTCGATCTGGCATTCGATTTATGCGTTTCCGCCGACCACGCAGGAGTATTACGAGCTCGGGTTCAAGGATTTCGCGAAGCGCTGGATTCCGATTCTGGATGCGTTTGACAAGGTGGATGTGAACTTCGGTCTGGAGGTGCACCCGACCGAGATTGCGTTTGATATTGCTTCCGCGAAGCGCGCGCTTGCCGCGGTGGGGAACCACAAGCGATTCGGGTTCAACTACGATCCGTCGCACCTTGGCTATCAGGGGGTGGATTACGTGAAATTCATCCGCGAGTTTGGCGACCGGATTTTCCACGTGCACGTGAAGGACGCGTGGTGGGGTCACGGTGATGGCTCGGTGGGTGTGTTTGGCGGTCACACGGACTTTGGTGATGCCGCGCGTTTCTGGGATTTCCGTTCTCCGGGTCGTGGTGATGTCGAGTTTGAGGACATCATCGTGGCGCTCAACGATATCGCATACGCCGGGCCGCTGTCGGTCGAATGGGAGGACATCCGGATGGACCGGGTGCACGGGGCGACGGAAGCGTGCGCGTTTGTCCGCAGCCTGGATTTCCCGACCAGCCAGGTGGCGTTTGACGCGGCCTTCGACAAGGAAAACCAGTAAACCCGGGATGGTGCCGGGCGCGCGCGTGAGTGGCGTCCGGTGATGGCTTCAAGCCGGCGCGGTCACGATGGCTGCGCCGGTTTTTTCGTGCGCGCATTTCGGCGGTTTGGCGTCGGCCGGTTAGCTGATCGCTAGCGGATAGTTAGCTGATGGCTTCGATGCGGGCGGCGAATGCGCCGTCGGTGTGGTCGGCGTGGGGGAATGCCTGGCGGGTGGAATGGAGGCGGAAATCCGGGTGATCGGTGAGGAAGGATTCGATCAGTTCGATGTTTTCCTCCGGTTCGATGGAGCATGTGGAATAGACGATGCGGCCGCCGGGTTTGAGGCAGGGGACGGCGTTTTCGAGGATCTTGCGCTGGGTGGCGGTGATGCTGGTGATGTCTGGTGCCTGGAGGCGCCAGCGGAGGTCGACGCGCCGCCGCATGACGCCGGTGTTTGAGCAGGGGACGTCGAGCAGGATGGCATCGAACGAGTGGTGCCACTCATCGGGTGCGGGTTTGGTCCAGTCGTGAGCATGCACGGTTGCGGTTCCGGCGTGGAGGCGTTCGAGGTTTTGCTGGAGGCGGGGCAGGCGTTTTTCGTTTGAGTCGGTGCAGACGAGGTGTTCCGCGGAGCCGAGAGCGGCGGCGATGAGGAATGCTTTGCCGCCGGGTGCGGCACAGGCATCGAGCACGTGTTCGCCGGGTTTCGGGTCGAGCAGTTCGACGGCGTGGCGGGTGGCGGGGTCCTGGATGTAGATGGCTCCGGATGCGAGGAGGCTGGTGGGCAGCGGGCCTTCGAGGCGGTGGAAGCCGGGGGCGTTTTCGACGGGGCTTCCCGGGAGTTCGGCGGGAGTTTCCGGGGCAAGCGGGTTGATGCGGAAGAAGGTTTCGGCGGGTTGGTTGTTCCACTGCATGAGGCGCTTGGCGTTGGCCTTGCCAAAGGCGGCCTTCCAGCGGTTGAACAGCCAGTCCGGGTGGGATTCGGCGATGGTCGGGGCGAGATCGGCGACTTCCTCGAGCAGGCGCGACCGGGTGGTGATGGATTTGCGGAGGACGGCGTTGATCAGGCCGCGGACGCTGGCTTTTCCGGCCTCGACGGTTTCGTTGACGGCGGCGTGGTCGGGGATGCCGAGGAGGAGGGTCTGGCAGAGGCCGACGCGGAGGACGTCGCGGGTTTCCGCGTCGAGTTTTCCCTTGCGGAGGCGGCCGATCCAGTGGTCGAGCAACCTGCGGTTGCGGAGCACGCCGAAGAGGATGGCCTGGAGGAGGTGGCGGTCAGCGGACGAGAGCATGCGGCGCTGGGCATGGCGTTCGACGAGGGTTTCGGCGTAGTCGTGGCCTTTGGCCCATGCCCTGAGGGCAGAGACGGCGGCTTGGCGGACGTGGAAATTTTTAGCAGGCATGGGGTGGTTTGAGCCGGTGGTTGCCGTGATCACGTGTTGGGTTGGCCGTGATCACGTTATGGTTGGGAGCGGCGGAAGGAGGTATCCATATGACGCTGTTCACCCGACTGACAGCACGAAACCGCCGAGTGGGCTTTGGGCGTCTCCCCCTCCGAAGCCAGCCGGCGGTTTGCCGTTGGGTCAGGAGTTGGCGGCGGGTTGTTTGGCGAGGCTGAGTGCGATTTCGGGATCGAAGAAGTCCTGGCCGTGGATGATGTGGTCGAGGATGGGGAGTCCGGTGAGGTCTTCGAGGACGCCTTTGTTGGTGATCATGGCGGTGTCGAGTTCGTCGACGAGCTGGTTGAGGATGATGCCCTCGCAGTGGAGGCCCTTGGCGCGGATGGCGTCGGTGGTGATCAGGGTGTGGCTGAGCGCGCCGAGTTTGTTGGCGGCGACGAGCAGGACGGGGAGGTCGAGGTCGCGGGCGAGGTCGGAGATGCGGTAGTTGGCGGTGAGCGGGACTTCCCAGCCGCCGACGCCTTCGACGCAGACGAAGTCGTGGTTTGCGGCGAGTTTGCGGTATCCTTCGATGAGGATGGCGGGGTCGATGGGTTTGCTTTCGAGCAGGCTGGCGACGTAGGGGGCGACGGGGGTGCGGAAGAAGACCGGGTTGACCTCATCGATGGACAGGTTTCCGGAAATGGAGGCGAGCAGTTCGCCGTCGTCGCGGTCGCCGCAGGAGACGGGTTTGTAGCCGACGGCGTCGATGCCAAGCGTTCTGAGGGATTCGACGAGCAGGCTGGTGACGTGGGTTTTCCCCGATCCGGTGTCGGTTCCGGTAATGAAGAGGCTCATGCGGGAGAGGTGAAGGGTGGCGGGCCGCTGGTCAAGACGCGGGCGGAAGAAATTTGCTTTCTCCGTGGTGGGGCAGGGTCCAGTGTCGGTGCAGATGACAGCGGATTTTCTGGTAATAGGGGCCGGACTCGCAGGGCTTTCCTTTGCCTTGCGGGCGGCGAAGCACGGCTCGGTGATCGTGGTGACGAAGGGGGATCCGTATGAGTCGAACACGGCGTGGGCGCAGGGCGGGATCGCCTCGGTATTGGGCGAGGACATGCGCGACGAGGGGGACAGCGAGGAGAGCCATGTGGCGGACACGCTGGGTGCCGGCGCCGGGCTTTGCCGGGAGGATGTGGTGCGGACGATCGTCAGTGAGGGTGAGGAAACGATCGGCGAACTGATTGATTACGGGGTTTCCTTCGACCGGAACGGGGAGCGGTATCAGCTGGGGAAAGAGGGCGGGCATTCGCACCGGCGGATCCTGCACGCGCGGGATACGACGGGGAAAGAAGTGATCCGGACCTTGTATGAGAAGGCGAAGCGCACGCCGAATCTGACGGTGCTGGAGAATCATTTTGTGATCGATCTGATCACCAGCAGCAAGCTGGGGGCGGTGGCGGAGGACCGGGTGCTTGGGGCGTATGTGCTGGAGACAAAGACCGGTGAGGTGAGGGTGTTCCGGTCGGACCGGGTGGTGCTGGCGGCCGGTGGATGCGGGAAGGTCTATCTTTACACGACCAATCCGGATTCGGCGACGGGTGACGGGGTGGCGCTGGGATGGCGTGCGGGGGCGTCGATCGCGAATCTGGAGTTCGTGCAGTTTCACCCGACGTGTTTTTACAACCCGGGTGCGACGGGGCCGGAGGCGAGGTCGTTTCTGGTGAGTGAGGCGGTGCGCGGAGAGGGCGGGGTGCTGGTCAACGCGAAGGGCGAGGATTTCACGAAGCAGAGTGACGAGCGGGGGTCGCTGGCGCCGCGCGACATTGTGGCGAGGGCGATCGACCGCGAGTTGAAGCGGACCGGTGCGTCCTGCGTGTATCTGGACGTGACGCACAAGCCGAAGGGGTTCATGTCGGAGCGGTTTCCCTATATTTACGAGACCTTGATGAAGTTCGGGCTGGATTGTGAGAAGGAGCCGATTCCGGTGGTCCCGGCCGCGCACTATCAGTGCGGCGGGGTGGTCACCGATGTGAACGGCAAGTCGACGATCCGGGGGCTGTATGTGGTGGGTGAGGCGGCCTGCACGGGGCTGCACGGGGCGAACCGGCTGGCGTCAAACTCGTTGCTGGAGGCCGCGGTGGTGGCGCGGCGTGCGGTGGATGAAATGATGCGGCTCTATTCTCCAAGCAAGTCGGTGGCGAAGCCGCTCGACATTCCGGATTGGGAGCACGGCGATACCGCGCCGCCGGATGAGTTGGTGGTGATCTATCACAACTGGGACGAGATCCGGCGCCTGATGTGGGACTACGTATCGATCGTGCGGACGGACAACCGGCTGCGGCGTGCGGCGGCGCGATTGAAGAACCTGAAAAAGGAGGTGCGTGAGTTTTACTGGGGGCACCGGGTGAATGCGAACATCCTGGAGCTGCGGAATCTGGTGGCGACGGCGAGCCTGATCGTCGAGTGCGCGCTGCGGCGCAAGGAGTCGCGCGGGCTGCATTACACGGCGGACTATCCGGAGACGCTGGACCGTTATCGCACGGATACCGTGCTCAGGAGGTTCTAGGGGCGGTGTCCCGGGTTCATTCCGCTTCCAGCATGAGGTAGAGGGGGCTGCCGGTGGCGGTGAGGTGGATTGTTCCCGGATGGGGTTGTGTGGCGCCTCCGGGGACGGGTTTTTCATCGAGGGGCATGCGGGATGACGAGACGAGTTTTCCGGAAACTCCGTTGAATTCGGTCGTCAGTGGTGTGTCGTTTCCGGTGGCGGTCCAGCAGACGCGGATTCTGAGTTTCGGATTTCTGGAGTGGCGGTAGTCGTGCGCGCGGAGTTGCGCGGAGTCGGTTTTGACGATGCGTTCGAAGCGGTAGTCACCGAGGGTGTTGTAAAGATGTGAGACGGCGTGAAACGAGGGCTTTGGTTTGAAATCCCGGGTGAGGCCTGAGCTGGCATGGACGCTTGGTTTGTCGGAGTCGTTGAAGAAATAGAGGTAGGCGCGGTCGACGGGGAGGGAGGAGAAGATGAGGAAGGATCGGACGAGCCATTGGGCTTGCTGTTTGTCGGAAACGCCTTGCCATTTGGCGAAGGTGCCGGATTTGTTGTTGGGTTTGGTGGTGCTGTCGTATCCGAACTCGGTGATCCAGACGGGTTTGCCGGGCATGTGTTTGTCCCGCCATGAGCAGAGGTCGGTAATGTCCGGGAGGAACTTCGTGAGTTTGGGGTCCTCGGGAAAGCTGCGTTTCCATGTCGGCCAGCCTTCGAGTTGCGGGTAGCTGTGGATGGTGAGGACGTCGACGAGGTCCGGCATGAATGCGACGCAATCGACGGTTTTGTGGTATTTGCCGCTTTTGCGGGCGTTGATATTGCAGGTGGCGATTTTGAGTTTGGGGTCGGCCTCGCGGATTCCGGTGGCCATGGAGCGGAAGATCCGGGAGTAGTCCTCATCGGACCATGTGCCGGGTTCGTTGCCGATCTCGACGGAACTGACGAGCGGATTGGAGGAAGACGGGCCGAACTGGCGGGCGAAGGCGGTGGCGTAGGAACGTGAATCGGACTCGATGTTCTTCCAGTCGGCCGCGGAGAGCCGATTGAGCGTGAGGCATGCGTTGGTGGACCACCCGGCGTTTTTCCACGAGCCGTATACGCTTCTCCAATTCACCTTGTTTTTGGCGGAGGGAAACGGGGGGAGGATTGCGGTGTCATTGCCGAGGTCCCATGAGACCGGGTGGTAGTCCCTGACGTGGCCGGCGACTGGCGTGTAAAGCTCCGGTTTGAACTGAACGGTGTGGCCGTTCAGGCCCATGAAGTCACGCATGGCGGGCTTCGGCGCGGCAAAGGCGCTGGCGAGACTGGCAAGGTAGACGGTGGCGAGCCGGATGCGGGCGGTCATGGAAGAAGGAAACGCAACCTGCCGGAACGATTTTTCAGACCCGGGAAACGAATTCGCCCGTGCCGGATTTCTCCGACACGGGCGATCTCCAGGAACGCTAACCAACACGTTCGCTACCCATGAAAAATTCGTTTATTCGTCGCCGAAGCGGAGTTGCATTTGCTTGGTGTCGAGGTCGAGGTTGTTGAGTCGTTCGCGGACCTTGGCGGGAGCGGCGGCCTTGTCCTGTTCGGTGTCCCAGGGGCCTTCCCAGGTGACGTTGTTGTCCTTGTCGCGGATGGTGACTTCCTTGGCGCCGTCGATGGATTTCACTTCGATGCTGCCTTCGTTGTCCATCAGGCGGATGGTGGTGGCGTTTTGCCGGAGTTGGACGCCGGCGGGCGGGATTTGCAGGGCGTCGGCGTCACCCATGGCCTTGCGCATGCGGTCCTGCATTTCGCGGAGGGCGTCTTCCATGTCGGGGATCGCCTGGTTGAATCCGTGGAGTTTGAGTGCCTGCGGGTCCATGTCGAAGTCGCCGAGGTTGCCTTCGATCATGCCGAGGATGCGGTCGGCGAATTCCTTGGGGATGCCCTCGAGCATTTCCTCGTTGAGGGGGGCGGCGTGGGCGTTCCGGGTGAGGTCGGCGGGGCGCTTGGCGAGGACGACGTCGGCGTTGCCGGGTTTGCCGTTGTGGATGATGCCGATGGTGGCTGTGTCTCCGGGTTTGAGGGCGGAGACTTCACGGAAGAGGTCTTCCGCGGAGTTGATTTCGGTGTTGTTGAAGTGGGTGATGATGTCGTTTTCGGTGATTCCGCCGTTTGCGGCCGGGCTGTCCGGGACGAGCGAGCGGACGATGACGCCTTTGCCGGGTTGCAGGCCGAGGTGGCCGGCGAACATTTCCGGGACGTTGGTGGTGATCACGCCGAGGAAGGCGGATTGAGCGGCTTCGCGGTGGTCCGCCGGGGCGGCGGGTGGTTCGGCCGCGTTGACAGCCGCGGGTGGAGGGGTGTTGTCCTCCGGTGCCTCGATCGCGAATGCGGGCGAGAGAAGCAGTGCTCCGATGGTGATGAATGCCGGTGTTTTCATGACTTTTATACTAGGAGCGTAGTAGAATTGCCGTTTTGTCTTGGAGATTGGATTGAAGTTATTCGGTTTCGGCCGGGACGAGGATGTATTCCACCCGCGGTTGTCTGGCGGTGTAGGTTTTGCCGTCCGGGGATTTGAGGGTGACTTCGTCGAGGTAGACGAGTTTGAGGACGCGGTGGGGTTTTTGCCTGTTCATGACGATGCCGCCGTCGGTGGCTTCCTGGAGTCCGCGGCGGAATCCGGCGGGGACGAGGTTTGAGGCATCGACGCGGGTATTGACGGTGCGGGGAGCGGCGGGGGTGTTGGCGGTGGTTTGTTGCTTGTCGTTGAGCGACGGGAGGTAGAGGGCGGCGGCGGCGCCGAGCAGGGCGACGCCCGCGACGCGGCTCCACCAGAAGGAGTCACTGGATTTGCGTTTTTCGGTCTTGTCGGGGAAGCGGACGACTTTTTGCTGACCGGGGAACGGGGTGTGGGCGACGATGGCCTCGAGGGAGGTGAGCAGATCGGCGGGAAGCGGGGCGGGATTGGATTCGGACAGGTGGGTTTCGAATGCGGTTTCGTCCGTGCCGAGGTCTATCCAGGTGTCTTCGGAACATGACTCCAGGCGGTCGAGCAGCGCCTCGTCGAGGGCTGTTGGCCGGAGTTTTTCGAGTTCTTTTTCGAAGGATGACTGGTCTGAATGCATGATGGGGTGGGGAGGGGTTTTGCCGTGGAGTTTCAGATTGAGAGGTCGCCGCGGCGGCGTGCTCCGCCGAGGGATTTCTTGAGGGCTTCAAGACCATAGCGATACCGGGAGGCCGCTGTGTTTTGGGAAATTCCGAGAATGTCGCCGATTTCGGCGAAGGTGCGTTCGCCCCAGATTTTCATGACGATGACTTCGGCGAATTTTTCCGGGAGTTCCTTGAGTTTTTCTTCGAGTTGGGCGCGGGTTTCGTCGTCGGATGAATGGCTGTCGAACCAGGGGTGGAAGGTGGCGGATTGGTCGTCTTCGATGTCGGTTCCGACGGTGTCTTCGCGGCGTTTGCGGCGGTCGTCGCGGCGTGAGAGGTCGATGGAGAGGCGGCGGATGGTGGTGTAGAGGTAGGGCATCCAGGCGTCGGTGCCGCCGACGAATTCGTTGTTGTTGATTTTTCCGATGAGTTTGACGATGGCGTCCTGAAGGACGTCTTCGGCGTCCTCGTGCGAGCGGGTTTGCTGGCGCGCGAAGAGGAGGAGTCTCGGGCCATATTCCTGCAGCCACCCGCGCCAGTCGGACGGGGTGGGTTTGGCATCTGGGACGACGGAGAGTGAGGCTGCCATGAGACGATTGTAACCCAAGAGCGGTTTGCCGGAGGGGATTTGTCTGGAAAGTTTGCGGGAGTGATTGGCATCCCGCTGCGGGGGGCTGGAGGGTGGGGTGGCGGCAGGGCGAGCAATCCAGGGAACCACTCACTCAAGAAGCGCCAACAGGAACCACAGATTCAGACTGATTGGACTGAATGCACTGATTTTTTGGGCGTGGGGGGGCGGGGGGCGCTGCGCTCGACGCCCGGCGACCGGCATTGATTTCTCCGGGATCGTTGGGGGGCGTGGGATTCGGGGTTATTGGGTGGCTTCGGTGAGGAGGGAGGCGGCCATGGCGCGGGCTTGTTCGCCGCCGCCGCCGAGCATGCGGACGAGTTCGGCGATGCGGGATTCGCCGTTGACCTGGAAGAGGCGGGAGCGGGTGCGGCCGGAGGTGACGGTTTTTTCGACGACGAAGTGGCGTGCGGCGGTGGCGGCGACCTGTGGGAAGTGGGTGATGGCGACGACTTGGTGGCGGCTGCCGAGGACGGCCATTTTGCGGCCGACGGCGCGGGCGACTTCGCCGCCGACGTTGGCGTCGATTTCGTCGAAGACCATGAGCGGGGTGTCGTCCTGGTCGGCGAGGGCGGATTTCACGGCGAGCATGACGCGGCTGATTTCTCCGGAGGATGCGACCTGGCGGAGGGGCATGAGTGGTTCGCCGGGGTTGGGGCCGAACTGGAATTCGATGGCTTCGAGGCCCTGGGGCGAGGGGGTTTCGAGGGGGGTGAGGCGGGCTTCGAAGGAGGATTGTTTGAAGCCGAGGTCCTTGAGTTGGGAGGAGATTTCCTTGGCGAGTTTCGGGGCGGCTTTGCGGCGTGCGGTGGTGAGTTTTTTGCCGGCGGCGTCGAGGGTTGCGCGTGCGGCGGCGACTTCGCGTTCGAGGGTTTCGAGTTTTTCCCCGCGGTTTTCGATGGTGTCGAGGCGGTTGGCGGCGGTTTCGCGGCGTGCCAGGACATCGGCGATGGAGGGGCCGTATTTTCGTTTGAGGGATTCGATGAGGTTGACGCGTTCTTCGAGGTTGGCGGCTTCCTCGGGGTCGGTATCGAGTGAGTCGGCGTAGTCGGCGAGGTTGGATTCGAGGTCCTGGAGTTCGATCACGGCGGTTTCGAGGCCGGCGGTTTGGGTGGTGATGGAGGGGTCGAGTTTTTCGAGGTCGCGGACGAGGCGCTGGACGTCGGCGAGTTGTGAGAGCAGGCCGTTGTCGCCGTTGAGTGCGTTGGTGGCGTTGGCGGCGGTTTCGAGGAGGCGGCTGGAGTTGACGGCGCGGCGCCAGCGGTCTTCGAGGTCTTGTTCGTCTTCGGGGTTGAGGTTGGCTTCGTCGATTTCGGCCAGTTGGTGGCGGAGGAGTTCGATTTCCTGGTCGGTGGCGGATTCGGCGTGGCGGAGGGTGTCGAGTTCGGTGGAGATGTCTCGCCAGTGGCGGTGGGCGGTGCGGTAGGCGGCGAGGGGTTTGTCGGCGTCGGCGTAGGCGTCGAGCATGGCGAGTTGGCGCTCGGTGGAGAGGAGCGACTGGTGGTCGTGGGGGCCGTGGAGGTCGACGAGGCGTTCGCCGATGCGTTTGAGCAGGGTGAGGGTGACGGGTGAGTCGTTGACGAACTGGCGGCTGGATTTGGGGGTGATGACGCGGCGGATGATGAGCTGTGAGTCGTCGCAGGGCGGGATGCCGCCGTCTTCGAGGATGGAGTTGGTTTCGGTGGGGGAGTCGATTTCGAAGATGGCTTCGACCGAGCAGGTTTCCTCGCCGGTGCGGATGAGTGATTTGTCGGCGCGTTCGCCGAGCACGAGTTTGAGTGCGCCGACGATGACGGATTTTCCGGCACCTGTTTCGCCGGTGACGCCGACGAGGCCGGGTCCGAGTTCCCAGGTGAGTTCGTCGACGAGGGCGAGGTTGCGGATTTTGAGGAGGGTGAGCATTCGGGCGGGATTATGCAGTGGAAACGGCGGGAATCAATCGCGGCGAGTGGGGAGTTGACGCAGGGCGATGAAGCCAGGGTGAGACGCTTGATCAGTTCGGTGGAAGAACTGCTGATTGCGCGGAGGGCATTGATTCTTAGCGGATTGTGCGGGGCTGGGTGCGAGGGTGGGTTCAGGGGAGGTGGTTCATGCGGTGCTGGATGTCGCTGGTGCTGTTTTTGGCGAGGTTGGCGAAGGCGGAGACCATGGGTTCGCGGGGTTCGTTGCGGTAGTGGATTTCGCAGGGGATCGGGGCGAGTGGGGGCTGGATGGGGATGGACCGGCAGCCGGTCATGTTGAGGTGGCGGATGCAGCCCGGGGCGATGGAAACGCCGAGGCCGGAGGCGACTTCGGTGAGCACGGACTGCATGTTTTCGGGTTGGCGGGTGATGCGTGGTGAGAATCCGGCGTTGCGGCAGGCGGAGATGATTTGGTCGAAGAGTTCGACTGCGCCGGAGCGTTCGAAGAGGATGTGTGGGTGGGGTTCGAGCTGGGTCAGGTTGACGTGGGGCTGGCCGGCCAGTGGGTGGTCGGCGGGGACGAATGCCGCGAGGTGGTCCGAGTAGAGTGGTTCGTAGCGGAGGTCGGCGTGGCGCGGGGTGGGGAGGTGGCGGGAGATGCCGATGTCGATGCGGTCGTTGTCGAAGGCATCGAGTTGTTGTTGGGCGTTCATTTCGGTCATGGAGATGCGGACGTCCGGGAAGCGTGTGCGGTAGTGGCGGATGATGGCGGGGAGGAATGGCATGCTTGCGGCGCTGATGTAGCCGATTCTGAGGTGTCCGGTTTGGCCGGATGCAGCGCGTTGCACGAGGTCGCGGGCGCGTTCCTCGTGGGCGAGAATGGCGACGGCCTCGCGCAAGAGGGTTTCTCCGGCGACGGTTATTTTGACCTCGCGGGAGTTGCGCCAGAAGAGGCTGACTCCGAGTTCGGCTTCGAGGTCGGAGATTTGCCTGCTGACGGCGGGTTGCACGGTGTTGAGTTCGCGTGCGGCAGCGGAGAAGCCTTTGGTGCGTGCGACGGCGACGAAGGTCTTGAGCAGGCGGATTTCCATGGGGTGGACCTATAGTGGATCGGTATAGGTGCGATCAATAGAGGATATTTCCTTTATAGAGGGTTTTCCCTTATGCGGTGGGTGGATGACGGTCGCGAGCGAATGGATTTGGCGGCCATCATGCGCTGGAAAAGCTTTTGGAATGATGGCAGATCACCTCACGCACGACGGGTTTGGACCGGCAGCAGCGGCTGGCGGGAGAGTTGCGGTGTCTGGTGTGGTCGTGGGGTGTCCGGGATTGGCGGGAGGGAGGGCGATGTGAGTGGCGCGAGCGAAAGACCGGCGCTTGGCGGCGGGATGTTGTTGCTGATGACGGTGGCGATTTCCGGCACGATCGCGAATCTGTTTTACAACCAGCCGTTGCTGCCATCGATCGGTGCGAGTTTCCGGTTGGAGGCGGGGTGGCTGGGGTTGATTCCCTCGGCATCGCAACTGGGCTATGCGGCTGCGATTCTGTTGATTTCGCCATTGGGTGACACGATGCCGCGGCGGCGCTTGATCAGTTATTTGTCGGTGTTGCTGGTGGTGGCGCTGGTGACGGCGTTTGTGGCGCCGACCTTTGAAATCCTGCTGGCTGCCTGTTTCGGGATTGGGCTGGGAACCAACATCACCCAGCAGTTGATTCCATTCGGCGCGTCGCTTTCGACGCCGGAAACGCGGGGCAAGGTGATGGGGACGATGATGACCGGACTCACGGCCGGGATCCTGCTTTCCCGGACCTTGAGCGGGTGTGTGGCGGAGTATTTCGGCTGGCGCAGTGTGTTTTTGGCGGCGGCGGTTGTGGCGGTGATGTTCGGGATTCTGATGCGGGTGGTTTTGCCGGTGAACAGGCCGGGGGTGACGTTGGGTTACCCACGGTTGATTGGCTCGATGTTCACGCTGGTGAGGAAACACCGGTTGTTGCGGGTGTCCGCCCTGACGGGGGCGCTGTGGTTCGCGGCGTTCAACGCGCTGTGGGCGACGCTGGCGATCCACGTGACGGCCGAGCCATTTTCGTATTCGGTCCAGCAGGCGGGGCTTTTCGGCTTGGTGGGGTTGTCCGGGATTGCGGGTGCCAAGGTGTCCGGACGGATGGTGGCGGTGTGTGGTCCGGGGCGTCTGATCACCGGGGCGCTGCTGGTGGTGGTGACGGCATTTATTGTGTTGGCGGTGTTTGGCGACCGTCTAGCGGGGTTGATTGTTGGAATCGTGCTGCTGGATTTGGGGGTGTTTGGCGCGCAGATTCCGAATCAGGTGCGGGTGTTTTCGATCGACGCGACGGCGCACAGCCGGATGAATGCGGTTTACATGCTGTGTTATTTCATTGCTGCGGCGGTCGGTTCGGCGGCCGGGGTGAAGGTCATGGGAGTTGCCGGTTGGCACGGGCTTGTGATGTTTGGTCTTGGCCTGACGGCGGTCGGGCTTGCGGTCCATTTGTGGTGGCAGGTGCGGGTTTCTGCCGACGCGCCTCGGCCGGAGCCGGAGCCGCCCCTGATGGATGGGGAACGTGCCGCCGATGCCTCTCTTTTCGACACTCAACAACCATGAAAGCAATCGATGAATGAACTGAAACAACAACTTGAGAACCAGATGGCGAAGACCCGTGCGGGGAAACCGGAGTTCGCGCAGGCGATGGAGGAGCTGATCGCGGAGGCCCGTAGCTTCGAACAGGGGGCGGATGCGCTGGCGGTCGGCGGGAAGGCTGCCGATTTTGAGCTGCCAGACGCGCGGGGCGGCCGGGTTTCCCTGGCCGGGTTACTGGCCGACGGGCCGGTGGTGGTGAGCTTTTATCGTGGCGGCTGGTGTCCGTATTGCGACCTGCAGTTCAGGGCGCTGCAAGCGCGCTTGCCGGAGATTAAGGCGCTGGGTGCGAGCCTGGTCGGGATCAGCCCGCAGGTGCCGGACGAGTCGTTGAGCCAGAGCGAGCGGCAGGGTCTGGAGTTTCCGGTGCTGTCGGACCAGGATGCGCTCGTTGCGGCGCAGTTCGGGGTGGCGTGGAAGGTGCCGGACTTGCTGCTGGACCACATGCGAAACGACCGGAAGCTCGACCTGGCGAAAATCAATAATGGCAATGGCAGCGTGTTGCCTATTCCGGCGACGTTCGTGCTCGACCGGGACGGAGTCGTGAGGTGGCGGTTTGTCGATGTGGACTACCGCAAGCGGGCGGAACCGGACGATGTGGTTGCCGCGCTGCGCGAGCTGGGGTGAGAGGAAAGGGGGGGGGCCTTGCCCGGAGGGGGTGTTTCCCCCCTCACCCGGTGCAGGGAATGGTCAGGACGCCTGGTGGATATGGATGTCCCGTTGGGGGAAGGGGATGGAGATGTTGTTGGCATCGAACTCTTCCTTCACCTTGCGGGTGATGTCCCAGTAGACGTCCCAGTAGTCGCTGGTTTTGCTCCACGGGCGGCAGACGAAGTTGACGGAGGAGTCGGCGAGTTCGTTGACCTTGATGACCGGGGCGGGGGTTGTGAGGACTTTTTCGTGTTTGGTGATGATGTCTTCGAGGATGGTTTGGGCTTTGGCGATGTCGTCGCCGTAGCCGATGCCGAAGGTGAGGTCGACGCGGCGTTCCTTGCTGGCGGTGGCGTTGGTGATGACCTGTCCCCAGACCTGTTTGTTCGGGACGAGGATGACCTTGTTGTCCGGGGTGCGGATGGTGGTGCTGACGAGTGAGACGTTGTCGACACTGCCCATGACGCCGGCGGTTTCGACGAAGTCGCCGACATCGAAGGGCCGGTAGATGAGGAGCATGACACCTGCGGCGAAGTTTCCGAGGGTGTCCTGGAGGGCGAAACCGATGATGAAGGCACCGCCGCCGATCAAGGCGAGCAGGGCGCCGACGTTGATGCCGATGGATGAGAGTGCGACGAGCAGGCCGACGATGAGGATGGCGCGTTTGACGAGTTTGTTGATGAAGCGTTCGAGCAGGCCCGACCACTCGAGGTGTCGTTCGGTGAGGTTGCGGGTGATGCGGGCGGCGATGGCGGCGACGATCCAGAAGATGGCAATGATGGCGAGGAACTTGAGCGCGCCGAAGAGCCATTTCAGTCCGCCGTCGGATGAGGTGATCCAGCTGCGGAAGAACGAGATGTTTGCGCTGGGGTCGGTGCCGTTGGTTTTGAATCCGGCGACGGCCTTGGCGTAGGTTCTGAGTTCGGTGGGGTCACCGCCTTTTTCCTCGTAGGCGGCGAGCACGGTTTCGAAACTGGTGAGGAGTTTGCTTTTGGCGGCCTGGAGCTCGATGAGTGTTTCGTTGGTTTTGGATTTCTGGTCCGGGTCTTGTTCGTTTGCGCCGGCGATCGAGAGTTGAGCCATTTTTTCGGCCTGTGCCTTGACGAGGTCGCGCCATGCTTCGCTTTCGACCGCGAGTTCCTGTTTGGTGAGCGGGGTGAGCAGGAGTTCGAGGTTTCCGGTGGTGATGTCCGGGTTGCTGGTGGTGATGGGGGCCGGTGCTTCCTCTGCGGCGAGGGGGGAGGCAAGGGCGAGTGCCGATAGGATTGCTGTGAGCAGGGTGGTTCGTTTCATCATGGATAGACTGCGGGTGGAGCGCCTAGGTTCCCGTGAGAGATGAGGAACGCAAACGAAAATGACGGGTAAATCCGGTTGATTGAGGGGGCTTTCGCGGTGCGGTTTTGAAATCCGGCGTGCGTGCGGGTGGTGGCGAGCGGCTGGCTGATGGCGGATTGCGGGGCTCGACAGCGGGCGTTTTCCTTGATTTTCTGCCGCAGCATGACGAGCAAGAAGCAGACCTTGGTGACGTTGGACATGGAAGGCGTATTGACGCCGGAAGCGTGGATCGCGGTTGCGGAGGCGACCGGGATTGAGGCGCTGCGGCGGACGACGCGTGATGAACCGGACTACGACGTGCTGATGCGGTATCGTCTGGATCTGTTGAAGGAAAACGGGGTCACGTTGTCGAAAATGCAGGAGGTGGTGGGTGCGCTCGGGGTGAAGGATGGGGCGCTGGAGTTTCTCGATGAGTTGCGTGAGTTGACGCAGGTGGCGATCCTGTCGGACACGTTCGAGCAGTTTGCGGCGCCGTTCATGCGGCAGTTGAAATACCCGATGTTGTTGTGTCACCGGTTTGCGGTGGAGGACGACATGGTGGTCGATTACGAAATCCGGGTTCCGGACCCGAAACGCAAGGCGGTGGCCGCGTTCCGGAGCCTGAACTATCAGGTGATAGCGGCGGGGGATTCGTATAACGACACGTCGATGCTGATCGAGGCGGACGACGGGTTCCTGATCCATGCGCCGGACAAGGTGAAGGCGGATTTCCCGCAGTTTGAGGCGGCGGAGTCGCTGGAGGAATTGCTGGGCTTGATCAAGGGCGTGCTTTGACCGGGGCGAGTGGAGAAAGGCGGGGGACAGGACGGGTGGTTTCAGCGGGCCCGGATCTTTTTTCCGGGGTAGGAATGGAAGGTGTGGAGGTGGGCTGAGCGGGACATGGGGCCGGGGCGCGTGGGGTATTGTTCGATCCACTGCAGGAGGAACGGGAGGGCCTCGTTTTGTTTTTCCGGAGTGGCGAACTTGTGGGGTTCGAATTCCCGTTGTCGGGCTCTGGTGAGGCAGGTTTCGGCGTCCGGGTCGAGGAAGACCATGGCTGGCTCCCATTGCAGCGTCTGTGCGATGAGGTCTTCGTAGCAGCCCTCGATGATCCAAGCGGGGTGCTGCGCGACGAAGCGTTCGATGTCGGCGAGGCATGCGGCGGTTTCCCGGCGGGTCGGTTGGGGGGCGGCCGGGTCCCAGGCGATGGTGTCCAGATCGAGGATGGCGGCGCCGGTGAGTTCGGCGATTTTCCGGGCGAGGGTGGATTTTCCGGACGCGGAGTTGCCGAGGATGGCCCAGCGGGTGGCTGCGGGTTCGAAGAGGAGTTTTGCCATGCGAAAGCGCTCGAACGGGATGCCGTTGCGGATCGGGTGCTCGCGTTCCACGACCTGCATGCCAAGGGATTGGAAGACGGGCCGGGAGATCCGGCTGGCGGTGGTGTCGAGGCAGACCTGGTGGGACTGCCGGGCGTGTGCTTCGAGTGCCTGATGGATGCTGGTGGCGATTCCGCGGCGCATGTGGCTGCCGCGGCAGTAGAGGAAGGCGATGTGGTCGGCCGGGTCCAATTGGCCGAAGGCGACGGGTTGGGAATCGTGCTCGGCGATGAGCGTGGTGCCATGCATCAGGCGGTGTTGAAATTCACCCGGGTCTTGCGGGTAGCTTGCCCAGGTTTCGACTTGTTGCGGGGTGTAGTGTGCGGGGCCGGCGGTGAGGACGGCGTTCTGGTAGATGCGTGCGAGCGGGAGGGCATCGTCAGGACGGAAGGGGCGCAAATGAATCTGGTCTGACATGGGGAGCTGGAACGAGGGGGATCAGTGGATGGGGCCGGTGGAGGTGCCGAGTCACAGGTGGCTGGGGTGCGTTGGTTCGGGATTCCGATGTGGAGCCGCCGATGGGTGGGGAGTTTCCAGGTGGAGTGGAAGCTGTCTTGCCTGCCGGGTTTTAGTCCGTCGGTGGATTGATGGGCAAGCCGGGCTCTCGGTCGACGTGAGGCTCCGGGGTGATTGGGCGAGCGGGCGCTTCTGGCATCCCTGCCGGGATGCGGTGCATTTCGGGGGCGCAGGGTCCGGGGGTGTCGCTGCGCTCGACCCCCGGCTACAGGCTGTGATCCCTCCGGGATCGTTGGGGGTGGGAGGGAGTTGGGGTCTGGGGTGTCGTTTTGCTCGGCCCCCGGTTGTTGGTTTTGCTCCCTCGGGGGTCGTTGCTGGCGGGGTTTTGGGGTGGGGTCAGCAGTCTTTCCAGTTGAGGATGACTTTTCCGGTGTTGCCCTGGTTCATGGCGGCGAAGCCGGCTTCGAACTCGGTGTAGGGCAGGCGGTGGGTGATGACGGGTGAGATATCGAGCCCGCCCTGGATGAGCACGGTCATCATGTACCAGGTTTCGTACATTTCGCGGCCGTAGATGCCCTTCAGGGTGAGCATGTTGAAAATCACCTTGTTCCAATCGATGGCGAGGTCCTCGCTCGGGATGCCGAGCATGGCGATTTTGCCGCCGTGGCACATGTTGTCGATCATTTCGCGGAAGGCGCGCGGGTTGCCGGACATTTCGAGGCCGATGTCGAAGCCTTCCTTCATGCCGAGTTGTTTCTGGACGTCGGCGACGCGGGTTTCCCTGACGTCGACAGCGAGGTCGACGCCCAGTTTGCGGGCGAGTTCGAGGCGGTAGGGGTTGACGTCGGTGATGACGACGAAGCGTGCGCCGGCGTGGCGGACGATGGCGGCGGCCATGATGCCGATGGGGCCGGCGCCGGTGATGAGCACATCCTCGCCGAGGCAGGGGAACTGGAGGGCGGTGTGTGCGGCGTTGCCGAAGGGGTCGAAGATCGACGCGACATCGAGCGGGACGTCTTTGGCGTGGTGCCAGACGTTGGTGACGGGGAGGGCGATGTATTCGGCGAATGCGCCCGGGTGGTTGACTCCGACGCCGCGGGTTGCCTTGCAGAGGTGGCGGCGTCCGGCCATGCAGTTTCGGCAGCGGCCGCAGACGAGGTGGCCCTCGCCGCTGACGATGTCGCCGACCTTGCAGTCACTGACGTTTGATCCGATGTCGACGACGCGGCCGACGAATTCGTGGCCGATGACGAGCGGGGTGGGGACGGTCGCCTGGGCCCACGCGTCCCAGTTGTAGATATGCAGGTCGGTGCCGCAGATGCCGGTGCGGTCGACCTGGATCAGGACGTCGTTGATGCCGATTTCGGGTTCCGGGACATCCTGGAGTTCGAGGCCGGGGGCGGCGGTGGACTTGACGAGAGCTTTCATGATTTATGTTAGAGTTGTTTGAACGCGGCGAGGATGCGTTCGATGTGGTCGTCGCCGAGTGCGGCGGATACCTGGAGGCGGAGTCTGGCTTCGCCTTTCGGGACGACGGGGAAGCCGAAGGCGACGGCCCAGACGCCGAGTTCGAGGAGGCGTTCGCTTTTGCGGATGGCCTCGGCTTCGTCACCGATCATGATCGGGAGAATGGCGCTGGGGGAGTCCTGGACTTCGAAGCCGAGTTCGAGGAGGCCGGAGCGGATGCGCCGGGTGTTGGCGCGGAGGCGGTCGATGAGGGTGGTGTCGCGTTCGATGAGGTCGATGGCGGCGGCGGCGCCGGCGGCGACGGGGACGGGCAGTGCGTTGGAGAACAGGCTGGTGCGGCTGCGCTGGACGAGGAGGTCGATGAAGTTCTGGCTGGCGGCGACGTATCCGCCGGCGGCACCGCCGAGGGCCTTGCCGAGGGTGCCGGTGATGACGTCGATTTCGCCCCAGACGCCGCAGTGTTCGGCGGTTCCCTTGCCGGTGGCGCCGAGAGCGCCGACGCCGTGGGAGTCGTCGACGATGAGCATGGCGTTGAACTCGCGGCAGAGTTTGAGGGTGGCGGCGAGGTCGGCGACGGAGCCTTCCATGCTGAACACGCCGTCGGTGACGACCCAGGTGATTTCCGCTTCATCGGTGGCGGCTTCGAGTTTGGCGCGGAGGTCGGCGAGGTCGCGGTGTTTGTAGACGCCGCGGCGGAGCGGGCGGGCGAGGCGGCAGGCGTCGATGATCGAGGCGTGGTTGAGTTCGTCTGAGAGCAGGACGTCGTTGGGTCCGACGGCGGTTGAGATGGCGGCTTCGTTGGCGTTCCAGCAGCTGACGTAGCTGAGGGCGGCTTCGGTTCCGGAGAAGCGGGCGAGTTTTTGTTCGAGTTCGCGGTGGGCGTCGAAGGTTCCGCAGATGAAGCGGACCGAGGCGGTTCCGGCGCCGTATTTGTCGAGGGCGTTGCGTGATGCGGCGACGACCTCCGGGTGGTTGGCGAGGCCGAGGTAGTTGTTGGCGCAGAGGACGATGACTTCGCCGGAATCCTCGAGATTGACGACGGGGCCCATCGGGCCGGTGAGGTAGCGGAGTTGCTTGAGAGTTCCGGTGTCGCGGAGTCCCTGGAGGATGTCTCCAGTGCGTTTTTCAAACAGTGTGTGCTTCATGGTGTTGATTAGGAAAAAATGCCTCTGACGGTCCAGCGGATTCCGCGGCAGCTTTGGCTGGCGGGGAGGTGGCGGGGCGGTTGATCCGCGGGAATGTGGGGATGGACGCTTGGGGGCGGTGTGGCGGATGGCCGGGGTCGTCTGCCGGGGTGTTATGGAATGGCCGGGGCTTGCGGGATTTTCGGGAGGCTGGCGGCGGCGATCGCCTGGCCGTGGCGTTTGAGTTTTTCGTCGGGAGTGCTGATCCGGACCGAGGCGGCGAGTTCGGGGAATTCGGCGCGCAGGAGTTTTCGGGCTTCTTCGATGATGATGTCTCCGCCGGTGCCGGACATGACGCGGCCGAGCAGCAGCAGGTGGCGGATTTGATAGAAGCGGGAGAAATGGGGGATGGCGTAGCCGAGGTAGGTGCCGATGGTGCGGTAGATGGCGGCGGCGCGATCGTCGCCGGATTTCATGAATTCCTGGACGGCTTCGAGTTGTTCGGGGAAGCCGAGGTTGGAGTCGATGGGGAGTCCGGATGCGGGGATCAGCCGGGCGACTGCCTGTTGGCTGAAATACTGGACGTTGCAACCGGCGTCGCCAGACCATTCGTCGACGGGGGCGTGTTCGCGGTAGTCGATGGGGAGGAAGGCGAGCTCGCTGATGCGGTCGGTGAGGTTGCGTGATTCGTCGACATATCCGGCGGCGGTGCTGGTTCCCATGGCGAGGCCGAGGACCGATCCGTCGTCGAGGGACATGGCGCCGGCGAGGGCGGTGACGTCGCCGTCGTTGGCGATTCGGAATGGGATGTCGCCCCACTCGCGGGCGATGTCGAGGAACATGTTTTCCACGCGGTCCTTGAAGAGATCGTCGGGGACGCCGCGGAAGAGCGAGGCGGCGCGGACCTTGTTGTCGACATAGACTCCGGCGGCGGACCCGCCGATGGCGTCGACGCGGGGCAGGTGGGCGGCGGCGAGTTTGAGGGAGTCGCGGATGCCATTGAGGTGGTAGTCGGGGTCTTTCTGGAAGTAGGGGTCCCAGACGACTTCTTCGGAGAAGACGACTTCGCCATCGATGACGGCGGCGCACTTGCGGTCGGAGCCGCCGAGGTCGAAGCCGATGCGGCATCCGGAGGCGGGTGCGGTGGTGTCGATGTCCGTTGCGGGGTGGTCGAATCCGCGGAGTTCGTCATCGGTGGCGGCCTCGATGGTCGGGGACTCGCCGAAGAAGCGGCGGCAGAAGTCGGCGTCGAATGCGCGGGCACCGGAATCGGAGTAGAGTTGCTGGAGTTTCGGGCAGAGTTCGGGTGCGCCGGCGATGAGGAAGCGATGGCCGCCGTAGAGCCAGATGAGCGCCTTGAGGATGCGTTCGAGGTGGCGGAAGTTCAGGGCGTCCCATGGGTCACCGGCGGGGAGGAGGGATTCCTCGTGGATGGTTCCGGTGCCCTTGGGGCGGAGCACGGCGATTTTGACCGGGCGTGCGCCGTGTTCGCGGCAGAGGGCTTCGAACGAGCGGGTCCAGAGTGAGGCGGGAAGGAATTCGGGGTCGAGTTCGGGGGTGGGATGGGGCGGGATGTTGAGAACGGCTGACATGGCTGGGAGAGGAGGAGTTGAAACGGACGAGTTGGTGAGGCGGCGGGTGCTGCGGTGGCGGAAATCCGCAGGGTGGACTCTGATGCGAACGGTAGGCCGGACCGAAACGGGGATGATTGACGAAAACGGAAGAGAAGTTGATTTTTCCGGCAGAATGTGATGGTTGGCGGTGCTGATTTGGTTGTTTCGTGAATGGAGATGAAGATTGCGCAATCGCTCAAAGAGAAGGTGGGTTCCTTGTCGGCGCCGGCATCCCCGGCGGCGTATTTCGAGGGCTGGCACCGGGTGTATCTGGCGCCGGTGGATGATGTGCTGTTGTTCTCGCGGCGTGAGGCGCGTGATCTGCGGCGGAGGAGCGTGGAGTCGCATTTGCACAAGCGGTTCGTGGTGGTGGTCTGTCTGGAGAGCGCGGGGACGCTGGCGGTGGACGGAGTGCCTTTTGATCTGAAACCCGGGAAGGCCCATTTGGTTTTCCCGCAGTCCTACCACCAGTTTTTGAATTTGGAGTCATCCGACATTCTCTGGTTGTTGATCACCTTTGAGAGTGCGGAACCGGAGCGATTGGCGCCGTTGAGGCAGACGAGTCTGGATCTGGACGAGCAGGATCTGGCGGCGATTGAGTCGATGGCGGGATTGTTCAACGAGGGGCTGTCCCCCGGCAGGTCGGATGACTTGTGTGCCGGGGTGGCGCGGATGCTGGGGCGGTGGTGCCACCGGGTGCGGGGGCGTGAGGATGGTCCGCCGGTATCACCGGCGCGCAAGTATGCGGGGCTGTGGCAGCGGATGCAGGTGCAGCTCGAACGCCTGCCGCCCGATGATCTGCGGGTGGGGCCGCTGGCGGTGAAGCTGTCGATATCCGAACGCCATCTGCGGAGCAAATTCCAGGAGCAGTTCGGAGTGGCGATAGGGGCGTATCTGAGAAACTACCGGATCCGCCGGGCGATCGGCCTGCTGGCATCGAGCGATCTTTCGCTGGTGGAGATCGCGGACCGGTGCGGCTATCGGTCGTCGGCGAGTTTTCACCGGGCATTTCTCAAGCACACGGGTGCGCGGCCGCGGGATTTCCGCAGTTGATTGCGGGTTCCCGCGTCCGGTGCGGGGTGGCGGCGGGAGTTGGGAATCGGGAATCGGGAATTGGGAATTGGGAATTGGGAATTGAGAATTGGCATGGCGACGCGGCCGGCAATAGTCTCTCGCCATGGATGACCCGTCCCAACTTTCCAGCATCGATGCCCTCAGGACGAGGGTGAGCTTGTTGGAGAGGGCGCGTGGCGGCAACAGCCACCCGGCGTGGGAGGAATTGCTGGGGTATTACGATCCGTTTGTTTCCAAGGTGCTCGGCGCGATGGGGTTTTCCGGGGCGGATCTGGACGATGCGCGCCAGCAGGTGGCGGTGAAGCTGTGGAATGGGCTGAGCCGCTATGAGCGCGACCCGGCGCGGGCGAAATTCCGCACCTGGTTTGCCAAGTTGATCCGCAATGTGGCGCTCAACATCGTGAGGGCGAGGAAGCGCCAGCCGTCCGGCCCGAGTCTGGATGACGAGCGGACGGGCGGGGTGCTAGAGCTCACGGACAGTCCGGAGATCGAGGCGCGGGTGGAGGAGGAGTGGCAGCAGTATGTGGTGCGGCTGGCGATGGACCGGGTGCGGGTGAAGTTTTCCGGCAATGCGATGGAGGTGTTTTCCCGATCGCTGGCGGGCGAGAGCGTGGAGGGGATCGCCGGGGAGCTGGGGATCAAGGTCAACACGGTGTATATCTTGAAGCACCGGGTGAAGACGATGCTGCTGCGGGAGATCCAGCTGTTGAAACACGACCTGGAGGGCGGAGAGGCGGGTAAATGAAGGATGACGATGCGGTTTTCACCTCGTACCGGGCGCTCTATGAGGAGGCCGAGCGGCAGCTGGCGGACCTGTCTCTGGACGAGGAGCAGGCGTTGTGCCCGCTCTATCATGCGTTGCGCCGCGTCGAGAAACGCTACGGCGAGGAGACGCTGATCGGCAGGGGCGGGATGAAGGAGGTGTTCAAGGTGTATGATGAGCACACCGAGCGATTTGTCGCACTGGCCAGGCCGAGGGAGGGGGTGCCGATCGAGCGTTACGATTCGTTCCTGCGCGAGGCCCACATCACCGCGCGTCTCGAGCATCCGAACATCATCAACCTGTTTGACATGGGCATCGACGAGCGGATGCGGCCGTTTTTCACCATGGAGTTCAAGCGCGGGCAGTCGCTGCGCAAGATCCTCTCAGCCCTGCGGAAGGGCGAGGCGGAGGAGCGCTTTCCCTACGAGGCGCGGCTGTCGATCCTGCTGCGGGTGTGTGATGCGATGTCCTACGCGCATTCGCGGCGGGTGCTGCACCTCGATCTCAAGCCGGATAACATCCAGGTCGGGACCTTCGGGGAAGTGCAGGTATGCGACTGGGGGATGGGCGAGGTGGAGCGGGACGGGGACGAGGAACAGGATTCCGTGGCCTTGCTGGATCCGGATTTGTATGGCGACCAGCTGGAGGCGTCGATCAAGGGGACGCCCGGCTACATGGCGCCGGAGCTATCGACACCGCGGGCGACGAAAACTCCGGCGACCGACATTTATTCGCTGGGTTGTTTGTTATTTGAACTCTCCACGCTGCACCGTCCGAGCCGGCGGCACAAGTTGAGTGATGCCTCACCGGCTGTTGCGGCGATTGTGGAAAAAGCCTGTGCCGAGGATCCGGCCGACCGGTATCCGAATGTCCAGGCGCTGCGTGAGGATGTGAAGCGGCACCTGATGGGCTACAGCGTGGAGGTGGAGAACGCCGGGGTGGTGCGCGAGGTTCGGTTGTTTTTCCGGCGGAACCGCCAGCTCTGCGTGATTTCGCTGGTATTCATCGCGTTCGCGCTGACGGCCGCGGTTTGGTTCACGCAGAAATTGAGTGCGAGCCACCACAGGACGACCGAGGCGCTGGCGCGGACGGAAGAGGCGCTGGTGGGTGCGGATGCCGCGCGAGCCCGGGCGGAGGAGGCGCTCGAGCGGCAGCGGCAGGAGCGGGAGTTTGCGATGGCCGTGTTTGAGAGTCGCGAGGACATTCCGGAGGCGAACGTGTTGTTTCTCATTGATTTCCTGATGGTGAAGGAAAGCATCAGTCTGCCGGTCATCGACAATGCGATGGCGGCGCTGCAGCGGGGCTTTGAGTCGAATCCGCCGCCGACGGACCGGCGCTGGACGATCATGGCCCACGTGTTGTTCATGACCCAGCGGTTTGAGGAGTCGGAGCGGTATTACGCGATCCGGCAGGGGAGTCAGAAGTCGATCCGGGATTTGATTCCCGAGTTTGCGCCGTTGGTTGCCGAGGACGGATTGCTGCCGGTGGACGAGTTCATTCGTCTGCTGAAAACCCTCTCGCTGGACAGCAAGAGCCGCTATCCGCTGATGGAGAAAATGATCATCTATGACAGTCTGAAGCGCAAGTCGCTGCGGGATACCGCGAGGATTCTGCGGGTGATGTTGGAGCTGAGCAATCGGGGGTGGCGGTCGCGCGAGTTTGCCTATGATCGCAAGAACGGCCACCTGCGGGTTTCGGGAAAGGGGCTCCGATCGCTCTATCGGAAAGGCGCGCGGCGGACCGAGAAGCTGGTTCCCGTGCGCAGCCTGCTGCGCCTGCTGCCGCTGCGGTCGCTCGACATCAGCGGATCGGACATCGATGACCTCTGGAACCTGGACGGCCTCGACCTGGAGAATCTGGACATCCGCGGCACTCCGGTGGTGGATCTCGAACCGCTTAACGGAATGGTCGGCCTGAGGCGGTTGGTGATCGAACCGGGGCAGTTTGATCGCGGGCAGCTGGCGGTGCTGCGCGGCTTGGTGGAGGTGGTGGAAACCACCGACGACGGCCGCTGACGCTGCGGCGTGAATCGTCCGGGGGTGGAAACAAAACACCCGCCCGCTGGAAATGACATCCAGGGGACGGGTGTTTGCCGGACTCACCGGATCCGCGCCACGTGGTTGCGGGCGGAACCGGCGGGTGTTCGTGTTAGGGTTGTTCGACGTTCAGGCGTGCGAAGATTTTGCCGTCGGTCGCAAGTGCGGCAGGCAGGCTGACGATGACCTGGTCGACGCCTTCTTCGTAGAAGTTGTCGGTTTCGGTGATGACGATGCCGTCGACTCCATCGGCCGCGGTGGTCCAGCCCAGCAGGTCGGAGCCGTATTCCACGGTGATCGTGGTGTTGGCATCTTCGTTTGCGAGGTCGGTGCGGCGGAAGGTGAACTCGAGCGTGGTTCCGGTGTTCACGGCGGAGGGCGCCAGTTTGGCGTCGTCCGATCCGAGGGTCGGATCCCCGCCGACGACGTATTCAACTCCGGTGGAGAGTCCGCCGTTGTCGAAGTCGAGCGGGAAGCTCGAGTCGGTCAGGTTGGTGAATTCATCCACCCAGAGGGTGTAGGGATTCGCACTGCCGGCGGAGGTGAGGGTGACGGTGTCCGGGGTTTCGTCGTCGTTGTAGTCGATGACGAACAGGTTGGATCCGACGGTGATGGTGGAGCCGTCGGCCAGTCCGTCGAAGGTGCCGGTGAGGGAGCCGCCGGCGTAGTCGATGAGGGTGAACTTGGTGCCGATGGCGATGATCTCGCCGGTGCCGCGGTCAGCCACTGCGAGAGTCGCGGTCGGGTCGATCGTCACCGCGCCGGAAACGATCGCCATGCCGGCGTCTTCCAAATCGGTGTCGAGGACGCTGACCATTCTGGCACCGGCTTCCAGCGTGAGCGAGGGCAGGGTTCCTGTTCCGGTTCCGGTTGCGGAGTCACCGGCGAGGAAGGTGCTGCCACCCTGCACGGTGACATCGGATGCGAGGCTGCCGGTCAGGCGGAGGGTTCCTCCGCTGATGGTGGTCGCGCCGGTGTAGGTGTTTTCGCCACCGAGTTCGAGGGTTTGGCCCGCGGACTTCACGAGTGAGCCGGTTCCGGAGATCTCGCCGTTGTAGGCGACGTACCAGGCACCGCTCGGGGTGGTGGTCTGAATGGTTCCTCCGTCGGCACCGAGGATGATCGGGCGGCTGGAGTCGATCTCGAAGCTGCCGCCGGTGCTGTTTTCCATTTGGACATTCAGTGTGCCGCCGTCGAGGGTGATCGGAGCGGCGAGGTCGCCGAGGTAGTTGTCGGCGCTGATCCGCAAGGTGCCACCACCGGTGACATCGATCGAGGTGAGGCCGATCATTTCCTCTGCGATGGCGAGGGTTCCGCCGGTCACGGTGGCCTGGCCGAGGACGGTACAGGTTCCGTTGGAATTACCGATCGTGAGGGTTCCTTCGTTGACGGTGGCGTCGCCGCTGATGGTCACGTTGCCGAGGGTCTGGCTGCCCAGTCCGTTTTTGATGATGCTGAAGTTGCCGCGGTCGTCCGTAGCGACGACTCCGGTAGCCGATCCGGCGGAATAATCAGCACCCTCCGCGACATCGAAAATGAGTGTGCCGGGAGTGCTGTCTGTGGTGGTGGCATTGAGGTTGACGATTTGCTTGGTCTTGCTCCCGACGTTGAGCAGGCCGCCAATGGTCTGGGTATGTCCATCGAGGACGAGACGGGCGGTGTTCGCCCCGCCGATGGTCATGACCCCGCTATTGAGCGCTTCATCCGCACCGAGTTTCACGCTTCCCACGCGAATATTGGTGGCGCCGGTGTAATCAGCCGTGCCGGACAGCGTGATGACGTTGGTATTGCCATAGTGGATGTCATCACCGACTTGGAAATCGCCGGAACCGGTGATGTTTCCCGAGAAGAAGTTGACGCCGGCGTTGACGATGGCGCCGCCGGTGCCGGTCAGGACGATTTCGCGGGTGCTTCCCAAGTCAATGCCTCCCTGCAATTTGACGATGCCTCCATCGCTGAGGGTGAGGTCCCCGGCCGCATCGCCCATTTGGGCGACGTCGGTGATCAGGACCGTTGTGTTGGCGCCGACGGTCAGTCCGCCGGAGAAGGTGTTGCCGGTGTTTGACAGAGTGAGGATTTTATTGGCCATGGACTCGGCCTTGAGGGTTCCGGGTCCGGAAATGACACCGCTCAGCGTGATACTCCTCGCGTAGGAATTGTCGAATGTGATGGTGCCCGCGCCCAATTCCCAATCGTTCGCGTAGGTCTGATCCATGTTGCGACGGTGCAGGTAGGTGCTGCCATCGGCCATTTTGACGGTGGCGAACTGTCCGACGCTGCCGGAATTTCCCCGCACTGTTGTTGCGGATGCGATGTCGAGGATGGCCCCTTCGACCATCCAGTTGGCATCCGTGGGGTTTTCTCCGGTGTCGAAGGATCCGCCGCCGACGATGGTGAGGGTGTCACCGCTTTCGACTTCGAGCGGAGTGTCGAACGTGTCGTTGAGGTTATAGAGCGAGATGGTTCCACCACCGGTGTCCCAAGTGCCACCGCCGGAATCGACGACGATGATGCCTTCGTTGTCGGTGACGGATTTGAGAAGCAATTCGCCGCCTCCGCCGAAAGTGAGGTCCTTGATGAAGACGCCGCCGTCGGCGATGTCGATGTTGTAGCTTCCGGCGGTGAAGATTGCATTGTCACCGTCGGTCCATGTGGTGTCGGAGGCTCCGTCGTTCCAGTTTGCCGTGGTGCCGACGTCCCAGACTCCGGTGTCGGGGTCGGCGGGGCCGATCCAGGTGAGGTCGGCGGCTTGAGCGCCTGCTCCGGTGAGTGCCAGAATGGCGAGTGAGGAAAGGGTGCGCAGGGAGGGCGGGAACGAGTGTCGGCGGTTTTTCATGATGTTGGATTTATGTAGGATTTTGGAATGATGATGGATTTTGGATGGGTTGGTGGCGGGTGAGTTGGGTACTCGGAGCCGCGGGCACCGGCGAATGTGCCGGAGCGTCAGTGGGTTTGTTTGGGTTGGTAAGGTTTTGGTGGGTTTGGGAATGAAACAATCGAAGCGACGAGGGCCAAAGGCACCGGTCATTCATTCCCCTTCATGATAGAGAACACCCGGGCAGAGCGGATCTATACTCGGAAATGCGATTTTTTTTTCGTTTCGCCGGGAGCGGGGGGGGCGGGGGCATTGCGGTGCCCGTGGCTGGCGCATTCAGCGGGGCGAACCGCGTGGTTTGGCAACAGGCAAATTTTGGAGTATGGTGAAAAAATTGGCGGATTCGGGGATTTTGGCTCCACTGGACGTCCGAATGATGTTTGGGTTGCAAACCCCAAGGCCTTCTCTCGAAGGACTTCGCTGGTTTTTCCGATGGCTCCCACCGTTGGAAACCCAATAAACCCACCAAAACCTGCAAAACCTGAAAAACCTTATGAAAAACCATTGTACCCGAATTTTCGGACAAATGGGTCGAGTGGCACCGTTGCTCCTGGCCCTTTCATCGGCTTCTTACGGCCAACTCACCTGGAATCCGGCCGACACAGCCGGCAACGGAGACTGGGATCTTACCACGGCAAACTGGGACGACAGTGGCAGCAATGTCGTTTGGGACAACACGGGATCCCAAGAGGCGTTTTTCCCTGATTTCGGCGCAAACTACACGGTGACGATCGCTGATGGCGGTGTCACCGTCGGCGACTTGTGGCTTGATCTGGGGACGGATAAAGTGACCTTCAAGTCCGCGACCGACAACCTGGGGCTGATCACCATCGCCGCTGGTGGCGCCGAGTGGGACACGGGTGAGCGCGAGATCGAGTTTGTCAACGACCTGAACAATGACACCCCGCTGTCGATTTCCCCGGGCGACACGCTGACGATTTTCGGCGGCGGTGTATTTGATACGGGGGAGAAACCCGGTGGGGCCAACTGGACGGCGACCGGTGCGACTCTTGATGTGCTTGATCCGACCGTCGTGCGCGGCAATCCCGGCTCGATTGGCACGTTTGACACCGTCAAGCTGTCGGGCGACTGCACCTACGTTCACGAGCGGAATGCTGACATGGCATACGCCAACAACTGGGAACTGGGTTCCGGGACGGTTTCCTTCGCCAACCGCTGGAACAGAAGTATGTACCTGACCGGGGTCATCAGCGGAGAAGGAACGTTACGGGCCACCAACTTGGGTGGCAAATTCGTGCAGCTCAAGAACTCCGGCAATACGTTCTCCGGCGGCATTGTGGTGGACGCGGAGAACAACCGTACGGAGGTTCAGGTTCCGAACGGGATCGGTGACGGCGCATTTGGCGCGGTTCCAGCAACGTTCGTGTCGGATTACATTACGTTGCGCAATAGCGGTGAACTGAAGATGCAGGACGTGACGATCCATCCCAACCGCGGTATCACGCTCGACAATGGCGGTATCATCGTCAGCACCGGTGCTCCCAATACCTATGGCGGCACCATCACTGGCACCGGGGTCTTGCAGATCGGGCGCGAATCGGGGGCGGATGGAAATACCCTGATTCTGACAGGTGATACCTCGGACTACTCCGGAGAAACCAACATCTATCAGGGGAGGCTCCAGATCGGGATCGACAATGCGCTTCCGGCCACGACGGTATTGAACATCGGCGGCAAGGGGACTGCCGAATTCGAGCCGATGGGATTCGATCAGACGATTGCGGGGCTCTATACCAGCTCCAACAACACCCGCCAGATCGACAGCCGCGAGGGGCCATCGACCTTGACCATCAATGTTGCTGCAGGAGAAACCTACAGCTACTACGGAAACGTCGTCGGTGATCAGCCTCTCTCCATCGTCAAACAAGGGGAGGGCACCCAGGAACTGGATCGGGCGCTGACCGGCTACACCACCGACGCATTGGGAGACATCACGGTCGAGGCCGGCACGCTGTTGCTCGTCGCAAATGAAACTTGCGGTGCTGTCACCGTCGCGGACGGTGCCACGCTGAAGCTCGGGATGTCCCAGTTAATGATGGTCGATTCGTTCACGGCCGAAGTCGGCAGCACGACCGAATACACGGTGTCATTCGGGGATTGGACGGGTGCCGAGGGTATCGACTGGTCGCAGTTGTATGTGACCGGTGACTTCACCGTTTCCGCCGCGCAGCCGTCGGTCACGGTGGTGATTGATGATTCGGCGATCACCAACTTTTCGGAAGCGAGCAACAGTTTCATCATCGGCACCGTGGATGGCACGATGTCCGCCACCGACGCCGACTTCACGGTGGACGCGTCCGGCTTCACCGCCGGCACCGGCACCTGGAGCGTGCGGGTGGACGGTCTGGACCTGCTGCTGGACTACACCTCGACCGGGGATGCGTATGTTTCCTGGGCCGCCACCAACATCACCAGCATTGATCCCGGCGCGGCCGCCGGCTTTGATGAGGACGCGGATGGCGACGGGATCGCCAACGGTCTTGAGTTCGTGCTCGGCGGCGATCCGCTGGTTTCGGACCCGGCGATTCTGCCGACGCTTGCGATGGATGAGACGAACCTGACGTTCTCCTACACCCGCACGGCGGATTCCAAAACCACCACGACGCAGACCGTGCAGTGGTCGACGGATCTGGCGAGCTGGACGGACATCGCGGTGGATTCGAGTGATCCGGATGCGGTGGATGTCACCGTGCCGCTGAGCAATGCGGTCGATGGCAAGCTCTTCGTGCGCCTGAATGTGACGCGGCCCTGAGGGCTCGTTGGATTGGCCCGAGTTTTGGGGTCGCCTCGTGATGGGGCGGCCCCTCGTCATTTGGTTCAATCCGCGGCTGATTCGGGTCTGGGGAATGCTGCGCCGGCCGGGGAGGTCTCCGGATCTGTAAAGATTCGGCCGGAGCAGGTGTTCTAGTGGGTATTGAATGCAGCTGGCCACGCAGTCCTCCTTCATTGTCGGGGGGACGGGTGAATGGGGGTGCTACTTGAATCGATGAATATCCAAGCCATTGCACTGATGATTGTTGTTTCGGTGGGCGCCGGTTTTGGCGCGGTCCCCGAAATATCAGGGTCGCTGGGTCCGGCGCGTGTGCATTCCTCCGGAAACCGGATCACCGCGAGCACCGGGACCGTGGAACGCAGCTGGCTTTGGACCGGTCACGGGCTGGCGACGGTTTCGGTGGTCGACCAGAGGACGGGACGGGAATGGGTGAATGGCGATCCCGCGGGGTGCGATTGGGAGGAAGGTGAGGGCAGTGAGCTTCCGGCGGCGGAGTTGGTCTCGTTGACCGCGGAGCGATCCGACGACGACGGCTTCACCAGCGAGCACCTGCGGGTGCGGGCGGACGTTCGATATCCGGCCAGCGGCAGGGTTGTCCGGCATGAGACGTGGGTCTACCCCGGGAGTGAGGGGATGCGGACCCAGCTCTGGATGAAACAGGAGGACGCCGCCGGTGGGACGGCCGGCGGTGAGGTTGGCGGGCCGGGGATTTCCGTGGTTTCCGGGAGGCCGGTCATGGTGCGTGCGGCGCTTGATGTGGCTCCGGTGTGGCATGCGCGGTCGCTCCAGGGGCAGAAGGGAATCACGCTGCGGTTCGAGGGGCTCGATCCATCGCGGACCTATCATTTGGGGTTTTCATGGTGGGACTACGGCAACGGTGGACGGCGCCAGCGGGTGGTCGCGACGAGCATCGATGGTGAGGCGCGATCGCTGCTGGTGAAGCCGCAGGTGCTTCCGGGGTGGAAAGAGGACCATCGCCGCGCGGAGTCGCTGGTGGTCGAGATCCCGCGGCAGGTCAATCTGGACGGGAGTACGACGATTATCGTAGATCGCCTCATGGGGCCGTCGGCGGTTTTGTGCGAAGCGTGGCTCTATGGATCCGGGCGGGCCGGGCGGCTGGAGATCGATGCCGGGAGGAAGCGGGAACTGGAAGGGATGGCGCCGGAGGGGTGCTCGTTGCTGGCCTATCTGGACGGTGGCAGCGAACAGAAACCGGCGGGCAGAAAGAGCGGAAAACGAACGGATTTCCTGCCGGTGCGCGCGCCGGAACTGCGGGCGATCGGTTACTTCAACGATACCCAGAACCGTCATCGGCCGGACACCCACCTCGTGCGGGATGAGGTGGTCGGGCCCGGATCGGTCGATTGGGCGAACATCCTCTGCCTGGAGAACGGGCGGGGCGGGGTCGCGCTGGTGAAGGAGTCGCACAAGTGCGTGAACCAGGCGGGTGTGGATACCGGCGGGTTCGAGGCCGGTGCGGGCGGCGTGGCGGTGACCGGACGGGGGCTGCCGGAAAGCCAGCTGGCCGCCGACTGGCGATGGTGCTGGGCGACCTGGATGGTGCTCTATCCGGAGGCGTCCGATGACCTGCGCGAGCTCGCGTTGAAGCGATTCGACCGGACGCGCTATCCGATGGTGCCGGGGCGGGACGCCTACCTGAAGGCGAACACCTGGGGCAGTGGAATCAACCAGCCGGAATCGATGGCGCGGGCGAGCGAGGATGAGGTGCTTGCCGAGATGGATTCCGTCGCGGATCTCGGGCTGGATGCGATTCAGATCGATGACGGCTGGCAGAATGGCCGGAAGAAGGACCGGAGCCGTGAGGAGCGCGAGTGGCAGCCGCGCGCGGATTGGTATCCACAGGGGTGGAGCCGAGTGGTCGAGCGGGCGGACAAGCTCGACCTTGATCTGGGCGTGTGGTTTGCGGCGCGCGCGCCGCTGGAGGATCTGGTGTCGGCGTACGATGGTGCGGGGTTCACCACCTTCAAGCTCGACTTTGCGAGTCTGCGGGATTTTTCCAGCGTCGAGCAGTATCTCGCCAAGGGCAGGTCGCTGGTGGCCCATTCCGGCCACAAGGCGAGGGTGAACTGGGACGTGACGGAAAACGCGGCGCGGTTCGGTTATTTCTGGGCGCGCGAGTGCGGGTCCGTATGGTTGGCCAACCGCAAGCCGATGAAGCCGGAGAGTGTGGTGCCCCGGCCGTGGCTGATGCTGCGCGAGGTGTGGGAGCTGGCGCGCTACCTGAACCCGCAGAAGTTCGAGCTGCCGGTGTCGAATTTCCGCATGGTGAATCAAAAGGTTTCGGACGCCCATCTGTATTCGGACACCTATGCGGTGGCGCTGGGGCTTCCCGGTCTGCCGGTGTTTTTCCAGACGACCCGCCTGCTTGAGCCCGGGCAGAGGGCGGAGGTCAAGGAGGTGCTCAAGTCATACCGTGCGGTGCGCGACGATTTGTTCGGCAGTTATGTCTTTCCGGTCGGCAGTGAACCGGACAATGCCTCGTGGGCTGGTTTCCAATGGGTGGATCCCGATTCGGGCAGCGGGTATCTGCTGGTGTTCCGGGAGCGGCTCAATGAGGAGGCGGAGGCATCGATGCCGCTGCGATTCCTCAAGGCGGGCACCCGCTTGGCGCTGGATGACCTGCTGGGCGGGACGTCCGGCCGGGTGTCGCTGGACTCGAACGCCGCGCTTCCGCTGGTGATCGGGAAACCCGGCGGGGTGTTTTTCGGACGCTACCGGGTGGTGGACCGGGAATCGCGGGCTGATGATCGGAATTCCGCGGAAATCCCGACAGATGCGCAGGGAAACCCGGGTAGTAGAGCGGCAGAAACCCGAGCCCATGGGGGACCATTGGCGGGGTCGAATGATGAATTAGAACCGGGAACCAATTGATGCACTGTATGAAAATGAAATGTCTGGTTGTTCTGTTGGCGTCATGCGCATTCGCGGATGCGGCGGACGAGGTGGTGATTTTCCCCCGGGACCTGGGGACGCAGATCAACCGGATGTTCTACGACCTGAAATCCCCGGGAGCCCCGCGGAAGTTCGTCAGGGGTGATTGGGCGAAGACCCTGCTGGTGGATTACGATTTCAACGGCCTGCGGACATCGATCTACGGAACCGGCGAGAAGCCGGCGCATCCGGCGCCGGGCGTGGTGGTCGAGAAGTTCTACGACGCGGAAACCAAGGCGATGAAGCTGGCGAAGAAAATCCGCCCGGACACGCTGATCTTCGCGAGCAAGAAGCTCGACAACAAGGACTCGTTTCCGGAGTGGACGAAGGACGGCGGCGGCGTGATTCCGAAGCAGTATGCGATCCTGCTCATCGACTATCTGGAATACATGAAGCGCAACGGCTTGCAGGTGGATGTGCTGGGGGTTGATAACGAGCGGCGCTTCAACGAGGGCAACATCATGCCGCGCAAGCACCGCGACATCGTGCTCGAACTGCGGAAGCTGACGGCTGCGCGGGGGCTGAAAATGCCGAAGATCATCGGCCATGAGGACTATGCGATGGGACGCGACCAGTGGATGAAGAAGTTCGTCGCGTTGAAGAGCGACACCATGGATGTCTTCGGCGGCCACTACTACACCCGGCACCGTCCGCTGGATAAGCTGAAGTCGGACCTCGCCTACGCCGGTGATCGCGAGAAATGGCATTCGGAGCTCCACTGGGACGAGCATGGGGAAAAGGGCTCCGGCACCCATTCCATGAAAAGCGCGATCTGCTCGTTCATCGCGCTGTGGGACTGCACCGACAACGGCATGAACGGATTGATGTGGTGGGACCTCAACCCGAAGAAACGCCGCCGCGACCACCTGATGCACGCCGCCACGGTGCCGCTGGTCAATGCCCGGCCCGTCAGGACGGTGGATCCGGATGGCCCGAAAACCCTGGACATCGAGGAACTCCACACCCGGACCTTTCTCCAGGGCGACCGCATGACGGTTTACGCGCTCAATTTTGATCCTGACAAAACTTGGAAAGACCTGAACTTCCGCCTAGAAAGCGGCATGATCATTGGCCCGGTGACCGGCACCCAGTGGTCGGAAGTGCACCCGCCGGAAGGTGTGTCGGCCAGCTTCGCCGCGGACAGCCGGAAGAGTTTCAATGCAACCCTGGAACCGGGAACCATCAGTGTGTTCTCCTTTAAATTTCGCCCATAACCCTACGATATCATGATCCGACTAACACTCGCAATTTGCCTCAGCCTGCTGGCGACCCTGACCGCAGAGGAAAAACGACCGCCCAACATCATCTATATTCTAGCAGATGATCTGGGCTATGGCGACCTGAGCTTCCTCGGTCAGGAGAAGTTCCAGACGCCGCACATCGACGCGCTGAAGGACAAGGGGATGTTTTTCACCCAGCACTACTCCGGCAGCACGGTTTGCGCGCCCTCGCGGTCTGCGCTTCTGACTGGCAAGCACACCGGGCACACGTTCATCCGCGGCAACAAGGAGATCCTTCCTGAAGGCCAGCAGCCGATTCCCGCGGAAGAGGTGTTGCTGCCGGAAATCCTCAAGCCGGCCGGCTACGTGAGCGGGGCGTTCGGCAAATGGGGGCTCGGCTATCCCGGCTCGGAAGGAGATCCGGTGAAGCAGGGGTTCGACGTGTTTTACGGCTACAACTGCCAGCGTCTCGGGCACCATTACTATCCGTTCCACCTGTGGGACAATGAGAAGAAGGTGATCCTCGAGGGCAACAAGGGGACGGCCAAGGGGGACTACGGTCCCGCGCTGATTCACGAGCGGACGCTGAAGTTCCTCGAGGACAACAAGGACAGGCCGTTCTTCGCATACGTCGCCTCGATCATTCCCCATGCCGAGTTGGCCGCGCCGAAGGAATACATGGAGAAATTCCGCGGCAAGTTCGACGAACCGAAACCGTTCAAGGGCCTGGACAAAGGCAAGGAGCTGCGCCAGGGCCGCTATCAGTCGCAGAAGGAACCGCGGACGGCATTCGCCGCGATGATCACGCTGCTTGACGACCAGGTGGGTGAAATCGTCGCCAAGGTGGAGGAGTTGGGCATCGCCGACAACACGCTGATTATTTTCACCTCGGACAACGGAGCCCACCAGGAAGGTGGCGCCGATCCGGAGTTTTTCGACAGCAACGGCCCGTTCCGCGGGCACAAGAGGGACCTGTATGAAGGGGGCGTGCACGTGCCGATGGTCGCCTACTGGCCCGGCAGGATTGCGGCGGGTTCCGAGTCACACCTGATCTCTGCATTCTGGGACATGGTGCCGACCTTCGCCGAGCTGGCGGGCGTGAAGGCCCCCGCGGATACCGACGGTCATTCGATCGTGCCCGAGCTACTGGGCAAGGGCGAGCAACCGAAGCACAAGTATCTCTACTGGGAGTTTCACGAACGTGGCGGACGCATCGCCGTGCGCTCCGGCAAGTGGAAGGCGGTGCGCTACAACGTGCTCAAGAAGCCGAATGCGCCGGTCATGTTGTTTGATCTTTCGGTGGACCCGGGTGAGCGGAACGACGTCGCCGGCCAACATCCGGAAACCGTCGACCGCCTGTGTGCGATGATGGATGGAGCCCGGACTCCGTCGGAGATCTTCACCTTCGGACAAGAGCAGTTCCAAGGCGAGTGATCGTCGGTCCCGGGGTACTTCCTGACAGACAGACGCCATGAGAAACAACCCATACGCCGGAGCCCGTTGTTTCGGGGTTCTCGCCGCCGCCGTGCTGACTGGCATGGCATGGAGTAAAACGCTGCCGATGCCGCCCAAACCGAATCCTCCGGGTGAGGAGCAACCGGTTTTCGGGGCGTCGGACGGGAGTTTCACCTTCGACGGGAAACCGGCGGTGATCATCTCGGGGTCCATTCACTATCCGCGTGTGCCGCGTGCCTACTGGCGTGACCGGATCCGCAAGGCGAAGGCGATGGGGTTCAACTGCATCGGCACCTATGTGTTCTGGAACGCCCACGAGAAGAAGCCGGGAGAGTTCGACTTTTCCGGCAACCTCGACATCGCGGCATTCGCCCGGACCTGCCAGGAAGAGGGGATGTGGCTGATCGTGCGGCCCGGCCCGTATGTCTGTTCCGAGTGGGATTTCGGCGGCATGCCGGCCTGGTTGTTGAAGGACCCGGAGATGCAGGTGCGGACGAATGATCCGAAGTTTCTCGAGGCGACCGCCCGCTACATGATGGCGGTCGGCGAACAACTCAAGGAGCTGCAGGTTTCCCGGGGTGGCCCGATCATCCAGGTGCAGGTGGAGAATGAATACGGGCAGTTCGGCCGTCCCGGAAACGAGGACGACATGGCCTATAACAGGGCGATCTACGACCAGTTGGTGGCTGCCGGGTTCGAGACCATGTTCATCCGCTGTGACTGGCCGAAGAAGAAGACCATCGGCACCGCGCAGATCGACGGCGTGTTCACGACGATGAACTTCGGCGGCGGGGCGGACAGCGCCTTCGCGTTCTTCGACGAGGAATATCCGGGCATGCCCAGAATGTGCGGCGAATACTGGGTCGGCTGGTTCGACCACTGGGGGGCGAAACACCACACCAAGGCGTTGGCGCCATTCATCGAGCAGATCGAGTGGATGCTGGAAAACGAGGTGTCGTTCAACGTCTACATGCTGCATGGCGGGACCAATTTTGGCTTCAACTCGGGCGCCAACTGGTCGTCCGGGCAATACAGCGCGGACACGACGAGCTACGACTACGACTCGCCGATGGATGAAACCGGGCGCATCACCGAGAAGTTCTTCACGTTCCGGGATACGATCCGGAAGTTCCTGCCGGAAGACACCGCACTGCCCGAGCCGCCGGCGCAGATCAAGCGCGTGGAGGTGGCGGAGTTCGAGTTGGACCAGACCGCGTCTTTCGAGCAGTTGTTCGGCAAGCCGTTCGTGTCCGAAGACGCGCCGCACATGGAGGCGCTCGACCTGAACCAGGGGCTGGCGCTTTACGCGACGACGCTCGATGTCCCCGCGGCGGGGGAGTTTCCGCTGGCATTCAGTGCGCTGAAGGACCGCGCGATCGTCATCGTGAACGACCAGCGGGTGGCGACGCTCGACCGGCGCTTGAAGCAGAGTGCCGTGAAGCTGCAGGTTCCCGCCGGGAAGGTGAAGCTTGAGGTGTTAGTGGAGAACATGGGGCACCTGAACTACGCGCGCGAGTTGATGAAGGACCGCAAGGGACTGGGCGAGGTGAGCTTCGCCGGGAAACCGGTGACGGGCTGGGAGATCCGCACCTTTCCGCTGGAATCCGGGGATATCGCATCGCTCGAGTTTTCCGGCACACCGGCGAAACCATCGTCCCTGCCGGTGTTTTTCCGCGGCGGTTTTTCGGTCGACGAAGTGGGCGACACGCTGCTGGACATGACCGGCTGGGGCAAGGGGATGGTCTGGGTGAACGGCATCAACCTCGGGCGGTTCTGGGACATCGGCCCGCAATACACGCTGTATCTTCCGGGGTGCTGGATGAAGCAGGGGCTCAATGAGGTGGTGGTGATGGACATCGAGCCGACCGGGCACCATTCCATGCGGGGCGTCACCGAGTTCATCTACGGCCTCAAGGTGGATGAAAACCTGAGCTACAACCGCAAGCCGGGCGAAGAGGTTCGCTTGAACGGCGATCAACTCATCGCCGAGGGAACCTTCAAGGACGGCGATGACGCCCAGTTCGTGGACTTCGGAAAAACCATCAAGGCGCGCTACCTTTGCCTGCAGTCCATCGATTCATACGGAGGGGACCCGCATGCCACGATTGCCGAAATCCATTTGGTGGATGCTGCGGACAGTTGGCTCGACCGCGATTCCTGGCAGGTGATCTACGCCGACAGCGAGGAGATTGTCGCCGAGCCATCATCGGCGAGCAACATCATCGACAACCAGCCGGTGACCTTCTGGCACACCCAATACAAGGGCGCCCGGAAATCGACGGGGCATCCGCACCAGGTGGTGCTCGATCTCGGCAAGGTGAAGGAGTTCCGGTCACTGCGCTATCTGCCGCGCAACGGCCCGAATCCGGGGAAAATCAAGGGCTATCAGATCTACGCGTCGGAGAATCGTTTTGATGGATTGCTGTCCGACCAGTGACACCGCTGAAATTATCTATTAACTAAAAGAAATGGTTTGTATGTTGAATCGATTGTTTATCGTCTGTTTTTTGGCCGTGCTCGTCTGTCGGGCGGAGCGTATCGGGTTTGATACCGGCTGGAAATTCTCCCTGGGTGATCCGCAGGGCGCGGAGAACGCGGGATATGACGATGCGGGTTGGCGCGCACTCGATGTGCCGCACGACTGGAGCATCGAGGGCGAGTACGACAAAAACAATCCGATGGGTGGCGCGTGCGGGTATTTGCCGGCGGGCATCGGCTGGTATCGCAAGACGGTTCCGGTTTCCGCGGATTGGAAAGGCAAGCACGTGGAGATCGCGTTCGACGGGGTTTGCATGAACAGCACCGTGTGGGTGAACGGCCGGGAGCTCGGAACGCGCCCGTATGGATGGAGTTCCTTCGCCTACGACATCAGCGATCTGACTGACTCGTCGGACTCGATTTCGATCGCGGTCCGGGTGGACAATGAAAAACAACCGGCCGCCCGTTGGTATGCCGGCAGCGGCATCTACGCGCATGTCTGGCTGGACGTGAAAAGCCGGGTCCACATTCCGGTTGATGGCGTGTTTGTCCGGACGAGTGGTTCCCGGGTGGAGCTGGATGTGGACGTGCGCAACCGGACCTCCGGGGCCGAGAGCGTTGACGTGAAGACGTCGATCGTCGATGGCTCGGGGAACGTGGTCGGCCGGGTCAAGAGTTCCCGCCAGGTGACGGCGGATGGAGTGGAGTCGGTGTCGCAATCGGTGTCGGTTTCCCGGCCGAAGCTGTGGTCACCGGAGAGTCCGGTACTCTACACCGCGGTGAGCGAGGTCTGGGCAAAGGGGAGCATGGTGGACCGCAAGGAGACGCGCTTTGGTTTCCGCGACATCGAGTGGAAACCGGAAACCGGCATGTGGCTCAACGGCGTGAACGTCAAGTTGCGCGGGGTGTGCAACCACCAGGACGCCGGAGCACTGGGTGCCGCGGTGCCGGACAAGATCCTGCGGTTCCGTGTCGAGCAGCTCAAGGCGATGGGCTGCAACGCCATCCGCACGTCGCACAACCCGCAGACGCCGGTGTTCTACGACATCTGCGACGAGGTGGGCATGCTGGTGATGGACGAGATTTTCGACGGCTGGGGAAAGAAGGCGCAGCACGACTACGGTCGCTATCACTTCAAACAATGGTGGCGGCGTGATCTCACGGATTGGATCAAGCGGGACCGGAATCACCCGTCGGTGGTGATTTACAGCGTGGGCAACGAAACCCACGGCAAGGTGGCGAAGGACCTGGTGGCGTTGTGCCACGAGCTGGACCCCACGCGCCCGGTGACATCCGGCCATTCGGGGTCCGAGCACATGGATGTCTTCGGCGTGAACGGCGGCAGCGAGCGGGTCGGCTGGTTCGACAAACTGAAGAAGGACCGCGTGTTCATCGGCACGGAAAACACCCACACCTGGCAGGTGCGCGGATACTACCGGACTCGGACGTGGTACCGGGACGGCTTCAAGAAGGGCGTGCATGAGACTCCGGACCTCACCGCAAGCGAGGTCTTCACCCACGACTGGATCGAGGAGGACAAGCGCGGCAACCGCAAGCAGGTGTTCAACTCCAGCTATGACAACGCGACGGTGCGGCTCAACTCCCGCCAGAACATCGAGCAGTTGCGCGACATCCCGAACTACGCCGGATCGTTCCGCTGGACCGGCTACGACTACATTGGCGAGGCATCCTACGTGCACGGCGGCTGGCCGTTCCGCGCGTTCATGGGCGGGGCGATCGACCTCGCGAACTTCGAGAAGGACCTCTACTACCTCTATCAGAGCCAGTGGACCGACAAGCCGATGGTCCACATCCTGCCGCACTGGACGCATCCGAAGCTGAAGCCCGGCACCGGGGTTCCGGTCTGGGTCTATTCGAACTGCGACGAGGTCGAGTTGTTCTTCAACGGCAAGTCGCTGGGCAAACAGAAACCCGGCACCGCGGCCAATGAAATGCAGTGCCAGTGGATGGTCGGTTGGCGGCCGGGCACGCTCAAAGCCGTCGGCAGCAAGGGCGGTAAGGCGATTGTCACCAAAACCATCCGCACCGCGGACGCGCCCTCGCGGATCGCACTCTCGATCGATGGCGAACCGCTGGCCGCTTCCGGCAAGGACATCGTCCAGGTCCGCGTGGCCGCGCAGGACGCCAAGGGCGAGTTCTATCCGTATGGCGAGAACCGGACGTTCTTCAGCGTGACCGGCCCGGCGCGGCTCAAGGCGCTCGACAACGGCAGCCCGGTGGACGTCGAGAAACACTACGGCACCAGCGACCGCATCGCATTCTACGGATTGACCCGCGCCTATGTGGAGTCGACCGGTGACGACGGCGACATCGCCCTGATCGCCAGCGCGATTCTCGGCGAGAAGAAGCAGGTGAGTTCGGACATGGTGAGCATCGACACGAAAGTGCTGGCGCTGCGCGGCGAGGCTCCGGAGCTGGACGTCGCCACCTACTACACGACCGACGGCAGCGAGCCGACGGCGGCATCGACACGCTACAGCGCGCCATTTTCCGTCCCTCTCGGGACCACGGTGAAGGCCCTGGTCACCGTCGGCGGCAAGCCGCTGCAACGACTCAAGGAACGTTTTGCCAATGACGTCGGTTTCGTCTGGAACGCACCTCGGGCCGCCACCCACCCGGGGGGCGACCAAGCCGAGGATGCGACGATCAGCCGCGCCAAGGTGAAGAAGGACGGCAAGGGGTTCCATGGCAAGGGATACGTGGATTTCGGCCACGCCAAGGGTGCTTACGTCGAGTGGTATCAGGAAAACGACGGCGACGCCGGACCGGCGGAGCTGGTGATCCGCTACAGCGGGAAGGTCGCCAATCGTCCGGGCCGCACGATCCAGGTGACGGTGAACGGCCAGGTGGTGGAGGAGGCGCTGATGATGCCGGGCACCAAGACCTGGGGGTCCGATTGGAAAACCGTCACCGTGCCGATCCGGATCAAGCGCGGTGCGAATACGATCCGCCTCACCACCGTGGAAAGCGGCGGGATGTACATCGACGAGATCTCCGTTAACTAACCGATTATCAGCATGCCGAGACACTGGATCAAACGTGCGCTCGCCGGAGCGCTGCTGGTCACCGCCGCCTTGGCTGCGAAACCGAACGTCATCTACATCCTTTGCGATGACCTCGGTTACGGTGAGGTCGGCTACAACGGCCAGCAGAAGATCCAGACGCCGGAGTTGGACTCGCTGGCGGCCAAGGGCATGCGGTTCACGGCGCACTACTGCGGCAGTTCGGTTTGTGCGCCGTCGCGTTGCTCGCTGATGACCGGCAGGCATCCGGGCCATGCGTACATCCGCGCCAACAGCCCGGGTTACCCCAATGGTCAGACGCCGATTCCCGCAGACTCCGAGACCCTGGGGAAACTGATGCAGCGCGCCGGCTACAAGACCGCGTGCATCGGCAAGTGGGGCCTCGGCGGCGAGAAGCCGGACGGCACGCTGAACTACGGATTTCCGACCAAGCAGGGGTTTGATTATTTCTTCGGTTATTGCGACCAGCGCAAGGCGCACAACTACTACCCGGATTTCCTCTGGCGCAATGACGAGAAAGTGCAGCTCGGCGGCAAGGTGTACAGCCACGACCTGATGACCGAAGAGGCGCTCGGGTTCGTGACCGAGAACAAGGACCGGCCGTTTTTCCTCTATCTCGCCTACACCATCCCGCACACGAACTATCAGGTGCCGGAGCTCGGGCAGTATGAGGGGAAGGACTGGCCGAAGAACATGAAGATCCACGCGGCGATGACCTCGCGCATGGACCGCGATGTCGGCCGCCTGATGCGCCTGCTGGAGGAATTGAAGCTGGCGGAGAACACGCTGGTGATGTTCAACAGCGACAATGGCGCCCACGGACAGCACGGGTCGGAAAAGTTCTTCAACACGTCCGGCGGGTTGCGCGGTATCAAGCGCAGCATGTATGAGGGTGGGGTCCGCTCGCCGATGTTCGCCTACTGGCCGGGAACGGTGAGAGCGGGGACGGTCAGCGACCACATGTCATCGTTCTGGGACATGCTGCCGACGTTTTCCGAACTCACCGGCGAGCCGGTGAAGGGCGGGACCGACGGAATCTCGATGCTGCCGACATTGCTGGGGCAGCCGGAACGGCAGAAGAAACACGAGTTCCTCTACTGGGAACTCTACGAGCGGGTGCCGAACCAGGCGGTGCGCATCGGCAAGTGGAAGGGCGTGGTGGTGGACCGGCGCAAGGGGCAGAAAATCGAGCTCTACGATCTATCCGCCGATGGGGGCGAGCAGCAGGATGTTGCCGACCGGTATCCCGAGGTGGTGGAGGGCATCCGCAAGAAGATGAACGAGGCCCATGTGCCGAGCCCGCTGTGGGACAAGTCGTTTCCGGGGCGCATGTTCAATGTCGCCGCGGCCCGTGGGGCGTCCGGCGTGGCGGGTGAGGAGGAGCCGGCGCCGGTGAGCAAGGTGCCGGCCGCTTGGGAGTGGATCTCGCGCGACGGTGCGGTGACGCACAGTTCGCTTTCAAACAAGTGGGGTGTTCCGCACAACCACACGCTGCTGACGACGATGAGCGGCAAGCAGTCGTTCCACACCGAGGCGGAGAAGGAACCGTGGGTGATGATCGATCTGAAAAACCAGCAACCCGTCGTGGGACTTGAGATCTTGAATCGATCGGACAGTCACGCGAGCCGCACGCGCAACCTGCACGTCTGGATTTCCAAGGATGCAAAGCGCTGGCAGCAGGTGTTCAAGTCGGCCAAGGGGAAACGCCGCTGGCTGGTGAAACTGCCGGAGCCGCAGCAGGCGCGCTTCGTCAAGATCGGGCTGGTGAATGACACTCCCGGGTATTTGCACCTGAAAGGGGTGAAGGTCTTTGCGCTGGGAAATTCCGAGCCGACATCGCGCTGATCGACGGCGCAGATCCAATGGGTGCCACCACCCTAACCGAAAGAGAGATATGAAGAAACTGGTCCCGATATTGATGGCCTCCGTGGTTTTGCCGCTGCATGCGGTGCAGAACGACTGGGAGAACGAACGAATGATCGAACAGGGCAAGATGCCCACCCGGGCGACGTCCTATTCCTATGCGACCGTGGATGACGCATTGCTGGGCGACCGGGAGAATGCGCGCATGGTGTCGCTGAATGGCGAGTGGATGTTCAAGTTCACTCCGGATTCGAAAGACCGGCCGACCGATTTTCATCGGGCGGATTTCGATGCATCCGCGTGGGGGACGATTGCCGTGCCGTCGAGTTGGGAGCTCAAGGGACACGGTCAGCCGATCTACACCAACGAGACCTATCCCTACACGCCGAATCCGCCATTCATCGACCGCACGAATCCGGTGGGTTCCTACCTTCGCGACTTCGAGGTTCCGGGCGGGTGGGACGACCAGCGGATCGTGCTCCATTTCGGTGGCGTGTCATCGGCATTTTATGTGTGGGTGAATGGTGAGAAGGTCGGCTACAGCCAGGGCAGCCGGCTGCCGGCGGAATTCGATGTCACGAACCATGTGAAGGCCGGGAAAAACCGTCTGGCGGTGCAGGTTTTCCGCTGGTCGGACGGATCCTATCTGGAGGATCAGGACATGTGGCGGCTGAGCGGGATTCACCGCGAGGTGATGCTGCTGGCGCAACCGAAGATCGCGCTCAACGATTTTTTCGTGAAGGCATCGGCTGACGGGGTGCTGGAGGTGCGCCCGCGGATCCTGTCTGACGCGCTGGATAACTCGAAGGGCTGGAATCTCTCCGCGCAGTTGTATGATGCGGACGGGAATGCGGTTTTGAACAAGCCGCTGCGCAGCGGGATTCACAAGATCCTCAATGAAAAGTACCCCCAGCGGGACAATGTTCCGTTTGGGTTGTTGAAAACCAAGATCGCGAACCCGCGGTTGTGGTCGGCGGAGGATCCGTATCTCTACACGCTGGTCTTCAAGGTGACTGGCCTGAAGGGCAAGCTTGAGGAAGTGCGGAGCTGCAAGGTCGGTTTCCGCACCGTGAAAATCAGCGATCAGGGAGAAGTGCTGGTGAACGGGGTGGCGGTGAAAATGATGGGTGTCAACCGCCACGACCACGACGCCATCGAAGGAAAGGCGCTGACCCGCGAACACCTGCGCAAGGACGTGGAGCTGATGAAGCAGTTCAACTTCAACGCGGTGCGCACGTCGCACTACCCGAACGATCCGTATTTTTACGACCTGTGCGACGAATACGGGCTCTACGTGATGGATGAGGCGAACGTCGAATCGCACGGTATCCGCGGCCTGCTGGTGAACAACGCATCGTGGCACTACGCGGTGAACGACCGGATTTTCCGCATGGTGGAACGGGACAAGAACCACGCGAGCATCGTCTCGTGGTCGCTCGGAAACGAATCAGGATACGGGCCGATCCACGCAGCGGCTGCCTCGTGGATCAAGGACTACGACCCGACGAGGTTCGTGCACTACGAGGGCGCGCAGGGGCTTCCGGAGGACCCGGCTTACAAGCCCGAGGGCGGCTTCGAGTCGCAGGCGTGGGACCTGCCCGCCAACCCGAACGACCCGCCGTATGTCGACTGCATCAGCCGGATGTACATGACGGTGGCGCAACTGAAGGCGCTGTCCGACGCCGAGCACATCAAGCGCCCGATCGTGCTGTGCGAGTATGCGCATGCGATGGGGAACTCGCTCGGCAACATGACGGAATACTGGGACCTCATCCGCTCCCGGCCGAACCTGATGGGCGGCTACATCTGGGACTGGGTCGACCAGGGCGTGCTCACGAAAAACAAGGATGGTGTCGAGTATTTCGCTTACGGCGGGGATTTCGGCGATCAGCCAAACAGCGGGAACTTCTGCATGAACGGGGTGCTCAACTCCGACCGCACGCCGGGCCCGAAAACGTGGGAGTGCAAGTATGTGTTTCAGCCGGTGGTCTTTGCGGCGGCCGACTTGGAAGCGGGCAAGGTGAAGGTCACGAACCGCTTCCATTTTTCCAATCTGAAGGACTATACCGTGCGCTGGAGTCTGGCGGAAGAAGGGGTGGTGGTGCAGGAGGGGACCCTGGATCCGATCGATCTTCCGGCCGGGCAGAGCGCCGTGATTTCGGTTCCGTTTCAGGTGGTGGAGAACGCATCCGGCAAGGAACAATGGTTGCGCCTGAGCGTGCACGAGACCAAGGACAGGCGCTGGTGCGCCGCCGGGTTTGAAATCGCCAAGGAACAGATCCTGATCAAAGTCGGCAGCGAAACGCCGACTCGGGTGCGGTCCGATGCCGCGCTGGCGGTGACCGACACCGACGGGTCGATCGATCTCACGGGTGACGGGTTTTCCGCAAAGGTGGACAAGGCGACCGGCGAACTCACCAGCTACGTGGTGAATGGCGAGGAGTGGATCAAGAGTCCGTTGAAACCGGCATTCTGGCGGCCGCAGACGGACAATGACGAGAAGGGTGCGAAGACGCACAAGATGATGAAATACTGGATGACCTTGGCTGCCCGGTTGAAGACCGTGTCGGTCGTGGCCGAGCCGCTCGGTGAGACGACCGCCCGGGTGGTCGTGACGAAGAAGGCGGACCGCAGCTCGCTGACCATCAGTTATACCGTGGGCGGCAACGGGGTGGTGGAGGTCGCCGCGGAACTGGAATCCGACGAGTCCCTGCCGCCGATGCCGCGCCTTGGTTTCACCATGGGGGTTTCCGGTGGGTTTGAAACGACCCGCTACTTTGGCAAGGGACCGTGGGAAAACTACTGCGACCGTAATGACGGAGCCGAGGTCTCTCTCCATGAATCTCCTACCGCGGAGATGTTCTACCAGTATGGCATGCCGCAGGAGAACGGGCATCGCAGCGAGACCCGCTGGCTGGAGCTTTCCGGCGCGGCCGGCAAGGTGCGGGTCAGCGGCTCCGAGCCGTTCGGGTTTTCGCTGTGGCCGTGGTCGACGGAGAACCTCACCGCGGCGAAGCATCCGTATGATCTGGTGGACCAGGGGTTTTTCACCCTCAACATCGACCACCGGCACATGGGGGTCGGTGGCCAGGATTCGTGGTCGATCAAGGCGCTTCCGTTGGAGCAGTTCCGCATTCCCGCGGGGAACTATTCCTGGTCGTTCACGCTTGCTCCGCAGAAATGATTCGGGCTTGAGAACCGGCGGGTCCACCTGAGGGAAGGGGGGATCCGGCCGTGAGTGGATCAAAAGAAAATCCCGCCGGGGCAATGGGTGCCCGGGCGGGATTTTTGTTAGGGGCTGGTCCGGCCGATCAGGCGGCGTCTGCCTGCATGGTGGGAGTGGTGGAAACCGCGGGTGTGGCGGATTTCGCGGAGATCCATGCTTTTCCGACCGGCAGCAGCGCGCGGCCGGCGACGTCGTTGATGACGATGGCGGCGAGCATGTACCATGCGCAGAGCGCGCAGACGATGAGCACGTATGCGGCGACGGTGTTGAGCACGGGGAACCCGAAATGGCCGAGGTCGAGCAGGACGAATCCGGCGACGAGGGTGGTGAAGGTGATTGCCATCGCGGAGTGGATGAACCACGATGCCACCCACAGCATGAGGGTGAAGAGCGTCCAGACGACGAGGAACCAACCGACGTCGGTGCCGCTGGAGGCGTAGATTCCGAAGTGGTTGCAGATCCAGATCACCCCGAGGCCGAGCCAGAACGCGCCGTAGGCGGTGAAGGCGGCGAAGCCGAAGTTGTTGCCCATTTTCTGTTCCATCAGGCCGGCGGCGAGTTGCGCGCCACCGCCGAAGACGAGGCCCATGGCGAGCACGGGGCCGATGCCGCAGAGCCCGAGGTTGTGGATCTGGAGGAGCAGGGTGGTGAGGCCGAATCCGCCGAGTCCGACGACGGCGGGGTTTCCGAGTTTGGTGGAGTTCATGGTGGTGGTGTCGTTGTTTGCCACCCTTGGAGGGTGGTTGCCGTCGCTTAGTCAGCCGGGCGCGGAGCTGTCAACATGGGGCGGCAATGCGCGGATGATGCGCGCAGCATCTGGCGGAATGTGCGGGGCGGAAACCCGGTTGCGGGTGGGGATTCCGGCGGCTGGCGCAGCGTGATTCCCTCGGAACGATCGATGAATCGCGAAGCGACAGGCGGGAAATGCGGCAAATTTCGTCGTCCGGCGGCTGGCCGATTGACGTGGTGGAGGGCGATTCGCATGTTCGGTGGAGTATTCCAATGAAAACCACAAAAAACTCCATTTCACGGAGGCATGTTCTCAAGGGAGGCCTGGCCTCGATCATTGCCTCGTCCGCACCGATGGTCCTCAGTTCCCGGGTATTGGGCCGGGCGGGGGAAGTCGGAGCAAACAGCCGGCTCAACGTCGGAATCGTCGGCAACGGGCTGATTTCCGGCGGTCACCGCGGTTTCTGCCTGTCGCAAAGCCAGACGCATGTCGTGGCGCTCAGTGATGTGAAGCGCAACATGCTGGAAAAGGCCCAGGACGAGGCCAGGAAGGCGGGTCAGCCGAGCGACGGTTACAACGACTACCGCGAGCTCTGCGCGCGCGAGGATATTGATGTGGTGTTCGTGACCACTCCCGACCACTGGCATGCGGCGATCGCGATCGAGGCGATGCGCAACGGCAAGGACGTTTATGTCGAAAAGCCGATGACGCTGACGATCGAGGAAGGCAAGGCGATGCGTGCGGCGGTGGCGAGATACGGCCGCGTGCTGCAGGTCGGTTCGCAGCAACGGTCGGACAAGACGTTTCTCAAGGCAGCCGAGCTGGTCCGCAACGGCTACATCGGCGAGATCAGGGAAGTGGTTTGCAAGCTGGGCAGTTTCGCCCCGCCGAGCCAATTCGCGGAGCAGCCGGTGCCGGACACGATCGATTACGACCGCTGGCTGGGCCCCGCGCCGTGGGAGCCGTACAATGGCGAGCGCGTGAAAGGCAACTATGGCGGCGGCTGGCGCCGGTTTTGGGAATACGGTTCCCGCAAGAACGGCGACTGGGGGGCGCACCACTTCGACATCGTGCAGTGGGCGCTGGATATGGACGAATCCGGGCCGACGATGTTTGTCCCGAAGGGTTATCAGGGAGAAAGCCACCAGTATCACCAGTATGAAAACGGCATCAAGGTGATCCGCGACGGTGATTCGCGCGGCAACATGATCCGCTTCATCGGCACCGAGGGCGAGGTGCTCGTCGGCCGCAGCAACAAGTTCTCGACCACTCCGGCGGACCTCAAGAACGTGGTGTTCAAGTCCGGCGATACCCGGCTTTACGCGGTCGCGAGCAACCACCGGCAGGACTTCCTGGATTCGGTGCGCAGCCGCAAGCAGCCGATCTGCCCCGTGGAGATCGGCCATCGGACGGCGACGATCTGCCACCTCAGCGGCATTGCCGAGCGGCTCGGACGCCCGGTGAAATGGGATCCCAAGGCCGAACAGGTCGTCGGCGACGCCGAAGCCACCCGGATGATGGATCGTCCGCGCCGCGGGCCCTACAGCCTGCCGGTCTAACTTAACAATCGAACCAACAAACTCATGAAATTTCCTATTTCCATTCTCCTGACGGGAGCGCTTGCGGGTCAGCTGTGGGCGCTGGAGTCCTCCGCCCTGAGCGCGGTGGCGCAAAAGTATTCCGGCGCGTCGCCGGACGCCCAGTATGCGGCGACCGTCGAATTGAACGCGCTGATCGACCGCTCGGTGATGCCGGGCGAGGGCGACCCCCAGCGTGCAACCCGGGCGGTGCTGGAGCTGCTGGCCGCCGACGCCACGCCGGCGGAAGCGAAGAAGTATCTGCTGCGGGCGCTGGCCCGTGTGGCGACCGTCGATGCGGTGGACCCGATGGTGGCGATCTACCTCGGCGGCGACGAGGTGCTCGCCGACGAAGCGCGCCAGGTGCTGACGTGCATTGCGGACCCGCAGGCCGTGGAATCGCTCGAGAAGTTGCTTGAGAGGGCGACCGACAAACGCGCGAAGCTGAGCCTGATCAATTCGCTGGGCATGCAGGGGGCCGCGTCATCCGCCCCGCTGCTCGCCGGCCATGTGGTGGACGCCGACCCGGAGATTGCCCGGGCCGCGCTGACCGCGATGGTCCGGATCGGCGCGCCGTCCGAGGCGCCGCTGATGGGTGTCGGCGAGTCCGGTCAGGTGGCGGATGCGGTGAAGGCCGATCTCGAAAAGGCGCAGGTTGCGGTGACGACGTCCGGCGACCTGCTGGCGACGCTCCAGACATCCGGTGCCGCCGCCGCCGTCCGGACCGCTGCGCTGGTTGCCCGTTTGGAGCGGGCCGATGCCGACGGCAAGGAGGCCCTGATCAAGGGCGTGCTGAAAGGCAGTGATGCGGGGCTCCGCAAATTGGCGTTGGGCGAGGGCATCAAGCTGAAGCTGGACAACCTGTTGGAAGGGCTTGCCAAGTCGATGGACCGCCTGTCGCTCGACGAACGGGTGGTCGTGTTGTCGAACCTGGCGGAGTCCGGGGCCGACGGGACCGCGCTGGCGATTGCCCTGGAGCGATTGAAAAACGGTGAGACTCCCGAGAGGGTGGCGGCGCTTCACGCGCTTGCCGCGCTGGGGTCACAACCCGCATTCGAGGCCGTGCTGGCCGCGACGGTGGAAAAGGACCCGGTCATCAACCGCACGGCGGCCAACGTGCTTTCGATGGTGGAATACCCCGAAGCCGAGGCGCTGCTGCTGGCCGGCGTGAAAGCCGGTGAGGTGACCGCCATTCGGGCGCTGAACTACCGCAAGGTGGAGGGTGCCGGTGCCGAGTTGATCAAGCTGATCAAGGCCAACAAACAACCGGCCGCGAAGGAGGCGATCCGGACGGTGATGATCAGTGCCACACTCGATGACCTCAAGGCGCTTGCTGCCGCGCATGCGGAAATCAGCGATGGCGGGGTGAAGAAGCGGATCGCTTCGACCTGCGAGCGGATTGCCAAAAGCCTGGATTCAGACGAGGCCCGGACGATCGCCAACGGTCTCAAGTGACCCCGCAGGCATCCCGCTTGCAGCCGGGGTGCGCGGATTGTTTTAAAAAAGCGGAAACCCCGCCCGGTCTCAGGTCCGGGCGGGGTTTCTTCGTTCGTTTGGATCAAGGGAACCGACGCGACCTTATGGCTGGGCGGGCACGTAGAGTTCCGATCCCTTGGCCAGAACGGTGGCCTTGTTGAGATCCAGTCCGTTGAGATCGTTGAGACGAGTGATGTCAGTGCCATATTTTTTGGCAAAGTCACCGTAGGACATCTCGCCTTCGATCGAAACGGAGCGGATTTTTCTCTCGGGTTCGTTGTTGCGTGTGTGTTGTTTGCTGCTGGAGACGATTTCTTCCGGTGCTGGCGCGGATTGCCGAACCGGGGCGGGGGTGCTGACGGGCGTCGTGGGAGTGGCTGGGCGGGGCTCCACCTGCGGAGCCGCCACGGGTTCCGGACGGGAGGCCTGTGCCGGCGGTTCCGGCGTGGCCGTCACCATTTGACTTGCTGCCATCTTGCCAAGACTGCTGCCTTCCCGGCTGTGCAGCACCGGTGTGGCGGCTGCGCCGAGCGGCGCGAGTTTGATCACTTGGCCGGGGCGAAGGGCGGTCGCCTTGATGGTCGGATTGGCTGCGATCAATGCTTCGGCGGAGGTTCCGTGTTTCCGCGCAATGCTGAAATACGTTTCTCCTTCGCTGATCCTGTGGGTCTTGCCGGCGAGGTTCGATGAATCGTTGGAAACGTTTGATTCCGACGGAAGACTTGCGCTGGGGATCTTGAGCTTTTGACCGATGCGGATGACCGAGGCATTTTTCAAACGATTGATTCGAACGATCTGATCAATCGAGCATTTGTAACGCTTGGCGATTTTCCCCAGACTGTCGCCGGCCCGCACGGTGTAGGTGGTGGTCGATGCACTTGGTGCGGCCTGGGCGGTCGAGTGGCGCGATGACGACGCGGTGGCTCCGGTGGATTTGCGGAGCTGTTGGTTTTCCTGTTGGAGCTGACGGATCAGGCGCTCCTGCTCCAGCAGCTTCGAGTGAAGTTGGTCGAGTTCCGACTGAGCGAAGATTTGGGGGGTGGAGAAAACCAGCGAGAAAAGGGCGGTCAGCAGGGTCGGTTTCATCGTAGGCTGATTTTTCAAAATATTTGATTAGGTTCAAGTAAAATTCAGCTTTTCCTAATCAAATGGCCGGAAGATCGGCGATTTTTCGGAGATTGGGGGGATTTGGGTGCTTTGCGGGGTGGACGGAGGGGGGAGCTCGGGTTATGGGTGCGCGCATGCTTCCCTGGTTCTCAAACGATCGTTTTCCACTTTATCTGGCGCCGATGGCCGGGGTGACGGACGTGGTTTTCCGGCAGATTTGCAAGGAGATGGGGGCGGACGTGATGGTCACGGAGTTTGTCTCCGCGGAGGGGATTCTGCTGCAGGACGAGCGGACGCGGAAATACACCGAGTTCACGGATGCGCAGCGACCGGTGGGCGTGCAGTTGTTCGGGGCGGATGGTGAGCGGATGGGGGAGGCGGCGAAGAAGATCATCGATTGGAAGCGGCCCGACTTCATCGACATCAATTTCGGCTGTCCGGTGAACAAGGTGGTGGCGAAGAACGGTGGTTCGTCGCTGTTGAAGGATTGTCCGCTGGTGGCGAGCGTGGCCGCCGGAGTGGCGAAGGCGGTCGGCGATCAGGTGCCGGTGACGGCAAAGATCCGCACCGGCTGGGATGATCGCACGGTGAATGCGGTGGAGGTGGGCCGGATTCTGGAGGATTCCGGGATGCAGGCGATCGCCGTGCACGGGCGGACGCGCTCAATGGGATACGGCGGGCAGGCGGATTGGGAGGTGATCGATGCGGTGGCCCGCGAGGTTTCCGTGCCGGTGATTGGCAACGGCGACATTCACAGCGGTGAGGATGTCGCGCGGCGGAAGCGGGAGACCGCGGTTGCCGGGGTGATGGTCGGGCGGGCTGCGATGCAGTCACCGTGGATTTTCCGCGAGGCGAAACGGTATTTGCAAACCGGGGAGTCGGGCGGCGAGGTCGCGCTCGAGGAACGCTGGGCGCTGATTCTGCGTCATTGCCGGATGATCGCCGAGAGCGAGCGATACAGCAGCGAGAAGGTGGCGATCACGGCGATGCGTTCGCGCTTGATGGCGTATTGCAAGGGTTTTGCCGGGGCGAAGGAGCTGCGGCAGAGGTTGTGCCACGTGAGTTCGGTGGCGGAAGTGGAGGAATTGGCGGCGTTTTCCCTCCAGGCGGCGGAGCAGGGGCTGGGTTGTGCCCCGGATCCGGCTATTCCATGATGCTCAGGTTTCGTGGATTGCCGTCCTTGTCCTCGTGGTTGAGGGCGTCGAAGACCGGGGCCGGCACGTAGCGCCGCACGGTTTCCTCCCAGCCGAGCGGGCCGATCAGGGTTTTGACCATGTTGGACGAGACTTCCGAGATGTTGCGCGGGGGCATCAGGAAGACGGTCGATATTTCCGGGGCCATGTCGGCGTTGATGTGGCGCATGACCCGTTCGTATTCGTAGTCCTGGGTCGAGCGGATCCCGCGGATGATGTATTTGGCGCCCTTTTTCCGTGCGTAGTCGACGAGGTAGCGGTTGTCGAAGCGGGCAATGACGAGTTTGTCCGAGGATTCGGTGATGGCCCGCAGCAGTTCGAGTCGTTCCTCGACGCTGAAGCTGTAGTTTTTGGCCGGGTTGTCTCCGATCGCGACGATCAGGCGGTCGAACATTTCGAGGCCTTGCTCAATGATCCAGAGATGGCCGTTGGTGGGAGGATCAAAGGATCCGGCATAGACCGCGGTAGGCATGGCGGGACCATAGACGCCATCCGCGCCGACTGGAAACGATTATCGCGCGCGAAGGCGGACGATTGTTCGGAAAATCAAGGCGGATTTTGACAGCCGGGCGCGGCGCTGCTACACAAGCGGCCGCGCGGCGCCTGTAGCTCAGTTGGATAGAGCATCCGCCTTCTAAGCGGACGGTCGCTGGTTCGAATCCAGCCGGGCGCGCCATTGATTTTCCAACCGCCGGGGGGGACGCGGGGTGAAGTGGGGGTGGGATCGGCTAACCACGGTCCGGCTCCGGTGCGGGAATCGGGGAAGCCCCCGCAGCGCAAGGAAACCTCGTGCCGTGATCCGGATGGGTGGGATGGGGTGGGCGGGAGCATCTGATGCGGGCTCAGCCGGTGCTGGAAAAAATGTGATTTTCCGGGGGTCGCCCGTTTGCAAAAATGCGGATGCGTCCTAGGGTCGCACCTTATGTTCCGAAAGCTCATCAGTGCCATCGTTCTCACCAGTGCGTTCGCCGCCGCCCAGACCGGGATCCGGCTCGAACACGTGACCTATCCGTTCCCTGAAAAACAATTCGAGTTCGAGAGTCAGCAGCAGTCGCTCGAGATGTGCTACATGGATTTGTCGTCCGTGGACACGGTGTCGGAGAAGGCGCCGGTGTTGCTCCTGCACGGAAAGAACTTTTCCGGCAGCTACTTCGAGGAGACCGCGCGCAAGCTCAGCGAATCCGGTTACCGGGTGATCATTCCCGACCAGATCGGCTTCGGGAAATCGAGCAAGCCCGCGCACTACCAATATAGTTTCCAACAGCTGGCGATGAACACCAAGGCCCTGCTGGAGAACGCCGGGATCAAGGGGAACGTGCACGTGCTCGGGCATTCGATGGGTGGCATGCTGGCGACCCGCTTTGCGTTGATGTATCCGGACCAGACGCTCAGCCTGACGCTGCTCAACCCGATCGGGCTGGAAGACTGGAAGGCGAAAGGGGTGCCCTATCAGTCGATCGACCGGTGGTATGCCAGCGAGCTGGGGAAAACCGCGGCAAAGATCCGGGCATACCAGCTGGATGCCTACTACGACAACCAGTGGAAGGCCGCATACGACCCGTGGGTGGAACAACTGGCGTCGTTCACCGAAAGCCCGGACTATCCGCGTATGGCGTGGAACCAGGCGCTGACCTATGACATGATTTTCACGCAGCCGGTGGTCGATGAATTCCCCCGGCTGAAGATGCCGGTGCTGCTGATCATCGGGCAGCGCGACCGGACCGCGCTCGGCAAAGGCAGCGTCAGCGCCGAACTGCGGGCGCAGCTGGGTGACTATCCGGCGTTGGGACGCGCGGCGAAGGCGGCGATCCCCCATGCCGAACTCGTCGAGTTGGACGGGATCGGCCACCTGCCGCACATCGAGTCGTTCGAGCGGTTTTTCACCCCATACGTCGGGTTTCTCGATCAAAGCAATCCGTAATGCGCCGGTTTGAGCGTGGATCCCCGGCGGCGGGGGCCGCGCGTCGCCGTTCGTCTGGTGCGGGATTTTCCCGGCGGCAGCTGCCGATTCGCTGCGCAATTCGCGGCTCCAGCGGACCGGCCGAGCCGGGAATCGGGAAATATTTGGCTTTCATCCGACCCCCGAACGCTATCGATTGAGGCATGAAAAAAGCCATCTATCCCGGATCGTTTGATCCCATCACCAACGGGCACCTGGATGTGATCAACCGCGCGCGGCGGATTTTCGACAAGGTCGTGGTCGCCGTGGCGCGGAATGCATCCAAGTCTCCGCTGTTTTCTCCCGAGGAGCGCGTCGAGATGATCCGGGAAAACCTGGTGGGCCGTCCCAACATCGAAGTGATGTCGTTCGACGGATTGATCGTTGATCTGGCCGAGCGCGAGAATGCGGTGGCGTTGATCCGCGGACTGCGGGCGGTTTCCGATTTCGAGCACGAGTTCCAGATGGCCCAGATGAACCGGCACCTGGATGATCAGATCGAGACGATCTTCCTGATGCCGAACGAGCGTTATTTCTTCACCAGTTCGAGTCTGGTGAAACAGGTGTTCAAATTCAGCGACCGGGAGCGGCACCTGATCCCGGAGAATGTGCATGCGGCGCTGTCGAAGAAATTCGGCCACCAAGGGTGACGGCGTGCGCGGGGTGGCGGGAAGGTTCGCCTTGGGCGGTGGGGTCAGCGCGGCAGTTTTTCCAATGCGGCGGCGAGTTCCTCGAGCGGCGGGCGCACATTGATGTCGTGCACGTCGATCCAGCGGATCACGCCCTGTTTGTCGATGAGGATCAAGGCGCGTTCGGCGGTTCCGTCGGACCTCAGCACGCCGTAGGATTCGGCCACTTTGCCATGGGGCCAGAAATCCGAGAGCGCCTCGAATTCGAGTTCGCCCATCAGGCCGGTCCACGCGTGAAGCGAGGGAATGTTGTCGGTGGTGATTCCCAGCATCACCGCATCATGTCGGGCGAAAACGTCCGACGCGAGGTTGTAGCCCGGCCATTGGGCGGAACAGACCGCGGTGAAGGCGGCGGGCACGAATGTCAGGATCACGTTCTTTCGCGACCGGTAGTCGGAGAGGGTGATTGATTTCCCGGATACGGCGGGCAGGGTGAAGTCCGGCGCCCGATCGCCCACCCGGACGGCCAGGCGGCTGTCCACCGGTTTGAGTTTTCCCGACGAGTGGATCAAGGTGCGAGGCACCACACCGGGTGTCGGTTGCGGGGCGCAGGCTCCGGCCATGGCCGCGATCACGGCTCCGATCAGCAAGCTTGGATGTTTCATGGTGGCTAACAGTGGGTGGCGGGGATCAAGGCCGGATTTTGTCGAGAATCGCCTCGGGGGACGCCGTGGGGTCGGTGGTTCGATAGAATTCCTTCCAGCCGCCGCCCTCGCGCCGCAGGGCGATCAGCAGGGGGGGGCGGAATTTTCCGTAGCGCGAGGAGATGGTGAGGTCGCGGTCCGGGATCACCGGGAATGGGACGTCGAAGCGGGTCCGGTAGAGGTCCGCCTCCATCGCGGTGTTGCCCCATCCGACGGCATAGAAGGCGATTCTGGAGCCGAGTCCGCGTTTTTGGACCAAGGCGTGCAGGTCGTTGACGTGGGGTGCGGCCGTCTGGCAGCTGTGGCAATACATGTCGAAGAAATCGACCACGGCCACGTCCGCGTTGGTGCGGAGGAACTGCGCCTGGGATGCGGTGGATCCGGTTGCGCCCGCGCCACCGTCACTGGCACAGCCCGCGACGAGCAGCACCGCCGCTCCCAGCATCATTGCTTGGACAAGATTTCGGATCATGATGGCAAGTTCGTTTTGAATCAGTGGCAGGCAACCATTTTCGGAGGAAGCGGAGCGGACAGCTGGATCCGCTCCGCCGGTTGGCTCCGGGAGCCGGATCAATATCTCCAGGTCAGTCCGAGCTCGATACTGTCTTCATAGAGCTCCGACTTGTAGCTCACCTTGTTGCCGTAGAAGTCGGTTCCCCAGCCGCTGATGGAGTTGTTGAAGGCATGCATCCAGCCGATGTTGAGGACCAGGTCGTCGCGCACCGCCCAGCCGACACCGAGGGTCATGTGGTGTTCCACGACCGCGGGGAATCCGACGGTGCGGAATGCCTCGTAGTAGTAGGTGGGCATGCTCTTGCCCTGGACGGTTGTCATGCTGCCGCCGGTCCAGCCATTGTGTTCGTTGACCGGGTTGTTGCCGAAGTTGTATCCGGCGCGGAGGAACACCTTTTTCGGGACGATGGCATACTGGACGCCGAGGCCGACCACCCATTGATCGGTCCAGTCGAACTCGTCGTAACCGGCGGCGTTCGACCAGTTGAGCCAGCGACCGTCGAGTTCCACCAGCAGGCGGTCGTCAAGGCCCGTCCATGCGACCCCGACCGCCACTTGTTGGGGGATCTCGAGTTCGAGGGAGTCGCCGGAGCCGTCACCGTCAAAGTCGGTCACGTTGTCGAAGGTGGTGGACTGGGGTGAGATATAGGTGAGTCCGACGGTGACGTCCTTCATCGGTTTCCAGACCATTCCCAACTGGATGCCGAAGCCGAGGTCGTTTTTCTTGCCGTCTCCGAGGTCGAGTGTCGCATAATCACAATGAAGTGATGCGCCGAGCGACAGGTCCGGGGTGATGGCATAGGCCAGGGACGGTGCGACTTTTGCGATTGCGAGGTCGGTGTAGACACCGGCCGCCATCGGGGCATACATGTCGCCGCCGAAGTAGAAGAAGCTGTCGTTGTCGATCGCCGAATCACGGTAGTCCACGCCGAGTCCGCTGATGCCGTATGCCGCAAAGCCCATGCGCCAGCGACTGGTCGCCCCGCCGATGGGGAATGACACGCCGATGGCCGGGATGTAATAGTTGCTTTCCTCGCTCTTGGCGCGGTAGGAGCCGCCGTCAAAGTTGATGGAGGTCGACGGTTCCGGCATGAAGATCGTCAGTGCGGCATCCAGCTGCGGCTGCGAGCACACATCGCTCAGGCACATGGCCGCCGGGTTGGAGAAAACCGCGCTCACCGCGTCCTGCGGAGACGCCACGCCGGTGCCGCCCATTGATCGGGAGACCGGTCCGATGCCGATGAACATGTCGCCGTTGGTCGCGTGGCCGGCCGTGGTGCAGAGTCCGAGGCCGAGAGCCACCGCGCTGATTTGTTTTGATACTGCTTGCATGGGTTTTTTGTGGTTGTGGAGAGTGTCAGGAAATGGGGTGAAGGGTGGGCGGGTCGCGGCCCAACATGCGGCTGGGCCGGGACCCGCAGGAATGAAGCATGGGCGTCAGGTGAAGATGATTTGTGCGCCGGCGGACATTTCATAGAACTCACCGACGGTCATCACGCCTTCCATCTGCGGGCAGAAGTCGGCTTCGGTCAGGTGGAACATGTCGACCGTGGCCTTGCAGGCGTAGAGTTTGCCGCCGGCGTCATGGATCATCTCGATGAACTCGCCGACGGGCGGGATGTCGAGTTTGTCCATTTCCTTCTTCATCATCATGGTGGCGAAGGCCGACATGCCGGGAAGCGCGCCCATCCAGGTGGGCAGCGGGAAGCCCTTGGCATCCGGCACGCGCATCGCCGGATTGCCGACGGTGGCGACCTTGATGTCGTTCATGTATTTCGTGAGCACTCCGTAGAGGCCGAAAAACGTGAAGAACAGGTTGGCTTCGATGCCCTCCATGCGTGCGCCGTTGGCCATGATCAGGCCCGGATAGATGCCTTCCAGCGATCCCCGGGAGACGATGATGGAGACCTTCTTGATTTTGTCTTCGTTGGACATGGTGGTGTGGGTCGTATGGGTGTTAGACGCAGCTTGCGGGTTTCGGGTGGCCGGAGATTTTCGCGGCTTTCTTGATCGGGCCGTCGGGGAACAACGCGTAGAGCTCCTTGGTGGGGATGTTGCCGATCTTGTTCATGCGGCGCATTCCGGGCACGACGCCCTTTTCCCCGAAGTCCTTGGAAATGAAATCGAGTATTTTCCAGTGGGCGTCGGTGAGGGTGATGTTCTCCTCGGCGGCGAGCGCGGCGGCGATCTCACGGTTCCATTGCGAGTGATCGGTCATGTAACCTTCCTCGTTCACATCGATCACGGTTCCATTGATGGTTTTTTGTGGCATGGGTTTGGTTGGGTTTGGGTTTGGGTTTGGTTATGGAGCGGAAGGAGGGGCGGGGATGTTCTTGCCGGCCATGGTCATGCGGTGGTCGAGCAGCGGGATCGGCACGGCCTTGAGCAGCAGGTTCCAGTAGATCCACTTGAAGGCCATTTTGCCGAGGTGGTTGATGCGGGATTCGCCGAGCAGCGCGAAGGGTCCGATACCGGGCACCGGGAAGGTTCCCGGCACGGGTTCCTGTTCGTAGTTGAAGTCGAGCAGGAATCCCTTGCCGTAGCCGGACTCGATGAAGCAGTTGGCATGGCCGTCGAACGCGGGGTCCAGGGCCTCGCCGCGCATGAAGCGCAGGATGTTTCCGGTGAGGACCTCGGATTCGAAATGGGCGACGGATCCGGCCTTGGAGGTTGGCGCGTCGGTGGCGTCGCCGATCACGAAGATATTGTCCTTCACCTTGGATTGCAGGGTGTTCTTGTCGGTGGGCACGTAGTTGAGTTCGTCGCCGAATCCGGAGCGCTCGACCATCGGGTCGCCCATGTTGACGGGCACGGTCACCAGCAGGTCGTAGGGCACCTGTTTGTCGTCCCATGAAACGATCGAGTGGGTTTGATCATCGACGCGTGCGATGCTGAAGTCCTTGACGACCTTGATGTTCTTTTCGTCGAGCAGGTGGCCGAGGATATTGGCTGCGGTGGGTTTGGTGAAGGCACCCGAGAGCGGGGTGACGTAGATGATTTCGGTTTTGTCACGGATGCCGCGTTCGGTGAGCCACCAGTCGGCGAGGAAGGCGAACTCGAGCGGGGCCACCGGGCATTTGATGGGCATTTCACAGACGTGCACGACCAGTCGGCCACCCTTCCAGGCGGCGAGTTTTTCGCGCAGCGCCCGGGCACCCTCGAAGGTGTAGAATTCAAACACCTGCTTCAGCCAGTCTCCGCCGAGCATGCCTTCGGTTTCGTCGGGGGCGGGCCGGGTGCCGGTGGCGATGATCAGGATGTCGTAGTCGAGTTTTCGACCGTCTTCCAGCAGCACGTGGTTGGCCTCGGCGTCGACGCGGTCGATCGGGGCCTGGACGTATTCGACACCGCCGCCGACCAGTGGTTGCTTCGGTTTGACGATGTCCGAGTCCGAGTAGATTCCGAAGGGCAGGAACAGGAAGCCGGGTTGATAGTAGTGATGGGGATCCTGGTCGACGATGGTGATCTGCCATTGCGAGCGGTCCACCTTCTTGCGCAGATGGTTGGCCATCATGGTTCCGGCGGTTCCCGCTCCCAAAATCAGTAGGTTCTTTTTCATTTCGGTTCGGTGCTCATGTATTCATCGCGCAGCAGCTTGACCAATCGGGCGACTGGTCCGTCCTTCAATCGATAGAGTATTTGTTTGCCCTGGCGGCGGCCCTCGACGACTCCTGCCAGGCGCAGCATCCGCAGTTGTTGTGACAGGTTGGTTGCCTTTCCCTCCCCGGCGATGTCGACGATGTCCTGCACGCAGTATTCACCGTGCATCAGCATGCAGACGGTCCTGAGGCGGGCCTTGTTTGACACCAGTTCGAGCATGTCGATGACCTGGTTGCACATCAGTTCGTTGCTTTGGAAAGCCTCACGAATCTGCTCTAGTGGAGTTTGTTTCACTTCAATACATATTGAACTGTTCAAGTAGTATCAAGATATCCATTTCGGGTTTGAGATACAAGATCCGAGGGTGTGCAAATTATATGAAAACCTCCGCGTTGTTTGCGGTGGTTCGCGGCACGCCGTCGGTCGAGGCAGGGCGGCGGGCATGCGGAGCCGGCTGCCATGGGCGCGAAGGCGCCGGTGGAAACGAACGGAGGAAACGGGACGGTGGAAACGGGACGGTGGAAACGGCGGGCAAACCGACCGTTGCGGGCCGGCCTGCCAGAGTCGGAGCGGGTGGTGGCTTGTGCCGGCCAGGGAGCCAGTGGGCGGGCCAGGTCGTTAGGGAGTCGGTTTCAGTTTGCGCCGCTCCTTGTTGACCAGGATTCCCTTTTTGCGGGACTGCTGGCCATACAGGGTGTCGACCGGTTTGAGGCCGAGGTTGATCTGCAGGGATTTTGCCGGGAAGCCGCCGGTGGCAACGATGCGGTCCAGGTGGGACCGGAGCATGGCTTGCTGCGATGGATTCCATGAGAGTGTCTCGAGCGCGGAATAGAACGGGTCCTTTTGCGCGGCCTTGGTGGTGGTGAGGCCCTTGATCAAGCCGTTGATGCCCGCGGTGGTCTCGCCGGCCAGGCAGCAGGCCATCGCCGCGGCCGAGGCGACTGAACTGTCGGCGTCGGCGACGGCAGCGAGCAGTTCTCCGGGGCAGTCCTTGATCATGCCCTCTGCGGCGAGCAGTCCGAGCCCGGAGGCCGCCCAGAAGCGGATTTCCGGTTCGGCCGCGGCAAGCCAGGAGACCAGCTTGTCCCGATTCGCCGGGTCCGGAGTTGCCGCCGTTTCCGCGGCCTGGTGCAGTCGGTTCAGGTCGTAGTTGGTATTCCGCACCCAGTCGTACAAGGCGACGCCCTTTGCTTTCTCCTTGGTGGTCGGCGGGAAAAACCCGAGGTCACCGGTTTCGCGGATGTGGTGGGAGACAGCGTTGCGCATGGTGTTCAAGGTGCGTGAGTGCGCCGGATCTGCCGCAAGGTTGTTGAGCTCGAACGGATCCGCCTGCAGGTCGAAGAGCATTTCCGCCGGTTTGGAGCTGTAGGGTTGCATCCACTTTGGGTTCGGCGGGCCGGCTTCCGGGCTCCGGTGTTTGATGGCATAATCGTCCCAGCCGAGGTTTCCGGGCATTTGCCATTGGAAGGCATTGCGGAGGTTGAATGGTTTCCCGGGCAGGTAGGAACGGATGTATTTCCAGCGTCCGTCGGTGACCGCGCGGCACGGGTCGTAGTGTTTTTCCTGATTGGTGCGGAAGGCGAACTGGAGCTTCCGTGGCGCGGTTTCATGGGGCCCCATGAACGCCATGCCCTGCATGAATCCGGGTGGTTTCACTCCGGCCAGACTCAGCAGTGTCGGCGCAAGATCGACAAAACCGACGAGGCGGTCGGATCGGGTGCCGGGCTTCATTTTCGTGAGGTGGGCGAACTGCCGCGGCAAGTGCACGATCATCGGCACCCGCAATCCGGATTCGTAGGGGAATGCCTTGCCGCGCGGCAGGCAGCCGCCGTGGTCGGAATAGATGAAGATGATCGTGTCGTCCGCCAGCCCGCGTTGCTCGAGATCCTCGAGGAACATGCCGACCCATTTGTCGACGTCCTGCACGCCTTCCAGATGGAAGGCATAGTCGGAGCGGATTTCCTTCAGGTCGGGAACATGCGGTGGCAGCGTCAGCCTGGCGGGGTCGAGGCCTTCCCTGGAGAAATCGCGCCTGCCTTCGAGGGTGATGCTGGCGAGGCGGCTCATGTGGGTGATGTTGGCATTGAACACCGCGAAAAACGGCTGGTCCTTTTTCCGCCTGGGACTGTTGTAGCTGGCCTTGCCCCCGCACTCGTCCCAGAGCGCCTTGTTGTCGCGTTTGGTGTTGTAGTCGGTTTTTGAATTATTAGTGCAGTAGTAGCCGGCCTTGCGCATCATCTCCGGATAGAAAATCCCCGCCGGCGTGTCCCAGCGGTGGCGGTGGTTGTCCATGCCGTAGGTGGTGGCGTAGCAACCGGTGATCAGCGAGGACCGCGCGGGCGAACAGTAGGGCGCGGTCGACCAGGCGTTCATGAACTGGATGCCCTGCTTCGCCATCCGGTCGATGGTTGGCGTCTTGACGTCCGGATTTCCGTAACAGGCGAACTCGTAGGCGCTGGTGTCCTCGAATGTCAGCCACAGGATGTTGGGCTGTTTTGCCGCCAGGGTCGCGGCACATACGAGCGAAATGCTGGTGATGATGTATTTCAACATGCGGTTCATGGGTGGGTTACTGATGGGTTTTCTGATTCTGCTTCCGCTTGACTGGTTTCGACATGGATTGATCCGGGATCCCGCAGGAAACTATGTCAGCCGGGGGATAGGATACGGTGTTGCCATTGACGCGCCGGATTCGAGTCGGCGCGTGCCGGCCGATCAGCCGTAAAACTCCGCGGTGTTTCAGATCCATCGATTCAAGGGGGCAGGTTGGTTCGGCGGAGGCCCGGAGCGGGAATGGCCGCGGTTGCTTCCACCGGAGAACGAGCGGATGACGGGCGGCCTTTCATGGGAGAGCGGGCCCGGGCGGGTGGGGAAGACCGAACAGGGGAAACCCTGAAAGTGCGTTTCCATGGCGGAGCGGCGGTGGTGGCGGGGGTTGATGGAGTTGGGAACGGATGAGTCCGGCCCATTCTGTCAAGCATCGCGGATTGGCGGAATCCGGCCGCCTTGTGGTCGTGAGCACTGGGTTTTCACGATCCGCGCCTGCTGGGGCGGACCGCGCAGATTCCGGGTGTGGTGCCGCAGCGGATTGCCCGCGGGAAGTCGATCAGGGGTTGACGACGACCAGACGGCCGAAGAGCCGGTCGGCGGTGGCAAGCGAGCGACTCACGCTGACGGTGACGGTTTGCAGTCCGTCGACCACGGGCCCGATGGACACTTCGGCGGCGCTGGGCGCGGTGATGGACAGATCAGTCCATTCGCCGGTGAGGGTTTCCGCATACTGGAAGGATTGAATCGTGTCGTCCGCTGACTCGGCGCGCCGGGTGAAGGAGAAGATGAAGTGGGTGTCCGAGACGGATGCGACGGGCAGGATTTCGGGATCCGCGAGGTCCGGATTGCCGTCGAGCACGTATTCGAGGCCGGTTGCCATGCCGTCTCCATCCGGGTCGCCCGCCCACGAGGTGTCTGCCAGTGCGGGGAAGGAATCGAGCCAAATGACAATGGCTGGCTGGACGGTGTAGGACTCGTTGAGATCGGCCGCCTCGCTGTCGGTCACGGCGTAGTCGAAGAGCATTACCTCGTCGATCATGCCGGCGTAGTTGTTGGCGAAACCCGCCGGGCTGACCTGGCTTCCAAGGGAGGCCGCGACGATGCCTGCGAGCGATTTGTCCTTGCTGGAACCGGTGTGGAAGAGTGCGCCATTGAGGTGGATGGTCATGATGCCGGTGGATGCGTTCTTGCTGAAGATCCAGTGGTTCCATTGGCCCATGAAGTCGGAGGGTTCGGCCACTTTCCAGATGCGGTCGTATCCGGAATCGAAGCCGGCGTCCCAGTAGACCTTCGAGCCGGTCCATGGCAGGTGGATGTTGAGCATGCGGTCGCCGCCATCGTCGATCGCGTGGAAGATCGAGTCCTCACGGGGTTGGGAGTCCGCGCCATAGACCCACATGGAGAGGGTGATTTCATCGGTCAGTCCGGCAAAGGCGGAGACGGGAAGGCTGACGGCGTCGTCCACGCCGTCGAAGTCGATGGCGCCACCGAGTTTTCCACCGACGGGAGTGCCGCCGACAAGGGTGGCGTCATGGCCGTTGCCGCTGGAGTCGGCGAGGGCGGAGCCGTTGGTCTCGTCGAGGGCCCAGTGGGCGATCAACGAACCCTGCCAGACGTCGATGTCGATGGTTGCTGCGGGGCTGTCGAGTTCGCCGTCGTCGACGCGGAAGGTGACGCTGTCACTGCCGAGGAATCCGGGATCGGGGAGGTAGGTCAGGTTCGGAGCGGTTCCCTGCAAGGTGCCGTGCGAGGGGCCGGCGATGAGGGTGAAATTGAGTGGGTCGTCATCGTCGTCGGTCGCCTCGAGTGTGAGGTCGAGGGACTGGTCCAGGCGCACCCTGACGGTTGCCGGTATGGCCACGGGCGAGGCATTGGAGGTGGACTGGAGGTAGAGCCGCTCGACGTCCATTTCGGTGAAGGCGACGTTGTAGAGCTTCACGTCGTCGATCAGTCCGTCGTAGCTGTCGTTGCCGGGGCGGGTGCCGAGCACGGCGGATGTGACGCCCGACATGGTGTTGCTCATGCCGAGTCCGGCCATGAAGAGCACGCCGTTGTGGTAGGCCTTCATGGTGCCTTCGGTGGTGTTCTTGACGAAGGCCCAGTGATTCCAGGTGTCCTTGAACTGGTCCTCGGTGGCGGCGCGGTCGATCCGCTGGGAGCCGCCGGAGTTTCCGGCATCCCAGTAGATGTGCCCGTCGTCGTAGGGGAGGTGGATGTTGAAGACCCGGTCGCCGGATTCATTGGTGGCGTAAAAGACGGAGTCGGCGAGCGGTTGGCCGGCGGAGCCGCGGACGAACATCGAGAGGGTGATCTCGTTTTCGATGCTGTCGAAGGCGGCGGCGGGGAGTTCGACCTGCTGGTCGGTTCCGGTGAACTCCAGGGCGCCGTTTTTCAGGCCGGTGGTCCAGTCGACGTTGGTGACGGTGGCATCGTGACCGCGGCCGGACGAGTCGAGCGCCGTGGTGCCGGCGGCATCATCGAGTTTCCAGTGAGCCATGAGGTGCTCGCCGTCGCGGTCGTCGCTGTCTTCGAGCCAGTGAACGAGTTTGAACGAGTCGAGCGCCATCAGTTCTCCCGAGTTGCCGGTGAAAATGAGGAAGAGGTCGTGTTTGCCGGTCGTCTTGAGAAGGTCGGCGGTTTCGGTGACCCACTGGTCTCCGGTGGTGCCGGGGCCGACCGGGCAGCTGCCGATGAGCGGTCCGTCGAGCGCGTTGAGGCGGAGTTCGATGGTGCCGCCATTCGTGCCTCCGGTGGCGCGCGCCTCGAAGCGGCTGGGCCCGGAGCCGAAGAAGAAGTCGTCGAAACGGAGCCAGTCGCCGGCTTCGATCGAGCCGACCGCCTGTCCGCCGTCCGCGGTCGGCTGGGTGCTCACGCCGGACTGCCCGCAGTAGTCCTCGGCCTCGATGGATTGGAGTGCGGCGACGCCACCACAGCTTCTCAAGCTGGTCGATGTCAGGTTGTTGTTGGTGCCGTTGTCGGTGACGGGTCCGGCGGATTGGCCGCTGGTGTTTTCACTCTTGCTGTCCATGACGACCCGGTAGTTCGTCAGGTTGTTCAGGGTGATGTTGTTGGACGTGAAGTCGTTGTAGGTTGGATTCAACGTGAGCCAGCGGTGTCCTTCCTTGAGGCCGGTGACCATGATCTTGAGGTCCGGGTCGACGCTTGGTTCCGAGCTGCGGAAGGTGATGTCGTGGCCGCTGCCGGCGAGGTAGGCGAGCATGTTGTTGGTGTGCGGGAGCTCGCTGGTGAGAATGGTCAGATCGACGACGGTGTCGCGGTCGTTTTGGTAGGACGTGGTGAGGAGCGGGCCGAACTCGGCGGTTCCGGCCGAGTTGACGATTTCCCCCTCGCTGCCGACCCAGTAGCCATTCTCGCAGCCGATGGAGACGCAGTTTTCGACGTATTTGGTGTTGTCGCAGAAGCCGATGGTCACGCCGGAGCGCATGTATTTGATGGTGCAGTCGATGACCTCCATGTTGCGGGTGTTGCGGGTCACTCCGTCGAGTCCGGGGCCGGTATTGTAGGCGCGGATGCCGTCTTCCTGCAGGCTGAAGGTGCTGCCGGGCGGCAGGGTGAAGCCGACGCCGTCGGGGTCGTTCACCGGGTCCAGTGCCCACACGGTTTCGAAGTTCACGCCGTCGGCGCCGGACCCGGTTCCGAGTTCGGCGAGCACTTCGTCGGTGGTGCGCACCTCGCCTTCGAGGTAGCAGCCTTCGATGCGTGCGTCCAACGACCCCTGGCAGAAGATGCCGTGTCCGTAGGCGCGGTGGAAGATGTTGCAGTTCAGGAGATGGTTTTCGGTGCCGCGGACGAGGATGGCGGAGTGTTTGAAGTGCTTGATGACGTAGTCTGAGCCCTTGCCGAAGATGTCGCCGTAGCCATAGGGGTAGGACCCGCGGACGGTCATGGTGAAGCCTTCGATCCGGTTGCGGCTTCCGTCGAGCAGGACGCCCAGCGCGGTTCGACGGGGGCGGGTGTTGCCGATGTCGGTCAGCGTCAGGTTCTTGAGCACGAGGTCGTCGCCCCAGACGGCGACTTCCTTGACGTCGATGTTGCCGAAGGACTGGAAGACCCGGGTGTCCACTTCGATGGTCACTCCGGTGAAATCGAAGGTGCTGCCCGATCCGGTGAAGGTCAGCAGGGTCGCCTGATGGGGGTCGTCCGGATTCGAGGGAAATAGTCCGGACGTCACGTCGTCCGGGGTGATGCGGTAGGTTCCCGGGGTCATGACGACCTCGACGTTGTCGTCGTCGAGGTAGGGGATCAGTTCGGTGAACGAGCTGACGACGGTCTGGCTCCACGCGGCGGAGCACAGGAGCGCCAAGCTAAGGGCCAAACGAAGGGCAGAAAGGAGTGAGCGCATGGGAATGGGGGAATGTCAGTGCCGGGGAGCATCAATTTCCCCTTGGATACCGCTGAAGCTCCCAGACGTCTCAGCCGGAGCAAGCAGGTGATTCAGTTTCCCAGTTGATGCGGCGTGGGGGCGGGTGCCTGAAAGCCGCTTGTCCGCCCTGCAGATGGCCGCCTGGCGGACGAGTCGGTTTCCGGGGATCACGCGGTTGGCGTGGCTGGTGCCGCCTGGCGTGGGCCGGGGAAATCCGGCCGCGCGGTTTGGCTAGATCCGCTCTTCCTCGATGTCATAGACATCGAACCAGTAGTGGACGATCTTGTTCGCCGGGATGAACTCGGGGATATAGTCCTCCAGAAACACTTGAAGCTCGATCGGCATTTCACTGATGCGCTTGTAGCGGAGGCCATTGTTCCAGGCGACGACCTCTTCCCTGGTGTGGGCCGTGGCATTCTCTTTGATCCAGGCGGCGACGGCATCATCATCGGCACCAGTCGCCACGAACTCCTTGAAGGCATCCGCGGTGATTCCGGCGAAGCCGAAAAATGTCTCATCCAGCGGACAACCGAAATGATACTCGCCATTTGTGCCCGCGATGACCGCGCGGCACTTGTCGAGAGCCCGGCCGGCGACAACGTATCCTGCGAGAGTCGCCCGGGGGCTGCGGGGGAATTGCGAAGTCAGGTCAAGGGCGTGAATTTGTGCGTTACTCATGAGTTGAGTGGGTGTGAGTGAAACTTTTCCGATCTATTCCAAATAAAAATCAGCGAAGCGGAAGCAGTGGTGGAAGCAGTGGTGGATAGGAGCTGCGGGCGGCCAGCAAGGCCCATTATTGGCCGCCCGGGTCTCCAAGCACCATGGTTTTCCGGTGTCCGGGTTTCCACTCCACCATTGCTCCGTTCCGCGTTTTTCTGCTGGCGGGAGATTGGGGGAAAAGCCGGTGCGGTTTACTGCTTGAGGGTTTTCACCCACTCGGCGAGCTCGGTGATGGTGGCGACTTCCTTGTCTGCTGGAATGGCGAGCGGGTAGGTGGTTTTTCCCGGGCGTGTCACGAAGACACCGGTCATGCCGGCGGCTTTCACTCCGGCAATGTCCCAGCCGTGGGCGGCCACCATCATCGCCTCGCCGGGTTTCACCCCGGCTTGTTTGAGCGCCCACTCGTAGGATGCGAGCGTGGGTTTGTAGGTCTTGATGTCCTCCACGCTGAGGCGTTGTTCGAAATACTCGGTCAGGCCGGCGTTTTCAAACTGGGTGCGCACCCCTTTGTTCGAGGAGTTGGTGAAGCTGATGAGCCGGATCCCCTGGTCCTTCAGGGATTGCAGGCCTTCCTTGACGTCCTCGTGCGGTGGGATGCTGCGCAGGGGGGTGACGATGGCCTCGCGTGCGGCTGCTTCGGTGAGTTCGATGTCGTTGTTTTTGGCCACCATCATCAGCGCGGCCACGCCAATGTCCGCGAAGTCGTGGTATCGTCCGGTGGTGGTGTCCACCAGCGAGTAGTGGAGCATGGTGGAGAACCACAGCGGCAGCAATTCCTCGCGGCCGCCCAGCGCCTCGCCGACCGATTTGCGCATCGTGGTGAGGTCAAGCAGTGTCTCATTCACGTCGAAAAAGATGACCTTTGGCCGGGAAACTTCGGCCGCCTCAGCATCGGCGGAGACCGATGAAAAGAGGGTCAGGGTTGCGGTGAGGATGCTGGCGAGTGCGAGTTTGATTTTCATGATTCTTCAGGAGGTTGGTTGGAGTGAAAAGGAGTGGAGTGAATGGATGGAATGGGGGGCTTAAGCGGCGGCCTTGATGAGGCGGTTTCTCTTGAGCAGGGATGGCAATTTGCCGAGATGCGGCAGCAGGTTCAGCACGGAGATCACCATGATTGCCACCGCGATGTAGACCAGTGGCCACTTGGTGACGGACCGGAGGAAAAACTCGGAAAAGAGCGCGCCGGTCATCGCGCCGAGCGCATAGAGGTTGCCCGTGAGAAACACCAGAAGGCCGCGATCGTGAGCGGATTTCTTCCAGAGGATCAGCGCGGCGTTGATGAAGAACGACAGCGCGGCGAAGCCGATGATGAAGCCGGTGCCGATCCGGAACATGGTGGGATCGATGCCGAGAGGTTTGGCCATGTCCTCAAATGCCGCGACCGAAATCGGCCAGGCGGCGAACTTGGAAACGGTGAAGCGTGTGAGGATCAGACCGGCGAGGACGTTGAGCAGCAGGGAGACGTATTTCATGGAGTGGCTTGTGGCTTCTGGATTGCGGGCATGGGAGTTCACAAGCGGGATTCTATTCCATGGAAATCCGGCTGGAGCGGAAAATAGGACCACCGAGAGGTGCGGAATGGAAGGGGCGGAGCCGGACCGCCCGGGCGGATGAGGTGCTTGTGGGGGATGGCGGACGCGGCGGCGATGGCCTCGGCACGGGCGGTGCTTTGGCGTGAATTCTGGTTGTGATGTGGCCCGAAAACGTGGAGGTTTCCGCCGTCGAAGCCGGTTTGCTTGTTGCGTCGCTCTGCTGGGAAGCAGCGGACAAGCGCCACAATCAGGCCAATGTCCCTAAAAATCCCCGGAACCGAAAAAAGAACAGTCATGGAGAACCTCTTGAAAAACCTGATGACCGTCCCGCTGTGGTTGGGACTTGCGTGTGGCGCAAACGCCGGGATCATCGCTGGCTACGATTTCACCCTGAGCTCCGGCGACAAGACACCGGAGGCATCCGTGGTCAGTGCGGGCGTCATCGTCAGCGACATCGTGGGCGTGGGAGGGGCGGACAGTTGGTCCGTGAATACCGGCACCGGCGACAACACCGGCGTGGCAGCCAGCGGCACGGTCTTCGGATCGACCTCCGCCGGCAGCTTTAGCGGTGTGAGTGATTCCATGACCGGTGCCTCGCTCGAGGACGCGATCACCGACGGCGACTACATCACATTCACCATCCGCGCGGAGGTGCCCGGGACGCTCGATCTGAGCGGATTTTCGATTGATAAGGCGGTCAATACGACGTTTGTCGAACGGCTTGCCAACGAGTGGAACGTGCTGGCCAAGGTGGACGGCGACGCGAGCGCGTGGAGCAGTGCCGATGCGCTGACGACGGACCAGACGACCAGCGCTCCGCAGGGGCTTTCGGAGTTTGACAGCACTTTCGTCGATCTTTCCGCGACGTCGGCATTTGGCGGCAAGTTTCAGGACGTCGACTCGGTGGAGTTCCGGATTTACATGTGGGGTGCCAATGGCACGGCGTATTCCAATGCGTCGAGGATCGACCAGGTGGTGGTCGAGGGCACTGGCGGGGAGCCGGTGTTCAACCTGGCGAAGTTTCAGACGAGTTCCGCGGATTCGGCCAGCGGTTCGACGCCCGCGCAGTATGGCAACGACGGCTTTGTGACACAGGAAAACCGCTGGGTCAGCAGTGGCAGCGGTCCGCACTGGTATGAGGTCGATCTGGCCGTCCCGATGGAGATCGGCAGCGCGCACCTCTACAGCGGTGCGACGTCCACTGCGGCGATCGCCGACCTTTCCCTGCAGTATCACGATGGCAGCGGCTGGGTGGATATCCCGGGCACCACGGTTTCCGGAAACACGCTGCAGGCGCTGAACCTGAGCTTTGCCACTCCGGTGACCGCGCAGCAGTTCCGCCTCTACACGACGGACGACACCGCGCGCATCAAGGAGCTGGCGCTCTATCCGCCGACCTCGAATGGCGAGGCGGTTCCCTTCGGCTCCGATCTGGACCTGAACATCGCGAAACTGCGGCAGTTCGACTATTCGTCGGTGGCCGGCGCCAACTATCCCGCGCTGGCGATCGACGGCTACGTGAGCGACGATTCGGCGTGGGCGAGCACGAATGCCGCGGGCCCGCATTCGTTTGAAGTCCACTTCCCGCAGAGCGAGGAAATCCGCGGCATCCATCTCTACTCCGGATTCGAGGGCGAGAGCGGCACCCAAATGGAGGACTTCACGGTCGACTACTGGAGCGGATCCGCCTGGGTCACCTTTTCCGGCGGCACGGTCACCGGCAACACCGAGGAATACCTGAGCCTGTGGTTTGATTCCGCCGAGGCGACCAACAAGATCCGCGTGCAGACGACGGACTCCAAGCAGGCGGTCATCCGCGAACTGGTGGTGTTCGCCGAGAACGGCGGCGACGCGTATCCGCTGTGGACCGATGCCCGGCACGAAGCACCGCCCGCGAAGAGCTTTCTCGAATACGAGGACTCCTACTACACGATCGTGAACCGCTCCAACGGCTCACTGCTCTCGACTTCCACGACCGGATCGACCGTCACCGACGAGGACGAACCGTCGTTCCAGGTGCTGCTCAACATCGGCACGGACACCTACCGCCTGCGCAGCAAGGACAGCGAGCGGTGTTTCGAAGTCGAAAACGCCTCGACCGCCGCGGGGGCCGCGATTGTCGAAGGCGACTACTCGGGCATGCCGCACCAGCGCTGGCGGCTGGAGGAAGTCGACGACGGCGGGTATTTCCGGATCGTCAACGTCTGGAGCGGGCTGGTGCTCGGGCTCGATGGCGACAACGTGGTGCAGCAGGAGTCCGGCACGGAGACGAGCCGGCAGTGGGCGATCAACTACCAGACGCACTATCCCAAGAAAGGGCAGGCGTCGCATTTCCACTTCAACTTCATGTTCCAGCCGGGCTGGGCATACAACTGGAAGTATGGCGACGAAGGGGAGGTGGAATACGGTCAGTATTACCCGATGCAGTGGGGGGGGATCGCTTCTTCCACGGCGGAAATCCTGCGTTACCAGCCGGGCTGGTATGGTCGCGCCAACAACACCGTTGTTCTCGGGTTTAACGAACCGAACCTCGAAGACCAGTCGAACATGGAGGAGGAGACGGCGGCCTATCAATGGCCTCGCCTGCAGCGCATGCGCCTGCCGCTGGCGGGTCCCTGCGATTCCAACTACAAGGGGTCATGGCGTGCGAATTTCAACTCCATGGCTGATGAACGGGGGCTGCGCACGGAATACGAGGCGGTGCACTGGTATTCTCCCAATGGTGCCTCGAGCGGGAGTCCGAGCACGCTGATCAACAACCTCGAGTATGTGTACAATCTTTATGGTCGGAAGATCATGCTGACCGAGTTCTCCACCCGCGACTTCGATGGGACCAAGACCACCTGGAGCCGCAACCACAACTACAATTTCCTGGCGGAATTCATGTGGCGCGCGGAAAGCCTGGATTGGCTCAAGAGTTGGTCGCTGTTTGAGTGGGGATACGGCGGCGACGTGGATACCACCGATGGCAACGGCTCCGACCTGACCGCGATGAATTCCCCGAAACTGGCGCTGCACTACAACAACGACAAGACGGATCCGGGCTACGAGGACCTGATGGAGTGCGGGTTGCTGCTGGCCGGTTGGGACGGGGTCGCCGAGGTGTTGGATGACAAGCCCTACATCATCCATAACAAAGGGCGCTTCCTCCGCCTGATCGACGATCCGGCGTCCGATACGGTCACTTATGCCGACGTGTCGCACACCGGGCAGACCGAACAATTCATCTTGGTCTCAGCTGCTTCCGGAAACAAATACATCGTGGGACTCAGCACCGGCCGCCGCCTATCCTACGATGGCTCGAGCGTCGGCCTGGCGGATGCCGGAACCACCGGCAGCGACGTCGAATGGGAACTCAACGAACACCAATACGGCTGGTTCTACATCGACCATCCGGCGACCAGCAAACGCCTCCGGATCACCGACGCCAACGTCATCAATGTCGACAACGATTCGGCTGCCTACGACAACCTGAGATTCCGGTTCATCGTTCCCGCCGTCGAGTTTGAGGCGGCTGACGGTGCGGAGGGCACGGTCCTTGTCGGTTACGATTTTGATGCGTCGAGCAACTACCCGACCAATCCCACGATGACCTCCTCCAGCGTGACCGCGACTTCACTGACTTCGCCGATGGACGTCTCGGTTAGCACGACGGTCGGTGATGACAGCGGGGTCGATGCCACCGGGGTTGCATTCGGCAGCACGGCTGAACTCGGCTGCCTCGGCATCGCGGTTTCCCATGCCACCACTTCGAGCTTCGCAAATGCGGTGGCCGGCGACGACTACGTGACGTTCACGGTCACGCCGGACGACGGCCGGACCCTCACGCTTTCGAATATTTCGTTCAAGGCGACCAAGAAAGCGACGACGTCGGTGGATGAATACGCCGTCACGGACGGCTCGGGCAACCTGATCGGCAGCCCGGTCATCATCGAGAATGTCGTCGGACTGACCGGAACCTACGACAGTGTGGTGGTCGATCTGACCGGCACGGCATACGAGACGGTCACTGCGGCCACCGAGTTCCGCATCTACGCCTGGGGCCGGGGAACGACATCGACGGGAGGCACTCTGGCGGCGATCGACAAGGTGGTGTTGCGGGGAATCGCCGGGCCGGTGCTCGTCGGTTATGATTTTGATGATGCCAGCGTGGAGGCGACGGAGGTCGTGTCTCCTCATGTCAGCGCCACGGCATTCACCTCGCCGATGGACATCGCGTTGCCGACGACCATCGGCGACATCAGCGGAGTGGACGCGACGGGGCTGGCCTTTGGAAATACGGACACGCTCGGTTGCGTCGGTATTCGCGTCACGGATGCGACGACCTCGTCGTTTGCCGACGCGGTCGCCGGGAACGATTACGTGACCTTCACCGTCACCCCGAGCGAGGAAGTGACGCTCGATCTCGACGCGATCACATTCAAAGCCAGCACAACGGCCACAACGTCGGTGGATGAGTATGCGGTCACGGATGAGGCCGGCAATCTGATCGGCAGCACGGTGCAGATTTCCACGCTCGGTCAAACGACAACCTATCAGTCGGTGACGGTGGACTTGTCCGGCAGCGAGTATCAGGGGTTGAGCGAAGCGGCGACCTTCCGCATTTACGCCTGGGGCCGTGGGTCGACCTCGGCGGGCGGAACGCTGGCGATGATTGACAAGGTGACGCTGCATGGCGAAATCACCTACAACACCCCGCCGCGGGCGATCGCTCAGAGTGTGGATGCGGCAAAAGACACCACGGTGGGCATCATGCTGACCGGCAGCGATGTGGAGGGTGACTCCCTTTCGTTCAGTGTGGCGTCGGATCCCGCCAACGGCACGCTGAGCGGCACGGCGCCGAATCTCAGCTACACGCCTAACAGCGGATATGTGGGAACCGACAGCTTCACCTTCACCGCCACGGACGGACAAACGACCAGTGATCCGGCCACGGTGTCGATCCGGGCCGGCGTGGCGACCGATGTCGTTGCCGGCTATGACTTTGACGACGGAACCGGCACCGCAACGACGGCGGTGACCGTCGCGGACGAATTCGTGACGGCCAGCGATTTCGGCGTCGGCGACGGCCTGACGGACCTTGTCTCGACGGACGGGTCGGCGCTGGCGGAGATCTTCGATGCCGAAGGCAACTTCTTCGGGACGGCCAACGCTGCCTCGTATGGCGGAGGACAGGTGGCATTTGGCTTCAGCGACATGAACGGCGCCAACAACCTGGGCCTGGCGATCACCAACAACGAGTATCTGGTCTTCACCATCACGCCGGACACGGACTACGAAATGGACCTGACCCGTTTCACTTTCCGGGCGCGGACCGGTAGCACGGACAATGGGGCGGACCGCTGGGCGCTGTTCTCGTCCGTGGGCGGATTTACCGAGGGATCGCAAATCGCGACCGGCCAAATCACCGAGGCCGGAACCTACGTCAACAACGTGGTGACCTTGCCCGCGACCACTTTCGAGGGCCTCACCGATGCAGTGACCTTCCGCCTCTACATCTATGGTGGCAACGAACCGTGGGGTGCCGCCACCTATTACGACAAGGTGGTCGTGCACGGCGATGTCAGCTCCATTTTCGAACAGGACGCCTATTCCGAGTGGGCCGCGAGTCACGGGTTGACCGGTGACGACGCTCTCTACGGCGCGGATCTCGAAAATGGCGGTGCCGGAGACGGATACAGCAACCTCGCGGAGTTCGCGCTGGGAATGGATCCCAACGTTTGGGATGCGGGCTCAAGGGAATCCTACGGTCCGGTGGTGGACGGCGACTCCAGCTACTTCGAATACACCTACTACCGGCGCACGGATCGCGCGGAACTCGGTTTGACCTATCAATTGTCGGATTCGTCGACGTTGCAGGATTTCGGCGTCTCAATTGATGCTCAGGATGAAGTGATCGTGGGCTCCGCGGTTGACGGCTACGAGCCGGTGACCAACCGCTACCTGATCGATGGCTCCCCTATGTTCCTGCAGCTTCAAATCCTTCAGGATTAGCTGGTCTCTCACATCCCGCAGCTCCGGGGACCGGGGCTTGCGGGCGTGGGCGCTTGCAAGCGCGGCGCGAACCATAGTCCTTGGACATCCGGTTGGAGCGGGACTTGGAGACCTGCGATGAGTGGCTGCGAATGATGGCGATCGCGGTGGCGTCGGCTCAGGCATGGGGGTTTCCCCGGCATGGACGGATCGGAGTCCACGCCTGCTTGGGGTGAGGAGCAGAATGGAGGGGCGGAATGGAGGGGCGGAACATGTCCGCCCGGGCGGATGAGTTGCCGGCCGGAGGGGTAGTGGCTGTTAGGTGTAGGGGGGTAGCCGGGAATCGGCTGCGCGATGGGCGCGGCGTTCAAGCGCCGCCGGTCGATCCGGGGTGCATCGTGCCGAGCAGGTCGAGCAGGGCCGCGCCGTAGGGGAATGCGGAGACGTGCCCGCACTCGCCCTTGGAGCGGGTGAGTTCGAGGATTTGCGGGTGCGCGTTGGCCGGGCACATGACCTGATCAAAGGACTGGAAGACGGCGAGGTCGTTGAGGAAATCGCCGACCGCGAGAGCGTTTTGGAGATCGATGGAAAGATGGGCGCAGAGGAGTTCGATGCCGTCCATCTTGTGAATGCCGGGCAGGATGTCGATGAAGCGGTCCGATCGGCAGAACTCAAGTTGTTGGATTTCCGCTTCGGTGAAGTCCTGGTGCACGAGTGCTTCGATGCGGGTCAGGACCTCCGCGCCGTCCACGCCGTGCGGGACCGCGTAGGAGAGGTTGCCGAGCTTGTCGAGACGCGGCATCGGCGCACCGTAGTGGCGTTCCATTTCGGCTTGTCCGCGGACGTCATACCAATGCAGCAGCTTGCGCATGGTGGCGAGGTTCGCATAGCGCTCCGCAAGCGGGTTCATGCCACAGGCCCGCGCCATCGATTCGAGGTTCAGGTTGGTTCCGGTTTTGCGGTCATGGATGACACAGGCATGTTCCATGACCAGGAACCGGAGCTTGGGCGTGCGGAAGTGTTTGACGATGTTATCGAGAACGGGCTGGAAGCGACCGGTGTTGATCACGAAGTGTTGAAGGGACGATGCGTCCACCGCGCGATCGATCGCCTCGAGCATTTCGACCTGCCGGGGCGAGGGTTCCCATTGTGGATCGACTCCGAACTCCTCGCCGTTTTCGGGGTTCAGACATCCGTCAACATCCTGGAATATGATCTGGAGGGCGCTTCGGTTCATGGCGCTCCTGAGAATTTAGTGGGTTGAGGGATGGCATGTCGGGATCACGAGACCGCCAGCGATCCAGTAGGCGATGGCGCGGAAGTTCTCGAAGCGCCGGTATCCGCGTGCTCTCCGGCGGGCGAGTTGGAGGAGG